>NZ_JBITJV010000033.1:0-112832 GCF_044460385.1 Streptomyces sp. NPDC050121 | reverse complement strand
CGTCGCAATCCACACCGAACCGGAAGGCCCTCACCTGTTCAAGATCCCTCAGCCGAGACCTGCCTCACGCATCCACAACCTCCCGGGACAGAACAGCTAGGGCCTGTCCGGCGGATCAAGTCGCAGGAGAGCAGCGGCGCCTGATCGACGCAGGTGAGCGGGGAATGGTGCGTGCAGCCGCAAGGCGGAGGAGGGCGTCGACGCGGACGTCGGCAACCGACGACAACGCCGGTGGGGGCACCTCCCGCTCGAGCGAAGCCGAGAGTGGGGGAGGCCGTGCCATTCCCCGCGTCTGCGGCATGATCCGCCGGACAGGCCCCAGGGTCCCCTGGAGAAGCGAGGGGCGCCCCCTCCGCACCGGGGGCGCCCTGCTTCTTTGCTGTCGGCTTTCGGTTTTTCAGTGGCGCGGGGTCACTTGGCCCGATCGAAGTCCACCGCGCTGTAGGCGCGCAGCTTGCTCAGCCGGTGCTCGGAGTCGATCCGCCGCACCGTCCCGGACTTCGACCGCATCACGATCGAGTCCGTGGTCGCGGTCTCCGACCGGTACCGAACCCCGCGCAGCAGCTCCCCGTCGGTGATCCCGGTGGCGACGAAGAACACGTTCTCCCCGGTCACCAGGTCCTCGGTGGTCAGCACGCGGTCGAGGTCGTGCCCGGCGTCGATCGCCCGCGCACGCTCCTCGTCGTCCTTGGGCCACAGCTTGCCCTGGATGACACCGCCCAGGCACTTGACGGCGCAGGCCGAGATGATGCCCTCGGGGGTGCCGCCGATGCCGAGCAGCAGGTCGATGCCGGTGCCCTCGCGCAGGGCCAGGATCGAGCCGGCGACGTCACCGTCGGAGATCAGCTTGATGCGCGCGCCGGTCTCCCGGATCTCCTTGATGATGCCCTCGTGCCGCGGCCGGTCCAGGATGACGACGGTGACGTCCTCCGGGGTGGCCCGCTTGGCCTTGGCGACCCGGCGGATGTTGACCTCGACGGGCGCGTTGATGTCGACGAACTCGGCGGCCTCCGGGCCGGTGACGAGCTTGTCCATGTAGAACACGGCGGACGGGTCGAACATCGCGCCGCGCTCGGTGGCCGCGAGGACGGCGATCGCGTTCGGCATGCCCTTCGCCGTCAGCGTGGTGCCGTCGATCGGGTCGACCGCGATGTCGACCTCGGGCCCGGTCCCGTCACCGACGCGCTCGCCGTTGAAGAGCATCGGGGCCTCGTCCTTCTCGCCCTCGCCGATGACGACCACGCCGTTCATCGACACGGTGGAGACGAGGGTCCGCATGGCGCGCACCGCGGCGCCGTCGGCACCGTTCTTGTCGCCGCGTCCCACCCAGCGGCCCGCGGCCATGGCGGCGGCTTCGGTCACCCGGACGAGCTCCAGGGCGAGGTTGCGGTCGGGGGCCTCGGAGGGGACGTCCAGTTCGGACGGCAAGTGATGATGCTCGGTCATCGGAGCGCACCTTTCTGACTGATACGACGACGGCCGGATGAGGGTTCGATCCTCGACTCTATCGTCAGTCCGACAAAATGAGCAGGGGACCCCACGGATGAGCGCGCCGGGCACCTGCGACGATAGAGGGCGTGGCAGGTTCGAACGGCAAGCAGAAGACGGCCCGGGACATGATCCTTTCCCTGGGGCTGATCATGATCGCGGCGTGGGTCATATACCTCTTCATTCCCCACGACGACCGTGCTCCCGACGTCAAGCGGGTCGACTACCGCGTCGAACTCCTCACGGCGCGTCGCGCGGCGTCGTACCCGGTGGCCGCGCCCGAGGGCCTGCCCGACACCTGGAAGGCGACCTCGGTGCGCTTCCAGGGTGCCGACTTCGACGCCTGGCACCTCGGTTTCCACGCCCCCGACGGGGAGTACGTGACGATCGAGCAGTCCACTCAGAAGCGCGCGCAGTTCATCGACGAGGCCAGCCAGGGCTCGACCGCGACCAAGGTCACCGAGCAGATCGGCGGCCGCGCCTGGACCCGCTACACCGGCGGCCGCTACGACGCGCTCGTCCTGCAGGACGCCAGTGGCTCGACCACGGTCGTCGCGGGCACGGGGTCCTTCGAGCAGCTGTCGACGATGGCCGCGGCGCTGAAGCTGGCGTGAGCGCCCCTGACGCACGAAGAGGCCCCCGGCGCGCGGGGGCGCCGGGGGCCTCTTCGTATGTCGCTGGACCTTGTGTCACTGGTCTCAGACGGTGGTGACGACCTCGTCGTACGCCAGGCGCGGGGAACGCGGGAACCAGGCGTCCTCGCCCGGCTTGCCGATGTTGACGACGACCAGCGGGGTGTGGTCGTCGTCCAGGAACTCCTTCTGGACGCCCGCGAAGTCCAGGCCGGTCATCGGGCCGGCGGCGAGACCGGCGGCGCGGACGCCGATGATGAAGTAGGCGGCCTGCAGCGCGGCGTTCAGCGAGGCGGCGCCCTCACGGGCCGGGCGCTCGCTGAAGAAGAGGTCCTTGGCCTGCGGGAAGTGCGGGAGCAGGGCCGGCAGCTCCTCGTGGAACTCGTTGTCCGCGGAGAGGATCGCGACCAGCGGGGCGGCGGCGGTCTTGGGCTGGTTGCCCTCGGCCATGTGCTTCACCAGGCGCTCGCGGGCCTCGGCGGAGCGGACCAGGGTGATGCGCAGCGGGCTCTGGTTGAACGCCGTCGGGCCGTACTTGACGAGGTCGTAGATCGCCTGGACCTGCTCGTCGGTCACCGGCTCGTCGGTGAAGGTGTTCGCGGTGCGGGCCTCGCGGAACAGCAGGTCCTGGGCGGCGGCGTCAAGAACGAGAGACATGCGTGAACTTCCTTGGGGAGGCGTCCGGATCCGGTCCGGATCCAGTACCGGACCGTGGTCCGGATCGGCTGACGACACCGACGGTACGGCAGGGATGTTCAAGGTTCAACAAAAGGCGGGCCGAGGTGATCTGCTTCACATCCACCGCCCCGTAGGCCAGCCGGCCCGTACGTCAGCCGGCCCGTACGTCAGCTGGCCCGTACGTCAGCCGGCCCGTACGTCAGCCGGTCAGCGGGACCGGTCGAGGCCGGGTCACTTCTCGTCCGAGGACTCCTCCTCCTCGGCCAGCGCCGCGTCGAGCCGCGCCCGCGCACCCTCCAGCCAGCGCCGGCACACCTTGGCCAGCTCCTCGCCGCGCTCCCAGAGGGCGAGGGACTCCTCCAGCGTCGTACCCCCCGCCTCCAGACGCCGTACGACATCGATCAGCTCGTCGCGGGCCTGCTCGTACCCGAGCGCCTCGTCCGTCCTGCTCGTCATGCACCCATTCCCAGTCGTCGTTTCCCAGTCGTCGTTTCCCCGGCTGCCGCTGTCCGGCCGTCGGTTGCCGGCCTTCGGTTACTGGCCGTCGACCCGGCTCACGGTGAACTCGCCCTCGGCGACCCGCGCGCGCAGCACCTCGGCAGCCGCCACCTCGCCCGGATCCCGGACCACGTGCCCGTCCGCCTTCTGCAGCACCGCGTACCCCCGCCGCAGCGTCGCGGCCGGCGACAGGGCCACCACGCGCGCGTGGGTGTGCGTCAGCTCGGAGTCGGCGCGGTCCAGGAGGTGACCGAGCGTGCGCCGGGTGCGGTCCACGAGCGAGGCGACCTGGTCGGCCCGCTCGTCGACCATCCGGTGCGGATCCTGTATGACGGGCCGCGCGAGCGCCTGCGCCAACCCGCGCTCCTCCCGCTCCACCAACGCCTCCGCGCACCGCCGTGCCCGCCCGCGCAGCATCCGCACCCGCTCCAGCTCCTCGCCGACGTCGGGTACGACCTTCTTCGCGGCGTCGGTCGGCGTCGAGGCGCGCAGGTCGGCCACATGGTCGAGGAGCGGGTTGTCCGGCTCGTGCCCGATCGCCGAGACGACCGGCGTGCGGCAAGCCGCGACCGCCCGCACCAGCTGCTCGTCCGAGAAGGGCAGCAGGTCCTCGACGCTGCCACCCCCGCGCGCCACGATGATCACGTCCACGTCGTCGAGCGCGTCGAGCTCCTTGACGGCCTGGACGACCTGTGTCACCGCGTGCACACCCTGGACGGCGACATTGCGCACCTCGAAGCGGACGGCGGGCCAGCGGTGCCGTGCGTTCTCCAGCACGTCCCGCTCGGCGGCGGAGGCCCGCCCGCACACCAGCCCGACGAGCTGCGGCAGGAAGGGCAGCGGCTTCTTCCGCGCCGGGGCGAAGAGGCCCTCCGCGGCCAGCGACTTCTTCAACTGCTCCAGCCGCGCCAGCAGCTCCCCGACCCCCACCGGCCGTATCTCCACGGCGCGCAGCGACAACTGCCCCCGCGGCGCGTACCACTCCGGCTTCGCGTGGACGACGACCCGCGCGCCCTCGCCGACGACGCCCGCGACCGCGTCGAAGACCTGCCGGTAGCAGGTCACGCTCACGGAGATGTCGTGCGACGGATCCCGCAGCGTCAAGAACACGACGCCCGCACCCGGGCGCCGCGACAACTGGGTGATCTGCCCCTCGACCCACACCGCGCCGAGCCGCTCGATCCAGCTCCCGATGAGCCGCGACACCTCGCCGACGGGCAGCGGGGCGTCCGCGGACGTGTTCACAGCCATGCGCCCGAGAGTAACGGCCACGACTGACAACGCAGTGGACGCCAACCCTTCACCCCTCGGGGATCTTCGACCCCCTGGAGGCGGCCTTACGATGGGACGCATGACTGCTTCGCCTGGCCGCCGCCGTGTCCTGCTCGCCGCTCCCCGGGGCTACTGCGCGGGCGTCGACCGTGCCGTGATCGCCGTCGAGAAGGCCCTGGAGCAGTACGGGGCCCCGGTCTACGTCCGCCACGAGATCGTCCACAACAAGTACGTCGTGCAGACCCTGGAGAACAAGGGCGCCATCTTCGTCGAGCGGACCGAGGAGGTCCCGCCGGGCAACATCGTCATGTTCTCCGCGCACGGCGTCGCCCCCGTCGTCCACGAAGAGGCGGCGCGCGGGCGCCTCGCCACCATCGACGCGACCTGCCCGCTCGTCACCAAGGTCCACAAGGAAGCCGTCCGCTTCGCCAGTGAGGACTACGACATCCTCCTGATCGGGCACGAGGGCCACGAGGAGGTCATCGGCACCTCCGGCGAGGCCCCCGACCACATCCAGCTCGTCGACGGCCCCGAGGACGTCGCCAAGGTAGAGGTCCGCGACCCGTCGAAGATCGTGTGGCTCTCCCAGACCACCCTCTCCGTCGACGAGACCATGGAGACCGTCGACGCCCTGAAGGAGAAGTTCCCGCAGCTCGTCTCGCCGCCCAGCGACGACATCTGCTACGCCACGCAGAACCGTCAGCTCGCGGTGAAGCAGATGGGCGCGGAGGCCGAGCTGGTCATCGTGGTCGGCTCGCGCAACTCCTCCAACTCCAAGCGGCTCGTCGAGGTCGCCAAGCTCGCCGGCTCCCGCGAGGCCTACCTCGTGGACTTCGCGAGCGAGATCGACGAGGCCTGGCTGGACGGTGTGACGACGGTGGGCGTCACCTCCGGCGCCTCCGTCCCGGAGGTCCTCGTCGAGGAGGTCCTGGGCTGGCTCGCCGAGCGCGGGTACGGGGACGTCGAGCTCGTCAAGGCGGCCGAGGAGCACATCACGTTCTCGCTGCCCAAGGAGCTCCGCAGGGACCTGCGCGAGGAGGCGGCGGCGCTGGTCGCGGAGCGCGGCGGCAGCGGTGCCGAGGGCTCCTCGGGACCCGTGGCCGAGTGACCGTCAGTCGGTCGTCGTAACGTAGGGCCATGCAGATCTTCGGCGTGGACATCGGCGGATCCGGGATCAAGGGCGCCCCTGTGGACCTGGACATGGGCGACCTGGCTCAGGAGCGCCTGAAAGTGCTCACCCCGCATCCGGCGACGCCCGAGAGCGTGGCCGACGGGGTCAAGGAGGTCGTGGAGCACTTCGGCTGGACCGGCCCCGTCGGGCTGACCTTCCCCGGGGTGGTCACCGGCGGCTCCACGATCCGTACGGCGGCCAACGTCGACAAGAGCTGGATCGACACGGACGCGCGCGCGTTGTTCAGCGAGCGGCTGGGCGGGCTGCCGGTGACGGTGGTCAACGACGCGGACGCGGCGGGGGTCGCCGAAATCGCGTTCGGCGCGGGCCGTGAGCGCAGCGGCACGGTGATCCTGCTGACGTTCGGCACGGGTATCGGCAGTGCCCTCTTCGCCGACGGCGTCCTCGTCCCCAACACCGAGCTCGGCCACCTGGAGCTGCACGGGCACGACGCCGAGAAGCGCGCCTCCAGCAAGGCCAAGGAGGACGGCGAGCTGACCTGGGAGCACTGGGCCCGCCGCGTCACGAAGTACCTCGCCCACGTCGAGATGCTCTTCTCGCCCGAGCTGTTCATCATCGGCGGCGGCGTCAGCCGCAAGTCGGAGAAGTTCCTGCACCTCATCGAGGGCATCAAGGCGGAGATCGTCCCGGCGCAGCTGCAGAACAACGCGGGAATCGTCGGAGCGGCGATGCGGGCGGCGAAGGGCGACTGACTCCGCCCCGGAGGCGCTGGGGCCGAGCCCCGGACCCCCCGCGGCCGAGCCCCGGACCCCCGCGACCGGGCCGGAGGCCCCGCGACCGGGCCGGAGGCCCTGCGATCGGCCGGCTAGCGGCGGTTCGCGAGGTGGCGGCGGGCGGCCGCTCGGCGCAGTCCGCGGGTCAGGATGGTCAGGGCGGCCAGGAGAGTCCCGCCGTAGAGCCAGCCGACCTGGGTGGCGAGGGCCGTCACCAGCCCCATCAGCCGCTCCTCGGTCCCGTTCCCGCCCCCGGCCACGGGCAGGAGCCCCAGGGCGAAGGCGATCGGCGCGATCACGGGCGCGGACAGCAGGTCGGCCGCGCGCACCCAGAGGGCGGTCAGCAGACATACGGGCAGGAACAGCACGCCGTACACCGTCAGCGAGGCCCCGAAGAGCAGCTGGTCCAGGAACCCCGCCACCAACATCGACGCCCCGCCGAACAGCCCCGCGCCCAGCCCGGTGAGCCGGGGATTCGGCATCCGCCGCCCCGAGCCCCGTTCCCCGCAGCCGGCCAGCCCGGTCCGGCCGGTCCGGTTGGTTCGGTTGGTTTGTGCGGCTCGGGCGGTGCGTGTGGGGTCCGCCGTGGGGCGTGGGGCTCTGCGGCGTCCTTCCCGGCCCGCCTGGGGTGGAAGGGGCGGCGGCGGTTCGTGTCGCACGGCTCGGTTCGGGGGGCGTGTCCTGTGTTGCTCCACCGGACCAACTTAGGTCGGTTTATGTGCCGAATCAGGTGTCGGACACGCCGTGGGGCGGAGCTTGGCCACGCGTTCGACAGGCCCGTGGGGGCGGCCTCGCGCACGCCGTAAACTGGGGCATCGGCCGGCCCCCGGCCCGCCCCCGGCCCGCTCACTACGGGAACCGGCCCACTGGCCCTTCTGACTACGGGAAGTCGCAACGTGTCGCTCACGATCGGAATCGTCGGTCTGCCGAATGTCGGCAAGTCGACCCTGTTCAACGCCCTGACCAAGAACGACGTGCTGGCGGCCAACTACCCGTTCGCCACGATCGAGCCCAACGTGGGCGTCGTCGGCGTCCCCGACGCGCGCCTCACCAAGCTGGCCGAGATCTTCTCCTCGCAGCGGATCCTCCCGGCGACCGTCGACTTCGTCGACATCGCGGGCATCGTGAAGGGCGCCTCGGAGGGCGAGGGCCTCGGCAACAAATTCCTCGCGAACATCCGTGAGTCCGACGCGATCTGCCAGGTCATCCGCGCCTTCAAGGACGAGAACGTCGTCCATGTCGACGGCAAGGTCTCGCCCAAGGACGACATCGAGACGATCAACACCGAGCTGATCCTCGCGGACCTCCAGACGATCGAGAAGGTCCTGCCGCGCCTGCAGAAGGAGTCGCGGATCAAGAAGGACGTCGTGGCGAAGGTCGCGGCCGTCGAGGCGGCGAAGGAGATCCTGGAGAAGGGCGACACGCTCTTCTCACAGGGCATCGTCCAGGGCTCCGGCAACGAGGAGCTCCTGCACGACCTGCACCTGCTGACCACGAAGCCCTTCCTCTACGTCTTCAACGTCGACGAGGACGAGCTGACCGACGAGGCGTTCAAGGCCGAGCAGAGCGCCCTGGTCGCCCCCGCCGAGGCGATCTTCCTCAACGCCAAGCTGGAGGCGGACCTCGCCGAGCTGGACGAGGAGGACGCGATGGAGCTCCTGGAGTCCGTCGGCGCCGAGGAGCCCGGCCTCGCGACCCTCGCGCGCGTGGGCTTCAAGACCCTCGGCCTGCAGACGTACCTCACGGCCGGCCCCAAGGAATCCCGCGCCTGGACCATCAAGAAGGGCGCCACCGCCCCCGAGGCCGCCGGTGTCATCCACACCGACTTCCAGAAGGGCTTCATCAAGGCGGAGGTCATCTCCTTCGCCGACCTGGTCGAGACCGGCTCGGTCGCCGAGGCCCGCGCGAAGGGCAAGGCCCGCATGGAGGGCAAGGAGTACGTCATGCAGGACGGGGACGTCGTGGAGTTCCGCTTCAATGTCTAGTTGATCTGGCGAAGGCCGTCTGACGGCTCACGGGTCCGGCGCCAGGTCCAGGCTGCGCAGGGACCTCGACGCCGTGAGCCGTCACACTCGGCGATCCCGAAATGTCGATCAGAGCCCTTTTCCACGCCCGCCGTCAGGCGGTTGCGGTACTCAGCCAAGCGCGATGGCGGTCCACGACACCGGTGGCAGTTCGACGGTGAGCACGCCGTCGGCGAGTTTCGCGGTCGTGTTCGCCGTCGGGGTCACGCGGTTCTGCTCCGTGAGTGTGTTCTTCGCGTACACGTCGGAGTCGGCGAGCGTGACCGCCTCGACGACGCGCGACGAGCCGAGGCCACGCACGTCGATCGTGACCTGCGCGGCCTCCTCCAGGTCGCGGTTGACGAGGAAGACCGCGGCCCGGTCCTCGTCGACGGTCGCGACGGCGTCGATGACGGATGCCTCGCCGTGGCGCGCCGTCTCGTACACCGGCGCCTCGATCACGGGCCGGATCACTGCACCAGAGGCGAGCCGGCTGGTGATCGAGAAGGGGTAGAAGGTCGTCTGCCGCCAGGCCGGGCCGCCGGGCTCGGTCATGATCGGCGCGATCACGTTGACCAGTTGCGCGAGCGAGGCCGAGGTGACGCGGTCGCTGTGCTTGAGCAGCGTCATCAGCAGGTTGCCGACGACGACGGCGTCCGCCACCGAGTAGACGTCCTCCAGCTGCCGGGGGGCGTGCCGCCACTCGTCGTTGACCTCGTCGGACTCCGCGTGCTCCTTCTGGTACCAGACGTTCCACTCGTCGAACGAGATGTTGATCTTCTTGTTGGAGCGTTTCTTGTAGCCCACGTGGTCGGCGGTCGCGACGACGGTGTCGATGAAGTAGTCCATGTCGGTCGCCGAGGCGAGGAAGGAGCCGAGGTCGCCGTCGTGCTCCTGGTAGTAGGCGTGGCAGGAGACGTAGTCGACGTGGTCGTAGGTGTGCTCGAGCACCGTGCGCTCCCAGTCGCCGAAGGTCGGCATCCCGGAGTTGGAGGAGCCGCAGACCACGAGTTCGAGGTCCTTGTCGGCCATCTTCATCGCGCCGGCGGTACGGGCGGCGAGCTTGCCGTAGTCGTCGGCCGTCAGGAAGCCGGTCTGCCAGGGTCCGTCCATCTCGTTGCCGAGGCACCACATGCGCACGTCGTGCGGCTCCGGTGTGCCGTTGGCGACACGCAGGTCCGACAGCGCCGTACCGGAGGGGTGGTTGGCGTACTCGAGCAGGTCCAGGGCGGGCAGGATGCCCCGCGTGCCGAGGTTCAACGCGAGCATCATCTCGGAGTCGGTGAGCTTGAGCCAGCGGGCGAACTCGTCCAGGCCGACCTGGTTCGACTCCAGCGAATGCCAGGCGAGGTCGCGGCGCACCGGGCGCTTGTCGCGTGGGCCGACCGAGTCCTCCCAGCGGAAGCCGGAGACGAAGTTGCCGCCCGGGTAGCGGACGGTCCTGGTACCCAGCTCCCTGACCAGTTCGACGACGTCCATACGGAACCCGTCGTCGTTCGCGCTCGGGTGTTCCGGCTCGTAGAGCCCGGTGTACACGCAGCGGCCCAGGTGCTCGACGAACGAGCCGAAGGTGCGGCGTCGGACAGGAGCGATGACGGCCTGCTTGTCGAGAATGACGTGGGCGCGGGGCAATTCAGTGTTCCTTTGCAGTTCAGGACGGGGGTGTGGGGCAGGGGAGGCGCTACTTGACGGCGCCTGCGGTCAGGCCCTTGCGCCAGAACCGCTGCATGCTGATGAAGGCGACGAGCAGAGGGATCAGCGACAGGAACGCACCGGTGATCGGCAGCAGTATCGGCACTCCGCTGGCGTACTCCGCGCGCCACTGCACCAGGCCCACCGTGACGGGCTGCAGTGAGGGGGTGTTGAGCATGAGCGAGGGCAGCAGGTAGTTGTTCCAGATGGCGACGAACTGGAACAGGAAGACGGTCACCAGTGCCGGGGACATCAGCGGCAGGGCGATCCGGAAGAAGGTGCGCTGTTCGCCTGCTCCGTCGAGCCGTGCGGCCTCAAGCAGTTCGTCCGGGACGGACGACGCGGCGAAGATCCGGCACAGGTAGACGCCGAACGGGCTGACACAGCTCGGCAGCAGCACCGACCAGTAGGAGTTGGTGATGTCCAGCTTGGCCATGAGCAGGAACAACGGCAGGGCGAACATCGGCGCCGGGATGAGAACCGAGGCGAGGATGACGTTGAACACGCTTTCGCGGCCGCGGAAGGTGAACTTGGACAGCGCGTAGCCGGCCATCGCGGACAGCAGGGTGCCGACGGTGGCGCCGACGAGGCTGTACAGCGCGCTGTTGGCGAGCCAGGTGGGGAAGATGCCGTCCTCGAAGCTGAACACGTTCCTGATGTTGGTGACCAGGTCGAAGTGGGAGAACCACAGCGGCGTACCGGTGTAGAGGTAGCCCGATTCCTTGGTCGAGGAGACGAACAGCCACCACAGCGGGATCAGCGTGTACAGGGCCATCAGGCCCAGCACGCCGTTGACGACGGCCTTGCTCGCGATGTCGCTGCCGCGGCGGGGCGGTCGGGTCGGTCGGCCGGCCGGAATCACGCTCATGCCATCGCTCCCTTGCGCTGGTTGTACTTGAGGAATCCGAACGAGAGCACGAGGGTGATCAGCGCGAGCACGACGGACTCGGCGGCGGCCAGGTTCTGGCCGCCCACGTCCATGCCCAGGGTCGTGTTCATGATCGGGGAGAACTTCGGGTCGACGCCCGGGATGCGTGCGCTGACCAGCACCGCCGGCTCGGTGTACATCTGCGCCGTCCCGATGATGGAGAAGACCGTGGTCAGCACCAGCGCGGGACGCACCAGCGGGATCTTCACCGCCCACGCCAGACGCCATCCGGTGCAGCCGTCGAGCGCGGCGGCCTCCATCACCTCGGCGGGGATCGTCTGCAGCGCGGAGTAGATGATCAGCATGTTGTAGCCGGTCCAGCCCCACGTGAGCATGTTCCCGATCGAGGCCGGAACCCACGACGGCGACAGGAAGTCGGTGTGGATCCCGATGTGGGACAGCGGTCCGGTGAACGGCGAGAGGTCTTTCACCAGGAGGAAGGACCACATCACCGCGGCGATCGCACCCGGCAGCGCGTAGGGCAGGAAGAACGTGAGCCGGTAGGCCTTCCGCAGCCGGGCCGAGCGGGAGTCCAGCAGGAGCGCGAGCAGGAGGGCGAGGCCGAGCATGACCGGGACCTGGACGCAGCCCAGCAGCACGACCCGGACGATCGACGCGATGAAGTCGTGGTCGCTGAAGGCGTCGGCGTAGTTGGACAGTCCCGCGAACTCCGTGGTCCGCGCACCGCCGAACAGCCCCGCGCGATGGACGGTGAAGAAGCTCTGGTAGATCGCGTAACAGATCGGCGCGACCATCATGGTCAGGAAGAGCACCGCGAACGGCGCCAGGAAACCCGACGCGGTCAACGCGGTACGGCGGCCGGTGCGCCGAGCCCGGCCGGCGGGGGAGTCGCGGCGGGTGGCCGCGGGCGCCGGCCGCGGTGGTGACGCGGTCCGGGTGCTGCTGGGACTGCTCATGGAAACCTCGCTGGGCGGTTCGTCGTCAGGAAGCGGGTTCCCGCGGCGCCGGATACGGGCGGCCGCGGGAATCCTTCGGGGCGGCTGGAGTTCCGCTGCCTCAGCCGTTGGTCACCGACAGTCCGAGCTTCTTGATCGCGGCGACCGTCGAGGCCTGGACCTTGGTGACCGCGTCCGGCAGGGTGCCCTGACCGATGGCACCGGTGAAGTCCGACTCGACCTGCTGGAAGGTCGGGCCGTTGGTCCACGTGCTGGGCACCTGCGCGGCGGAGGCCTTGTACACGTCACCGACCTTCTGGCCGCCGAAGTACGGGTCGCCCCCCGTGAGTGCCGGGTCTTCCTGTCCGGCCTTCGACGCCGGGTACAGCCCGCCTTCGATGCCCGTCTTCACGGCCTGCGGGTCACTGGACAGGAAATCGGCGAACTGCACTGCTTCGCGGGGCGTCTTGCACCCGGTCATCACCGAGGTGGCCGAGCCGCCGCCGCTGGCGCTCTTGCCGTCGCCGGCCTCCCAGGTCGGCATCGGGGCGACGCTCCACTTGCCGGCCAGGTCCTTCAGGTCCGACTTCAGACCGCCGGCGGCCCAGGCCGGGCTGACGAACGTCAGCACCTTGCCGGCTTCGGAGGCCTTGTTGAACTGCGGGTCCCAGGCGCTGCCGGTCTTCGACACCAGACCCTTGTCCTTCAGGTCCTGCCAGTAGGAGGCGACCTTGCGGGTGCCGGGGTTGTCGATGCTGACGGTCCAGCTGTCTCCCTTGGCCGAGTACCAGGACTGGCCGGTCTGCAGGGTGAAGGACGCCAAACTGCCGCCGTCGCCGAGCATGGGGCCGATCTTCACACCGGGGTCGGCGGCGGTGACCTTCTCGGCGTCGGCCTTGTACTCGGCCCAGGTGGCCGGCGGCTTGCTGATGCCGTACTTGGCGAACAGGTCCTTGCGGTAGAAGAGGACCATCGGGCCGACGTCCACCGGAACCCCGTAGATCTTGCCGCCGACGCTGGAGGAGGAGACGGCCGACGGGACGTACTTGTCCATGCCGTCGCTCGCGTACTTCGTGATGTCCATGACCGAGTTCTTCACGAGCATCGACGGGATGGTCTGGTACTCGATCTGGGCCAGGCACGGGCCCTTGCCGGCGGTGATCGCGTTGTTGATCTGGGCGTAGCCGCCCTTGGGGCCCGACGGGATCTTCTTGAAGGTGACCTTGGCGTCCGGGTGGGCGGCGTTCCACTGGTCGACGATCTTCTCGTAGCCGGCCCAGCCCCAGAACTCCATCTTCACCGGCCCGGCCTGGCTCTTCTCCGAGTTGTCGGAGCTGCTCTCGGTGCTGCTGCACGCGCCGAGGCCGGCCACGAGGAGCGCCGCGGTGGTGATCGTCAGGAGTCTGCGGGTGCGTATGGTGGTGCTGTTCATGTGAGGAACCTTCTGTGACAGGGGCGGACTTGCTGGATGGCCGGTGGGCGGGCGGGCAAGGCCCGTCTACCGGCTGGTGCCGAACTCCACGCCGAACGCGGTGGTGACCGCGGCCAGGACGTGCGGCGCCGACGGGCCCGGGCCGCAGGCCGTGCTGCCCAGGCCGTGGTGGGCGTGGTCGAGGTGCAGATGGAGTCTGCCGTCGCGGACCAGGTCGTGCTGGTGGGCCGCGGCGGCAAGGGCTTCGGTGCTCCAGGGGCGAACGGTCAGGTCGATGACCGGGTCGCCGGTGATGAGCAGGGTGCCGTCCGGGGTCGTGATCCTGGCGCGGCGGACTTGGTGGCGGTTGCCGTTCTCCTGCGGGCGGACCTGAGGGATCTGCATCGCCGAGACGGTCGACAGGTGGCGGCCGACGCGGGCCGCGGCGCGGGAGTCGCGGTACGCCTCACCGGGGCCGGGACCGAACCACTCGACTTCGGCGTCGGTGCCGGGCAGCGACATCGCGACGCCCAGTCGGGGCAGCGGCACCGGCCATGGGCCGTCGGGGGTGACGACGGCTTCCAGCCGGAGCCGGGCCTGGCCCGCCGTATGCGGTGTGTCGCAGGCCGTCCACCGGTAGACCACGCCGAGCGCGGAGGAGGATCCGGCGGCGGCCAGCCGGGCGATGACCGTCAGTCCCGACGCGTCGGGCTCGACAACCAGGACATCGTGGCGCATCCGGTGCAGTCCGGCGGCGAGCCAAGCGCCGATCTGCTGCTCGCCGAAGGCGCTGAGCAGGTCGTTGTCGATCGGGGCCCGCCAGACGTCCAGCCTCGGACCGTCGAGCTCCAGGTCGCCGAGCCGTATCAGCACCCCCGTGCGGGCGTCGAACCGCGCGGGACCCAGTGCGATGTACCCGTCGTGGGCGATCGCCGGCGCCGGCGTGAAGGGGACGGGCGAGGCGGCCGGAGCCACGACCAGCCCCTGGGCCCAGGCGATCTCGTGACCGGCCCCGGCCCAGGTCTCGTCGGCGGCGAGCACCGCGGTCACGGTCAGCCACACCTCGTGGCCGGAGTCGTTCTTGCGCGCCGCATCGAGCGCGGCGGTGACGTCGGCGGGCCATGCGACGGTCGTCGTCGCGCCCGGAGCGGTCGCGGGCACGGTCAGGCCGCCGGAGCCCACCGGCTCGCCGCCGTCCTCGACGGTCCACCGGAAGTCCAGGTAGCCGCTGTCGCGGACGTGGTGCAGATTGTGCACGCCGATCTGCCTGGTCGCCGGGTCGATGTGGATCCGGACCGGTTCGATGACCTTCTTGTACTCGACCAGGCCCGGCGACGGCGTGCGGTCGGGGAAGAGCAGTCCGTCGGCGACGAAATTGCCGTCGTGGACCTCCTCGCCGAAGTCGCCGCCGTAGGCGTAGAACGTGTGGGGGTCCTCCTGCCCGGTGAGCCGGGCGATCCCGTGGTCGATCCACTCCCAGATGAATCCACCGGCCAGGCGCGGATGTGCCTCGATGACCTGCTGGTACTCGGACAGCCCGCCGGGGCCGGTGCCCATGGCGTGTCCGTACTCGCACAGGACGGCCGGCAGGGCGCGGCGGTGTGCGTCGTCGGCCGGATCCGCCGTCGGCGCCTCCTGGCCGCGTCCCACGGCGGCCAGCTCGTCCACACCGATGTACATGCGGGAGTACAGGTCGACGTACGCGCAGCTCGCGAAGTCGCCCTCGTAGTGGATCAGGCGGCTGTCGTCGCGCTGCCGGATCCACGCGGCCGCGGCGGCCAGGTTGGCTCCGGTGCCGGACTCGTTCCCCAGCGACCAGACGATGACGGAGGGGTGGTTCTTGTCGCGTTCCACCAGCCGCGCGGCCCGGTCCAGGTAGGCCTCGCGCCACGCGGGGTCGTCGCTGGGGTTGCGCCGCCAGCCGCCGGGTTCGAAGCCGTGCGTCTCGAGGTCGCCCTCGCAGAACACCCACAGGCCGTGCTTGTCGCACAGGTCCAGGAAACGGTGGTCGGGTGGGTAGTGGGCGGTGCGCACCGCGTTGATGTTGTGCTGCTTCATGAGCAGCACGTCGGCCACCATGGTGTCCTCGGTCAGGGTCCGTCCCGTCAGCGGATGCCATTCGTGGCGGTTGACGCCCCGCAGGGATATCGGCCTGCCGTTCACGGTCAGGACGCCGTCCGCGACGGCCACGGTGCGGAAGCCGATGCGCAGCGGTATCCGCTCCCCGGCTTCGGAGACCAGTTCCCCCGTGTACAGGCGCGGCTGCTCGTCCGACCAGGGCTCGATGCCGTCGATCACGTGCGGGCCGGCCGGATCGGCGGCGGATATGCCGAGCTCGGGCACCGACAGAAACACCCGGGTAGGGGCGGTGACGTCGACGGCCAGGGTGCCCTGCCCCGTCGTGTGGTCGTAGGCGGTGTGGACGAAGAAGTCCTCGACACCGCGGGCGGCCACGGACACCGACCGGAAGATCCCGGACAGCCACCACATGTCCTGGTCTTCCAGGTAGCTGCCGGACGACCACTGGTGCACGCGGACCGCGAGTACGTTCCGACCGGGCCGCAGACCGGCACGGACGTCGAACTCGGTGGTCAGCCGGCTGCCCTTGCCGTCGCCGAGCCGGATCCCGTTGAGCCACACCGCGAACGCGGAGTCGACGCCCTCGAACCGGAGCACCGCGGCCGATGCCGGGAACCCTTCCGGAACGTCGAACTCGCGGCGGTACTCGCCGGTCGGGTTCTGCCGGGGCACCCGCGGCGGGTCGACCGGGAACGGGTACAGGATGTTGGTGTAGGCCGGGGCGCCGTAGCGCGGCTCGCCGGGCAGGCCGGTCATCTGCCAGCAGGACGGCACGGCGAGCAGGTCCCAGGCGGTGTCGTCGAAGTCCGGCGCGGCGAAGTCCCCGGTGAGGTCGTCCAGCCCCGACGCCAGCCGGAATCTCCAGTCGCCGTCGAGCGCGATCGTGGGCAGGTCGGAAGCGAACGCGGCGCGCGGCCGCAGCCGTCCGGTGCCCGGCGACCGGTCTTCGACGTACGCGTTGGGGTCGAGGTCTCTCATCAGTGGAGGTGCTTTCTGTCGCAACTCGTAGCGGTGGCGGGAAGCCGGTCCGGCAGGACCGTCCCGGCCACTCACGGGGGTGACGTGCAGGTCGAGTGGTGCCCGGCGCTATTCGGTCGCCCGGGGCGGGGCGCTGCTGTCCCGGATGGTCAGGGTCGGGCGCAGTAGCGTTAAGACGTTGGTCGGCGGCCGGCCGGAGTCGACGGCGCGCAGCAGCAGCTCGACGGCCTGCTGGGCCATCTCCCGCTTCGGGACGGTGATCGTGGTCAGCGCTGGTTGGATCCGTCCGACCTGGGCGATGTCGTCGAAGCCGACGACGCTGACGTCACTGGGGACCCCCCGCCCGGACTCGACCACCGCCTCGATGGCCCCGAGGGCCAGGATGTCGTGGGTGGCGAAGATCGCCGTCAATTCCGGATCCGCCTCCAGTGCCGCACGGCCCATGTCGAACCCGCCGACGGCGTCGTCCCTGGTGCAGGCGAACACCTTGCTGTCGTCGATGGCCAGCCCGTCGTCGGTGAACGCCCGGCGCAACCCGGCCACGCGCGGTGAGTGCGCGGGGAGATCGGCGATCACCGCGACGTTCCGGTGGCCGAGATCCCTCAGGTAGCGCCCGGCCAGGAACCCGGCGTGCTCGTAGTCGATGGACACCACCGGCAGCGTGGTCGGCGGGTCCCCCTCCCAGGCGAACAGCGCGACCGGGAAGGCGGCCTCGACGAGCATCGGGATCTGCTGTGCGACGCCGTTGTCACAGGCGACCAGCAGTGCGTCCACCGAGCGCGCGGCGAGGTTCTCCAGGTGGGCCCGGGTGTAGTCGGGATCGTCGCGCGTCGTGGCGAGCAGCAGGTTGTATCCGTGGCCGACCAGGAGGTTCTCCACCTCCTCGACCACCTCCGAATAGAAGGGGTTGGCCACCGACGGCACGAACAGCCCCACGGTTGACGTGCTGCCGGTGCGCAGCGAGCGCGCCACCAGGTTCGGCTTGTAGCCGAGGTCGGCGATCGCCTTGTTCACCTTCACCAGGGTCTCCGGCCGTACCTTCTTGCCCGAGACCACGTTGGAGACGGTCTGCTTGGTGACTCCCGCCCTCGCGGCCACATCCGCCATTGTCACCACGTCGGCTCCCCGAAACTTTTATCGATCCACGAAAGTGGCGTCAGCGTAGGGCGAGTGTCGCAGCAGGGCAAGACCTCGCACCATGGCCGTGATTCAGCCGTTACACAGCACGGTGAGGGCGTCGTCAGCAGGCCATGACTGTTTCCGCAACTTGAGGTGCGTGGAGCATTGACGGTTCCGGAAATGCGGCAGTAACGTCCCGGCCACGCCGATCTCATGGATCGGTCAATGTGGTGGGTGTCACCCTGGCCCACCGCGCGCCACAACACTCGATGTCACCTCGCGCTCCCGCGCTGGGTGCGTCGGGGTGGTCCTCTCGGCCGCGACGGCCCCCAAGGGCTGCGGTCCGGCCGTGGTCCGGCCGCAGCATCGCGAATGCTCCGCGCCGTCTCCAGCAGGCGGCGAGCCCTGAACAGACCTGGAAAGGTCTCGTCCTGAGGAGAGACAGGCATGATCCGACCGGCCGGCGACGACGCCGACCCGAACCGCGCCCCGGCGCGACGCAGCTCGCGCGTGAGACGTATCATCGCGGCCGCTGCCGGCGCCACCATCGCGGCGGCGAGCCTCATGCTCGCCGGCACCGTCCCCGCACAGGCCGCCACCACCGTCCGCACGTACGCCCCGACGGGAGTGGGAGGCGGTACGACGACGTCCCCGGACGCGGCGTCCACCAAGTACCAGGTACAAGTCGCCGGCACGCCGGTCCAGGCCGTGCGGTACACCGCGAACCGCAACAACTTCGACATCGCGCGCTTCGCGTCGGACTCCCGGACACCGACGATCACGGTCACGCTGCCCAGCACCACGATCGACACGGTGAACGTCTACCCGGCGCGCTACTACCCGCCAGGCAGCGTCTCGGTGAGCACGGACAAGCACACCCTGACGTTCCAGATGTCAGCCGACGCCGGGTTGAACCAAGCGATCGTGATGGTCAACGGCGACTCGACCAGCGTGACGGGACAGCCCTACCTGGCGGTCATCAACGACCCTCTGGAAGACCCGGCGCAGCGTCCGAACACCACGAGCGCATCGGACGGTTCCGGCGTCAACCTGCAGACCGGTGTCGTCAACTTCCAGGAGTTCGCCGCGAAGTACCTCGCGGCGCACCCGAACAGCACGGCTCAGCAGGCTCCCGCCGCGACGACGAGCTCCATGGCCGGCAAGACCGTCAACGGCACCGCCATCCCCGCCGGTCAGAAGACCTCGGCCGGGACCCTGGTGAGCGCGAGCAGCACCAACGTGCGGTACCCGAATGTGCGGACGATGGCCGCCGACGACGTCACGTACGCCCTGAAGGCCGCCATCGACACCATCAAGGCCAACCCCACGGCGCTCAACACGCTCTACTTCCCGAACGGCACGTACACGTGGTCCGGTCTCATGGTCAACGGTGTGGACGGCAGCAAGCTCAAGGGCGGCAAGCTGAAGATCTACACCGATGAAGGGGCCCTGCTGAAGAACCGCATCCAGGGGTACATGGAGGCGTTCGAGCCGGCGGTCGGGATCATCAACTCGAACAACATCGAAATCGACGGCCGCGGCGTCTTCGACGCCAACGGCGTGGCGAACTACCGCATGGACTCGCACGACGCCTACCGCAGCCAGCACCAGGGCGGCGTCATGGTCATGCACTCGTCGGACATCACGTTCAACGAAACCTACCTGCGCGACTCGAAGCAGTGGAACTGGGAGACCCACACCGCCAACAGGGTGACGTTCAACAACATCAAGGGCCTCACCCCGTACCCCCAGCCATGGATCGACGGGACGGACTTCGCGAGCGGCCAGGACATCACCGCCAACGGCGTCTTCACCCTCGGCAACGACGACGCGTTCGCCTCCGGCCACTACAACCCCAGCGACGGATTCACCCCGATGGCCTCCGGCGTGTGGAACAACTTCGCGCTCGGCACCTCCACTCCCGACGTCCAGGGCTATGCCAACGCGGTGGGCGCCCACGACGCCGTCGCCGATGAGCTCGGGTTCGACAGCTACCACTGGGACAAGGCGGACTCGAAGAACATCTCGGTCCGCGACACGCTGAGCTGGTCCTCCGGTGCCGGCAACTCGATCCGCATCGGATGGAGTTCGTGGGGATACAAGCTCAACAACTACACGTTCGACAACTTCAACTCCATCTCGCAGGGGGCCGGCGGCATCTTCACGCAGAACAGCCCCAAGCCGTACCCGCGTATCTCGAGCATCGTGATCAAGAACAGCTCGTTCGACACCTCCCGGTACACGTCGGGACCGATCAGGCTCAACGGCGGCGACGGATCCACCCAGACCATCACCGCCGACGACCAGGCGACCTACGGGTTCGCCCCCAACCCTGACGGGTCGGGCGCCACGTACACGTACACCAAGACCCCGATCAGCACCTTCAATCTCGACAACGTGTGGTTCTCGCGGCAGCAGCCGAACAGCAGCCCGTTGAACGGCACCACGAACGTGACGCTGAACAACCTCCGCGTCGGGGCCCAGATCGTCCAGTACTCCAGCCAGTTCCCGCTGGCGCCGAGCGGGATCGGCACGCTGACGTCCACCTTCACGGGCTCGAACGGCCAGACCAAGAACGTCAAGGCCGGCGCCCTCACCAACGGCGATACCTGGGTGGGTGCGTGGACCGGCGACCAGACCAAGAACAACTCCGCGGACCTGACCCTCATCACCCGCAACACCGGGGTCGGCCTGATGGGCGAGCAGTACACCACAGGATCCGGAGACGGAAAGATCTCCTACATCCAGTTCCCCATCAGCAGCTTCACCAGGGCACCGAGCCAGGCGACGCTCCATCTCACCTACGTCGGCCACCGCTATTCGACGGTTCCGTCGACTGACACCGATCAACTCCTCGTGCAACCCGTCACCGACACCACCTGCACCGGCGGCGGCACGTCCTGTCCGGTCAACACGATGACCTGGCAGAGCCGGCCGAGCTTCACCGCCACGGACTCCTCCGTCGCGAGGTCGGCCACCTTCGCCCTCGGTTCGACCGTCGTCGCCGAGGGCAGCGGGAACCACCAGGACAACGCCGTCGACGGCCGCGACATCACTGTCGACATCACCTCCTTCGTCCAGAACGCCTACGCGGCAGGTCAGCCCACGGTCCTGCTCGCCGTCTGCAACGCGGGGGCAAACAACCACGAGCTGCGCTTCGTCAGCTCCGAAGGCGCCACCGGCTCCGTGAAGCTCAACAACGGGACCGCCGAAATGGCACCCGGGGTGACCATGACCCCGTAGACACCGTGGACACTCGAGGCCGGCCCGTCCCCGTGGGACGGGCCGGCCTCAGCCGTCCGGTTCTGCCGTCGACTGCTCGGCCGCCACCGCCAGGAGCACGTCGACGCCGCGAGATCTTCAGCAGCCTGAACGCGGGCACCATGCTCGTTGAGGAGTGAACGAGTTCGATGTCGCCGAGGCCGGCTGCCATGGTCACGACGGTGGCGTCGACGATGTCGGAGGCGCCGGCCTTGGCGGTTTCGAGGCCGAGGGTCCGACTCTTCGGAGTCGGGCCCCTTCCTTACCCGTTCGGCGTGGTCGATGAGCCATCACCTGGCACGGTGAACCGAGCGACGGTGGCTGACCGTGAGCACGGCTGCACCGCCCGTGGAACGGGAAACGCCCCGGCAGGCGCCCCCCGGCACGGCCGTCCCCGTACGCATCGTAGGGGTCTCGGGCTGAGCACGTTTCAGAGCTTCGGGATGTTCAGCGCGGCCCACGTCCTGGGGCCCGGGATCCCGTCCGCGTCGCCTGCCAGTTCGGGCCGGGAGCGCTGGAAGTCAGCGACGTTGAGCCTGTCCGCCTCCGTCCACTCGGGTCCGGGACCGGAGGTGTAGTGCTTGCCGAAGCCGAGCTCCACCAGGCGCCTTCCGAGGGCGGTGACGAGGGGGCTGCGGTGGCCGGCACGGAAGAACGCCGTCCCGGGAAACGGCTCGTACCGCGGTGCCGGCGGCTTCGCGGGGCCGGTCGTCGGCAGTCGCAGTTTCTGCCCCACGGAGATCTCGTCGGCGTCCTTGATGGCGTTGAGGGACAGCAGAACACTCACGGTGGTGCGGTGCGCGGCCGCGATGGAGGTCAGGGTGTCGCCGGCCTTCACGATGTAGGTGCCGGAACCGGCGTCCGGAGTGGTTTCCCCGCCGGCGGAGCGGGGCCTGCCGGGCACGATCTCGGTGTCGATGGCCCCGGGGTCCCAGTGGTCCTGGCCGGGGATCTGGGAGTGCCCGTAGTGGCCGCCCTTGTTCTCCCAGGTGCCTCTGGGACGCTCCGTCGCGGCGGCCGCGGTGGCCGGCGGGGCCCCGACGGGCCACACGTCCGGGATGCCGTGCGCGCGTATCGCGGTGAGCAGCCGCTGGAAGTTCGGCTTCGCCTTCGGGTCGAAACCCTTCGTCCACGGAGCGCTGGCACGTCCCAGCACCTCGATCTGGATGCAGACCTTGCCGGTTCGGTTCGTGCGGTGCGTGCCGTCGTTCTTCAGCGCTCTCGAGGACAGGTTCAGGGGCCCGAACTGGCCCAGCCGGTCGGTGACAGGGCAGTAGATCACCTGCGGTTCCACCCCGGCACGCATCAGGAAGGCGGCCACGGACGTGAAGTAGTCGCCGCCGGCCGGGGACTCGGTGGTGTGCCAGACGGCACGCGGCGGCTCGAGCGGGGTGTCCATCGCTCCTCCGATGCGCTGCGCGCCGAACCGGGTCACGCCGTCGATGTACGCCGGGCCCGAGGCGTCGAGCAGCAGAGCGGCCTCGGCGTGGCTGTCGCCGTTCAGGGGCTGCACGAGCCGGGCGTGGACCGGGCCCGGTTCGTCGATTTCGTCGCGGGTCTCCGGCAGCGGGCCGGGCTCGTGCGCGAGAGGATCGGCCGCGCCGGTGGGAACGTACACGTCCAGGTCGCCGTCGTCACGCAGGACCATGAAGGCGCCCTCGTGCCGGGGGTCTTCCCTGACGTGGCGCTCGGAGCCCGGAAGGGCGGCGATGGCGCGTACCCGGTCGATGTGGGCCTGGTCGACGGTGCCCAGATAGGCGGTGGTGATGTCGTGGGCGTCGGGGTCCGGGTGGTCGACCGCGACGTGGAAGGTGGTCATGTCGGAGCTCCGTTCTCGGGGCCGGCGAGGGTTTCCCGCTTGTGCGGGGCGGGATGAGGGGGGCTCGGGCGGGGGACGTGAGGCACACGCATTGCCCGCTCCGGGCGCAGGTCAGAACGGTTCGGGCCACGGGGCCACGGGGCCACGGGAAAGGCAAGGGGCAGTGAAGGGCGAGCGGCGACGGAATCGGTCAGGAGCTCAGAAAGCTCACCCGCTCGGCCGTCTCGATCATCTGCCGGGCGAAATCGCCGGAGCCGATGCTGCCGCGTTTCATCGTCAAGGCGATGCTGTCGGCGAGGTCACCGATGGGCAGCCGGCCGCCCGGGCCCAGCGGGAGGGGCGCCAGGGCCGGCCCACTGTTGCCGTCCGGGCCGCGCAGCGATTTGCCGAACCGGCCTTCGCCGGGAAGTTCCACCGCGAAGTGCACTGCCTCGGGCCGTTGCCGGACGTCGAGGCGGGTCAGCGTGCCGGCGAAGAGGCAGAGCATGATGTCGGGGGTCAGGCGGGTGGCGCTGATCTGCTCCAGCGGAAGCTCGTCACCCTCGCTGAACGCCTCCACGACCAGGCCGGGATAGCCCGACACGACGCCGGATCTGATCAGGGCTCCGGTCACCGTCTTCGCCATGCCTATCGGCGGGCCCGACCGGTCCAGTTCGGCGTCCGCCGAGGTGAGGCGGCCGATGCTGAAGGCGCCGTCCAGGAGATGGCGTACCCACTGATGGTCGAGGCTGACGAAACGGATGCTCTCCACCGGCAGCAGCCGCTCGTCGGGGACGAGGTACATCAGAGGGACACCGGACAGGCCCGCCAGGCCCGTCAGCCAGGTACGTACGGTGTCGGGGAGTGCGTCGTCGATGTCGGGGACGTCGAGCGGGTAGCCCGTGGCGGGTTCCAGGGTTGCCCGGAGCCGTTTCTGGCTGCGGCGGCGTTTCCAGTCGTACAGAGCGGTGGCGTAGTCGGTGCTCTGCAGTGCCAGCAGCCTGCCCAGCTCCCAGGCGGCGGCGTAACCGGTCTCGAACATGCCGATGTCCGGGTGGAAGCGCAGCAGACGGTCCGCGGTGCGGGTCGCCTGGAGGGGAGCCGCCGCCACCGGGCCGGTCGTCAGGGGGCCTCGGTACCACGACACCGTCGTCCCGCCCTGCCGCAGGGTGTGCAGTACGGGGATCTGGCCTTGGCGCAGCAGGTCGTCCGCGGCGGCGTCACCGCTGTCGGGCAGCCGCAGGGGGCTGCCGTGCTGGGCCAGGTCGCGGACGAGGGTGGCGAAGTTCTGGCTCTCGGCCACGCAGGCGAACCGCCAGGACGCGAGGCTGACCAGGCGTACGGGCGAGCCGGGTTCGGCGGGGCCCAGGTCGAACCCGTCGGCGGTGTACCGGCCTTCCAACGACACCAGGTGTACGGTGCTCGACTCGTTCGCCGGGGGCAGCCTGTTCCCCAGGACCACCGCGACGTCCGGGGCCCCCTCGGTCCGCCGGAGGTGTGCCAGGTAAGGCAGTTCCGCGGCCGAGGGGAGGATCTCCTCCAGCACGGCTCTGGGGACGTCGATGACGGTTGCCTGGTCCTCGGGTGACTGGTGTGCCTCCAGCGGGCCGGAGGGGAAGTACGCCGGCCCGGCGGCGAGGTCGGCGAGCCGGACGGACTTCGGTTCGGGCCGCTGGGACTGGCTGAACAGGAGCAGCGCGAGCCAGGGGCCCTCGACGCCGGACGAACGTTCCCAGGGCAGTGTCGGGCGGTCCAGCATGACGTGCGGCAGGACGTTGTGATGGTCGCCGAGGCTGCCGTCCGGCGGGAAGAGCGCCGTCACCCGGGCCGCCGGAAGCGAGAACCTGTCCGCGCTGACGGTGAACTGGCGGGTCGCCGCGAACGGCTGCGGGCTCTCGGTGATCGTCTGGGTGGTGGTGATCTCGTACTGTCCGGGCGGCAGGACCGGCTTGGAGTGATCGACGAACGTGATGGTGTCAGCCATGGGTGACCACCTGCGGGACCTCCAGGAACAGGTCGGCGCCGAATCCGGCGAGGTCGATCGAAGCGCCGCCGAGCACCGCGTCGATCAGGGACGCGCGGGCCGTCGCCACGGCGGGGTCGTGCAGCGCGCCGGTGATCGCGGCGGCGTCCTGCACGAGGACGCGGTCCGGTTCCGCGGACGCCCAGCGGATCGCGTCCGGTTCGGTGAACAGGGGGGTCGCGCTCTGCAGCGCGGCGCTGGGGAGGGTGGGCGAGACGGACGGCTCCGTCGGTGGCAGCGGTCGTACCGTATAGCCGGTGAGCAGCTCTCCCACGAGCTGCGGCCGGTTGAGGGAGGCACCGAACTCGCTTCCCCAGAGCGCCGACGGGAGTTGTTTGGCGACGGGTTCGAAGGCGAACAGGTCGTCCATCGGCTTGCCGTCTTTGGTGATCTCGATCCGGTGTGTCGCGGTCGTGGACGCCACGCCCATCGGGCTGACCCCGAAGGCCGTACCGGCGGTGCCTGTCGGCAGCGTCCGGTCCTGACCGTCCGGGCCGTGCACCGCGCGCGTGCTGGGGACGACCGAGTCGGTGACCAGCACCAGGCCGTGCGGGTCGACCACACCGAGGTCGGTGCCGCCGCCCGGGGCCAGCGCTCCGCCGCCCAGCGCGACGGTGGTGATCTCCTCGGCGGGCGGGAGCAGAGTCGCCCGGAACCTGTCCCACGGCATGGGGGCGGGCGCGGCGGAGCCCGAGGCGCCGAAGGAGATGGTGAACGAGATGATGCTCAGGTCGATATGGGCGCGACCGCCGAAGTCCGGGCCCCAGAACTCCACGTCCGCGCCCACGTGGGCGCTGATGGTGTGGCTGCCGAAGAACGAGAACGTGTACGAGGCGCCGACCGAGATGTGCGCGGATGCCTCGTAGTGGTACGGCTGCCACGCGATGAGGAAGTCCATCGACGCGTCGAACCATGCCTGCAGTGAGCCGTCGTGCCAGGTCGCGCTGAGGCTGCCGCCCGCCATCAGTGCCGCGGGGGTCAGCGCGAAGTAGGCGCTGCCGGTGAGCTGCAGGTGCGAGTTCACCTGCCAGTTGAAGCCGAGCCGCGGTACCACCGGGTAGTGCGCGGGCACGGTGAAGTGCGGGTGGTAGCCGCCGACGCTCAGGACGAAGTCACCGCTGTTCGGACCCGCGAACCAGGTGCTGAACGCGAAGCCGCCGGTCAGCTTGCAGTCCCGGGACAGCAGATAGGAGTTCGGGGTGAGCTGGGCGGCGATCGAGAAGAACCCGTCGTCGGGTACGAAGGTGCCGCGCAGCGCCAGTTGCACCTCGGCGACCGGTGTGACGCCCGCCGCGCCCGCGTCCGACGCCGGCAGGACCAGCGTCGACAACCCCATCATGTTCAGCTCGAACCGGTGACCGAAGCCGGCCGACAGGAGCAGGAAGGAGTCGACCATCTCGAACGAGGTGAACCGGATCCCGAACATCAGGAAGACGTCACCGGGGGACGGCGGCAGCGAGTCGTTCAGCCGCTGCAGTTGACCGCCCACGTCGGTGGTGGGCGAACCGCCCCCGACCACGTCGGCGATCAGCGGGAACTCGGCGAGCCGGTCCACAGCGGGCGGGATCAGCCTGCGGTTGTAGCCGAAGCCCGCGGCCAGCCCGCGGACGAAGAAGAACGCCGGCCCGCCGATCGGCTTGTCGAGGAACGCGTACACGAACAGGGAAGGGCCCTGCGGGAGTTGGAGGTAGGACCCGATCGCGCCGATGGAGAAGTCGGCGGTGCGGATGGTCGCCGCCCCGCCGTACGCCGGGTAGGTCGCGCCCTCGAACTCGACGGTGTTCTTCAGGAACGAGCCGCCGATCTCCACCGGCCCCGAGGCGTACGCGAGATCGAGTCCCGCCAGCCCGAAGGACGGCATCGCGGCCGGGTCGGACAGCGCGACGCCCGCCTCCAGGCCGGTCAGGGTGAGGGTCAGCCCGGCCGCCGAGATCGCGGCGTCCAGCAGTACGGCGAGTTCGGCGCCCTGGCCGGGCGGATGGTCGTACCGCACGCCCACCCGCTGGATGTGGATCGGTCCGAAGGAGCGCTGCACCTTGTACCAGAGGGCGCTGTCGGCGCTCTGCGTCGACTTGTCGGGTACCGGTGCGGGGGGTGCCGCGGGCTGGGTGCCCGCCACCGGCAGGACCAGGGGCTTCTCCAGCGCGCCGAGCTTCAGCAGGCCGCTGACCAGGAAACCGGCGGACAGGTCCCCGTCCGGAAGCTTGGCCACCTGGTCCGGCAGCATTCCGTTGACGGCGGTGACCTCGGCCGCGGCCAGGGCGGCGGAGGCCGCGACCAGCCGGAGCGGATCGAAGCCCATCTCGCCCGCCCCGAGATGGTCGCCGACGACCGGCAGGTGCGACAGGTCGACCGTGAGGGCCAGATCGGCGCCGAACAGGTACTTCGGCCCGTCCACGGCGAGGAAGGCGTCCTTCAGGTCCACGGTCAGCCCGTCCGGGACGAAGGCGGCGGCGGACGGCAGCAGGGCTGCGACCAGGTCCTTCAGCGCGGGAACCGGGTCACCGGCCGCATGGCTGTAGGCGGCGGTGAACAAGCTCGCCGTCGGCTGTTGCGCGAACCTCAGGTCGAACCTTGGCCTGAAGGGCCCGCGAGCCGTCGGTACCGTCGCGGCGAGGGCGGCGGTGAGGCTCCGCTGCCCGGTGTCGATCGCGAGCGTCACGTCCACCTCGGCGGTGTCGAGGGGGAACAGCGCCTCGCCGGTGAGGAAGAGGCTTGGGGTACCGGTGGACACCTTCATGCCGAGGTTCTCGATGACGAGCTGGGCGATCGGCTCGGGCAGGGCGATCGCGCCGAACCGGTCGGCGAGATCCTGGAACAGCCTGCCGATCGGGATCTGCTGGTCGGGGTCGGTCTCGCCGGTGAACTGCCATTGGCGGACGGGGTCGTAGGCCGCGGAGGTCTTGAGAAGGACCCCGCCGATCCTGAATATCGCCAGCGCTTTGAAGGTGGTGTCGTCCTCCGCGTGCTGGACGGCGAACATCACGTCGGTCAGCGCGAGCGAGTCCGCCAGCCGCCACTCACCGGCCAGTTCCAGGAAGGCGTGGTAGGCGGCTTTGCGGGGCGCCGTGGGGCTCTTGTCCGGCAGGGTCAGACCCAGGTCGAACTTGACCACGGACAGGTCCGGCACCGGGGCCGGATCGACGCCGGTGAGGTCGGTGTAGACCTCACGCATGCTCAGCGGGCCGTCGCCCGCGCGCAGCGCGCCGCCCAGGGTGCCGGCGCCGAAATCGGCGCTGATCTCCAGCGTGCCCTTCTCGCCGATGCCGAACAGCCCGGAGAGGACTCCGGACACCCTCGGGGACGAGAACGGCCTGTCGACCCGGAAGGTCAGGTCGATCGCCTGGAGATCCATCAGGTCCGGGACGACCGTCCACTCCTCCTCGATCTCCAGCTTCAGGCTGATGTAGTCGACCGACAGGGCGGCCGGGGTGACCCGCACCCGGACGTCGGTGAGCAGTACCGGCTTGGTGACGGAGAGGCCGAAGGGGACCGGCAGGGCGGACTGGCCGGCGAATCCGGCGACGTCCGTGAGGGTGAGGCCGCCGAGTTCGCGGAAATTCCCGGAGAACAGCATGCTGTCGCCCCAGCCGACGATCTCCGTGAAGATGAGCACGTCGCGCCGCTTTCCGGCCACGGTGACCGGTACGGCCGCGGTCACGGTGATCGAAGCCAGTGTCGACCAGTCGATGCCGTCGTAGTCGAAGACGGGGTCCGAGGTGATCTCGTAGCGCAGTTGGGAGAGGGTGAACAGGCCCAGGTCGAGCGTCCGTCCCTCCGGCCCGTACAGCAGGATGTCCGGCACGGCGGTCGTCGGGAAGGGCAGCTCCGCCGGCCCGCCCACCATGGTGATCTCCCCGGTGAGGGTGTGGGTGACTCCCGGCATCAACAGGTCCAGCGGCGCCATCGGTGTGGTGATGAGCAGGAGGCCGCCGAAGGTCATGGCGGTGGCAGCCGAGTCCAGGACCAGTACCGGCGACTTGAACCGCAGGGTGTCGAAGATCGAGTGGCGAAGAGGCGGGAACGCCTGCGAGAACGTCCAGTCGGGGGCACCGGTGGCGCGCACCACGACGCGCACGGAGTCCGGCGCGGCGGTGAAGGTCACGTCCAGGGCCATGCCGGTGAAGGGCCCGGAGGCACCGGTGCCCGTCACCCTCACCCCGTCGGCGGTTTCCGTGCGGGCCGTCACCGGGGACAGGGTGAGGTGTCCCTCGGGGAAGAACGACGTGAAGAGGTCGCCGACGCGGGCGAGCGCGGCAACCGCGACATCGATCCCGGTGTCGGTCTCCCGCACCGCGTTCCTGATCTCGTCGGGGGTCATGTGGCGGCCGGGAAGGTCTGGTAGACGGTGTCGTAGGAGCCGGTGGTGTACACCTGTTGCTCGGTCCAGACGCTGTCGTCGACGTAGCTCTTGAGTGCCGCGGGTGCCCAGCAGAACGTCTCATGGTTGCTGGTCGTGGCGCGCTCTTTGGCCGTGAGCTTGTTGTTGTAGCGCGTGATCACTTCCTTGCTCGGCAGATGGTGCATGGGAATCTTCTTTCCGGCGCTCGCGACGACAGCGATCGGGTTCACCATGTCGATGAATGCCTGGGAGGACGATGTGTTGATGCTGCCGTGGTGACCGGCCTGGACGAGGGCCAGGTCCGTCAGCCGTTCCTTGGCCGTGTTGATGAGGAACTGTTCGGTGTTGATCGTCGCGTCGCCGCACATCAGCAGCTTCTCGCCGTTGGCTTCGACGAGCGTCACGATGCTGCCCCGGTTGGTCTCGTTGCTGGAGTCGTTGTGGTAGTTGTGCTGGACACCGGCGGCCACGATCGACACCTTGCAGTTCTCCTCGTCCACGATGAGGATGCCGCCCTTCCCGTCCAGCCGGTCGACTGTGATTTCCTTCTCTGTGTCCGCGGCCTCGACAGGGATCCCGTTGAGGCTGATCTCACCGGGCACAGGACGCTTCGGGTTCCGGTCGTCGTTGACCACGACCTCCAGGACCGCGCTGTCGGCCGTTGTCCCGGCCAGGAAGGCGCTGGTCTGATCCGCGCTGTACATGCTCCGAGGAGCGCTGTGATAGCACTTCACGATTTCACAACTCGGCGGCAGCACCGACTGGAGCTTGTTGTAGTGGTCGGTGTCGGGATGGGTGAGGATCAGGATGTCGACCTTGTTCGACGTGCCGAGGAACTTCGGGCCGGTCAGGACCTTTCTCACCCTGCTCCGGAACTTGAATTTCTCTTCGTCCTCCATGCTGTCCGAGCCGCAGTCGAACATGATGACCGTGCCTTTGGGCGTCGACATCACGGCACAGTCACCCTGGCCGACCCTGATGAAGGCGACGTGCAGACTGCCGTCGCCCCGGTTTCCGGGCTTGGCGGGAGGACGATCACGCAGGTCTTTCAGACGCTTTGCTTCCAGCTCGGCGGCTGCCGCTCTTTTCCGATCCGCCTCCAATGCCAGGGCCGCGTCCCGTTTGGGCTTCGTCTCGCGCCTCGTGCGAGGCTCTCTCTGTTGTATCTCCTCCTCATCAGGTTCCTCGGATCTCTTGCGCTTCTTTTTGCTCGGGGGCATGGGTCACCTCATTCCTGTTCCAGTTGTCGCTAGAAGAAGAGCTGCCAGTTGAGCCCGAACCCGTCGTCTCCGAGCGGCTGGGTGAAAACGCGGTGCCGGTTGCCGTCGGAGATCTGGCGGTCGCAGCGGAGGGCTTCGGTCGTGTCCATGTTCACCAGTTGGACTTGCAGCGCCCCTGAGGCCAGTCGCTTCAGAAGCGTGAGTTCGGCGGCGCCGATCGTGACGCTTCCGATCCGCAGGCCGTTCAGCACGGCGGTGTTGGCGAATATGTCGGAGAAGCTGTCGCTTTCGAGGTTGCCGGTCTTGAACATGAGCCCTGCGAACCTGCCCTCGATGCGGTGCCAGAAGACGCCGGCCTGATGGAAGCGCAGTGAGGGGTAGACCTCGTTCGGGGTGTTGTCCTGGAACAGTTCGAGGTAGAGCCGCTTGCCGCCGGCCATGTTCTGATCCCGGCGCAGTTGCAGGTGCTCGAAGTCGGAACCGATCGTGAGCCTGGAGCCCGGTGTCGTGGTGCCGATGCCGACGTTGTTGCCGAGCGGGTTGAGGGCCAGCGGTTTCGAGCCGTGCGACTGCACCCAGCTGTAGTCCTGGTGGTAACCGAGCCGCAGGTTCGACTGCGTGGTGGGACCGAGGACGAGGGTGTTTCCGTTCGCGTCCTGGTTGGTGTTGACGATGTGCAGCCTCGCCTCGGGCGCGACCGTGCCGACACCGGTGTTCTGCGGGCCGTACAGCAGCGGCGACTTCTCGGCGAAGAGGGTCACCGAGCCGTCCTGGTATCCCGGTACGTTGCGGTAGCCGATGACGACCTGTGCCTGGCCGAGTGACTGCAGCGCGACCACCTTGGACAGGGTGACCACCAGCGTCCCGTCCGGTCCGAACGCCGTGTTCGTCTGGGGGGTCAGCGTCCACTGGACCCGCTGGCCGAGTCTCTCCGAGGTGATCGCCCAGTCGGAACCCACACCTTTAGCAGTCAGACCGTCCAGCGACGCGCCGTTCGTCGCATCCGCTGTCGCCAGCGCCCACTCGTGGGTCTCGTTGGCCAGCTGAAGGTCGTACGAGAGGGTGAACGAGGCGCCGGCCAGGGAGAGCGAGGTGTCCCTCGACCGGTTGGCGATCCGGAAGTTCAGGGTGTTCGCTGTGACGCCGTCGCTGAGCACCCGGTTTCCGCCGACGAACCCGATCGCGAGCGGGATGTCTCGGCGGCCCCGCCGGTTGACGATGTCGAGGAACGCGGTGCGCTGCCCGGTCAGTTCGCTCTGCTCACCCGCGTACCGCATCCGCTGGTGCGTCAGCTCCACCCGGGTGCCACGGGTCCCGCGGCCCCCGTCGGCCGCCAGCCCCTTCAGCGCCACGTCGAAGGACGTGCCCCGTCCGATGACCATGGACTTGGGCGCCCCCAGATACAGCACCGTTCCGCCGGTCGCCGGGTCCGGGGCCCGCAGCAGCGTCCACTCGGACGCGGCGACGGCCGGTTCGGGCGGGGCCGTGATGGTGCCGGGGCGCAGCCGCAGAGCGACGTGGTGCTCGGTGGCCGACACCGGGCCCGCCAGGGTCCGCAGCTCGATGTCCTGCCGGGAGGTGTTGGTCAGCCGCAGGATCATCGGCTGCCCTGCGGGGTTGTCGTCGATGAACAGCACCGGCTGCTGGTCCACGTCGAGCAGGGCGAAGTCCAGCGGATGCGCCCGTACGAACGCGGCCAGCGACGCCTCGTCGTCGGCCATGTCCCGCTGGATCTCGGCCTGGCTGAGCGCGTTGTCGTAGATCCGTACGTGGGACAGCAGCCCGGTGTACCGGCCCGTCCCGTCCGTGCCGGCCAGCAGCGGGCTCTGGGCGGTGGCCCGGTCTCCGGTGAACGCGTACTCGCTCGCCTTGACCCCGTCGACATAGATACGGGCGGTGTGCCCGTCGTTGACGCACGCCACGTGGTGCCATGAGTCCGTCGCTACGGCCCCGGGCGCGGTGGCGTGCCCGTCGCCGGGCTTCCCTGTGGTGGCGAACCGGTGCCTGAGCGTGCCGTCCGCGTCGAGTACGACGGCGAAGTCGCCCTGCGCCTTCGCCACGAGGCCCACCCTTGCGGCCCTCTTGGCCGACGGGTTGACCCATGCCTCGACCGTGTACGCGCCGAGTTTCAGCAGTGGTGTCTCGGCACCGGTCACCTGGACGGTGGTGCCGTCGAACGCCAGCACGCTGCCGAACCGGTCGTCGGGGCGCGTCCCCGGCTTCCCGGCGACGGTGCCGGCCAGATGGTTGTCGGAGCTGTCCGTGACCTGGTTGTTCGAGGTCAGGGCGTCCAGGTGCCAGTGCAGCACCAGGTTGGCCGTCATTCCGCGGCTCCGTCCTGGGCCGCGGCGGACTTCTCCGCCTGCTGATGGATCTTGCCTATCAGTTCGTACACCTGCGCGTACGGCTGGGTACCGAGGGCCTCCAGCAGGAGGTTGGTCTCGGCGAGCGTCAGCTCCAGGGTGATCATCGTGCTCCTTGGTCGTTCTGCGGTTCGCGCACCGGACGCAGCGTCAGCCAGCCCTCGCGCAGGGTCGCCCGAGCGGGGAACCGGGCGTCGGGCCGTGGCGGATCGGCCTGCTCGAACCGGCCGGTCCGCCGCTGTTCCTGCCACGACCAGGCGTAACCGGGCTCGTCCGGCAGGGGTACGGCGAGATGGTCCGCGTCGGTGAGGACCGGCGCGGTGCGGAAACTGACGGCCATGCCCTCCAGGGCGTCCCGGAACATCCCGGCCGGGATCCGCAGCGAACGGGTCGGCAGGATCCCCGCCGTCGCGTGCACCGTGCCCCGTGGGTCGATCAGCATGGTCAGGTACTGCGGCGGCGCGTCGAGCGCCTGGACCAGCGGGTCCTCGGGGGAGCGGACGTCGTGCCAGAGGGGGCCGAGGCGCTGCGCCGAGTCCTCCAGCCAGAACCCGAGGACCCCGTCGTCGAGGACTTGGTGCTCGCCGATCCTGACCGGGAAGCGGACCGACGGGAAGTCGTCGGTCTCCCGGCAGGCGCGGCCCATGTCCTGCCGGAAGACGTTCCAGTCCTGGTGATTGGCCGGCCGGCCCATCAGCTCCAGCGACACCCGCGCGCGGACCACCGCCAGCGGCCGGCCCATCAGCACGGCCCGGCCCCGGTGCTGGGCGTAGTCCTCCGGCTCGATGTACTGAAGGGTGGCGTCCAGATCCTCCAGGAACGTGCCCAGAGCAGCCGGCCCGGTGTCGTGCAGACGCTGCACGACCGCCCGCAGATGAGGGTTGGCGATCGCCCCGATCGGGCCGAAAGCGCCCCCGGGCAGCTCCCGCCACTGGGCGGCGTCCGGCAGGGCGTGCAGTGCGCCGATCGCCGAACCGTCGGCGGCGTACACGGCGAGACCGGCGTCGAGGTGGTCGGGGATCAGCCAGCCGCAGATCGGGGAGGTGTCCGGCAGACCGTTGGTCTGCCGGATGTCGTCCTCCGCGTCGAGCCACTCGAACGACAGCCGTGCGGGCTGGGCCAGCCGGGGCGGCATCGCCACCCAGTCCGGCTGCTCGGGCATCCGCAACTGTGCCGTGGTCCGGATCCGGTCGGCGTTCACGTCCTGGGCGGTGCCGAAGTTGTCCAGGATCCGCAGCCGCAGCACCCGCAGCGCACCCGCGCGGATCGGGTTGAAGCCGCTGAGCGGCTGCGGCGCGTGCCGGGTCTGCCCGCCCACCGCCTGCGCCACGTCGGCGGCGAACCGCTGGTGGTCGGGGAAGCCCAGCGGATCGGCTATCGGGAGCTGACGGGTGAGCTTGCGCATGAGCAGGGCGTCGTTGAACCCGTTCAAGGCGGCGGACAGGTTGCTGTCCTCGTGCTCCGCGAGATGCCGGTAGATCCGGACCAGCAGAGCCAGCCGCTGGTCACTCCCGTGGGAGTCGAACCAGTCGAGCACGCCGGCGGGGTCCGCCAGGAACGCCTCGCGGGTCACCTCGGGCCGCCCCGACGCGTTGTGGAGCGGCAGCACAGCGCCCTGTAGGTAGCGCAGCACCCGGGAGGACAGCACCGGCCGGGCGCCCGGCGACAGGATCGTTGTACCGGTGTAGACGTTGGCGCCCTTGTCCGGTATCTGCCGGATCGGCTGCAGCTCCACGTCACGGGGCGGCAGGACATAGTTGCCGGTGACGAAGTCCTCGCTGTAAGCGCGGTCGCGCGGATCGTTGTTGTTGCCGATAGTCGCGGGGAAGAACTCCACCTCCCACTCCAGCACCGTGGGATGCCAGGACGGGCCGGTCCACTCGGTGACCGCGAAGTTCGGCACTGGCAGCTTCGCCACGGCGGCGACGGCACTCGCCCGCAGGGCCCGCACGGCTTTCGGCGTGGCCAGGTCCGATTGGCCCTCGGCGGACAGGGCGCACTCCAGCAGCCCCTGCGGATGCAGCGTCCCGTCCTGGCCGTGGCGGTCACCAGGAGTGGCCGCCTGCCCGGTGAGCAGCACCACGGGATCATTGGGGAGCTGGTACGACGGAGCGGGAATCTCGTGCAGGACGAAGGTGCTGCGGGCGCCCACGGCGACGGCGTTGAAATTTTTCAGCGAGCTGTCGACGGCCGTGCGCGCGTCGCTCAGCCGCTGGGCCAGGAGTTCGGCCCTGCCGGAGTCCTGGTCGAGCAGACCCATCGTGCGCCGGAGGAAGAACGCCACCTGGTCCTGGTCCGGATACGAGTCCACCAGGGCGTCGTACGGGTAGGCGCAGAGCTGGTACTTGTACCAGTCCGCGAACAACTGCTCGCGGACGGAGGTCAGTTGGTGGCGCGCCCGGTCCAGGTCGGCCTGGGCGACGTTCAGCAGGTTCAGCAGGTCGCTCAACGCGTGGGGCACGGTGAGCCGTTCGCGCGCCTGCTTGTGCTCGGGGGTGACGCCGTCGGTGTCGTCCTCCCGCCGCAGGGACCACAGGATGCCGGAGGGCACGTCGTGGAAGGTGGCGGAGTGCCGGGACTCGTTCAGGCCGAAGCCGAGGTCCAGCGGCTTCGACTCCAGCTCGTCGGCGAAGGCCAGCGCCTCCAGGAGTTCCTCCACCCGGTCGGCGGACTCGGTGGGCAGGACGCTTCCCAGGTGCGCGGCGAGCGCCTCGGTGGCGGTGTTCCCGACGCAGACGCCGGTCTCGTCGTCCGCGTCGGACAGCAGGGGACTCGGCTCGATGCCGGTGGCCGTGAAGGTCAGCCGTGCGTAGCAGACCACCCGGCCCGGTGCCGGAGCGTCGGGACCAGCCGAGGGCGCCGTCCAGCCGAACCGGAGCCGGGCCGCCTCCTGCCAGCCGCGCACGTCCGGTGCCGCCGAGCCGTCACCCAGCGCGGTGGCGGGATCCTGGCCGGGGTCGTCGTACCAGCCGAGCACCTCGTAGCGCAGGCCCTTCGGCGGGACGCCCGGATAGTCGGGGTCGTGGAAGCCGAAGACGCTGTGGCAGTTGGCGTACTGCGCCGCGAAGGTGGGCTCCCCGTAGCCGACCGCGGTCAACTCGGGGAGATACCGCGAGCGGTCGGTGGAGCGGCTCCAGACATCGAGCGGCAGCTTCCGGCCGAGCCGCCGGTACGGCCGGCCCGGACCGGGTACCGGATAGCGGACCGCGGCGGGATTGCCGTCGGACAGGTAGTCGCTCTCGACGACCCACTCCTCCTCCACCCGCCCGTCTCTGCTCCGGGTCACCAGCCAGCGGTTCGGCACCGCCACGACGGCGGTGGTGCCGTCCTCGCGCTGGACCATCCGGGTCAGGCCGTCGGGCAGCGCCCAGTGGAGATGGATGCCGGCCCTGAGCCGGAAGTCCTCGTCCTGGAAGGGGGTCCGCACCATGATCTCGCTGACGTACGGGAGATCCTCGTTCTGGTCCAGACCGGTGGCCGGGTCGCGGTACGGGAGCCGGCTGAAGTCGTTGTCCGGTCCCCGCACATTGAGATCGCCGGCCAGGCACAGCGCGTCGAGGTGAACCGGCACGACCAGCGGTCCGCCGACGCTCACCGGTCTTCCGCCGTCGGGGTCGGACATACGACGGCTGTCCCTTGCGACACGGTTCCCCCCAGAGTCCGGCTGCCGGCCGAAAAGTGTCCCGGCCGGTTCAGCGAGCGTCACCGTAGTGGGCAACCAGCCGTGTAAAGAGCGCAGTTGATCGAGATCGGCAGTGGTCGCCACGGGAAATCGGGCCGACGCGGCCTTCACGATTGTGCGACCGCTACGACCACGGGAGATGAGGCTGTCCGCCCCGCCGGAGGCCGCTGCCGGGACGAGAACCTTGGACAGGGCCTTGGGCGGGAACACGCGCAGGGTCTTCGTTCCCGGCGCGGTGAAGTTCCCTCTTCGCACAACGAGAGCGGCCCGATCCCTGTCCCCGGGCGTGCCGCCGCTGCCGGTCCGGCCGACGCGGATGACGGGACCGGCTTCGGCACCGGAAGGTTCCCGCGCGGTTCTTCCGGTGATCCGTCCGGTCGTTCTTCCTGGTGCTCCTGCTCGCCAGTACACGGTCAAAGGGAGGGCGGCCGGTATGTGGTGATCGCCGGTGAGTACCATCCGCTGAACGGCGAGGCGTCGGGGTCCTCGCCCGGATGCTTCGGGCAGACGAAGTAGTGCGGGGGGCACGGGAGTTGACGACGTTCGGTGAGATGCTGCTGGTCTTCCGCCGGGCCGCGGGGCTGACCCAGGAGGAGCTGGCCGAGGCCGCCGGGATGGCGGCCCGGTCCATCCGGGACCTGGAGCGCGGCCGGCGAGCACGTCCGCAGCGCCGCACGGCACAGTTGCTGGTGTCGGCGCTGGGACTGGGCGACGCCGACGCCGCCGCGCTGCTCGCGGCGGGCCGCCCCGGCAGACAGGCGATCCCTCCCGCCGACGACAGCGCGACGCCGCCCGGCCTGCTCGGCCGCCAGGACCAGCTGATGGTCCTGGAACGTGCGGCCGCCGAGGCACGGGCGGGCCGGGGCGGCGTGGTGCTGGTGCGGGCGGGCGCGGGGACGGGGAAGACCGCGCTGCTTGACGCGTGGGCGGGCGTCCAGCAGCCGGGGGAGATCCGGGTGGTGTCCGCGAGTGGGGCGGAGCTGGAGCAGGGCTTCGCCTTCGCGGTGCTGCGGCAACTGGTCGAGCCCCTGCTGGCCCGAGCCGGTGACGAGGGGCGGGCACGGCTGCTGTCGGGTCCGGCGCAGCTGGCGTCGCACGCTCTGAGTGTGGAGGGGACCGGTGAGCTGTCGCCCGAGGCGTCGCTGGGCCTCCTGCACAGCCTGTACTGGCTGACGGTGCATGCCGCCGACGAGGGGCCGCTCGCCCTGGTGGTCGACGACGTGCACTGGGCGGACCGACCGTCGGCGCGGTGGCTCGAATACCTGGCGCGGCGGCTGCGGGGTCTGCCCCTGCTGCTGGTGCTGGCGGGGCGGCCGGACGACGGTGCCGGGGCCGGGCCGATGCTGGAACGGATCGCCGCACAGCCCTACTGCCGGCGGATCGACCTGCTTGGGCTGGACATCGACAGTGTGACCCGCCTGGTGCGGGCGAGCCTGGGGCCCGGCGAACCACGGTTCGTCGCCGCGTGCGCCTCGGCCACCGGAAGCAACCCGCTGCTGCTGCACGAACTGCTGCGGACCCTGGCCGACAACCAGATCGGCGCCACCGACGACCAGGCCCATCTGGTGGCGGAGTTCCGGGGCCGCATCCTGGCCGAAACCGTCGTCAAACGGCTGGCCGACGAGCCGGAGCCGGTCCTTCGCCTGGCCCGGGCCCTGGTCGTGCTGGGGGACGACGCCACCTGGAACGTCGCGGCCGAGCTGGCGGGGCTGGGCGAGCCGACGGCACGGGAACTCAACGGCAGGCTGCGGCAGATCGGCGTGCTGGCGCCGGGCGAGCCGGTGCGGTTCCGGCACGCCCTGGTCCGCACCGCCGTCGCCGAAGCCGTCCTGGGGCCGGTCGAACTGGCCGCCGGTCACGCGCGGGCGGCCGGACTGCTGCGGAGCGACGGCGCGGCCGACGACCTGGTGGCGGCCCATCTGCTGCTGGCCGAACCGGGCGGTGAGAGCTGGTGGGTGGACGTCCTGCGGGAGGCGGCACGGGCGACTCGTGGCCGAGGGGCTCCGGAGGTCACCTCCGCCTACATGCGCCGGGCACTGCGCGAGCCGCTGTCCGTCGAAGAGCGCGGTCCCCTGCTGCTGGAGCTGGGCAAGGACGAGATGCAGATCGACGTCGGCGCGGCCAGGCACCACCTGACGCAGGCATCGACGGCGTTGGCCGACCCGTACGCGCTGGCCGAGGCGGCCTCTTTGCTCGCCAGCGCACTGTTCCTCAGCCATGAGCACGAGCGCGCCGTCGACGTCCTCGCCCGCGCGGTGGACGATCTGGAGCAGACCGACGACGGCATCGGCCTCGCCCGTGAGGTGTCGTGGTTCCTTCAGGCACAGATGCTGCTGATCGGCTACGACCAGCTGTCCACGCTCCCCGCCGCACGCCGGCACGCGCGCCGGCTGCGGGACCACAAGCTGACCGGTGACACCCCTGGTGAGTGCGTGGTCCTGGCCGCGCTGTCCGCCTGGGCCACCACCGGGGAGGCCAGCGCCCAGGTCGCCAACGACCTCCTCGACCGGGCCCTGCGCGGCGGACTGGTCGCGGCGGACGCGTCCCACATGTTCGTGAGCCTCGCCGGGCTGGCCTTCGTGGCCACCGACCGGCTCGACGACGCGGTCGCGCGCTTCGACCGCATCGGCGACACGGGCGGCCGGTGGGGGTCGTTCCTGATGGTCTCGTCCGCGCTGACCTGGCAACTGCTAGTCCAGGCCCGCCGCGGCCGGCAGCTCCCGCTCACCGCCGACTTCGGACACCCCGCCACCACGGCGGACCAGGGCCTGGAGTCTCGTGTCAGGCTGTCGATGACGACCCAGGTGGGCGAGTCGCTGATCGAGCGGTGCGATCTGACCTCGGCGACGGCGGTGCTCACCGCGGACGCCGACTTCGACCGGGTGGGCTGGACCTGGCAGGGCCCGGCGCTCCTCGCCCGCAGCCGCCTGCACGCGGCGCGGGGCAACCCGACCGCCGCCCTCGCCGTCCTGCACGAGTACGGCACGCAGGAGAACCGGGCACAGGTCACGAACCTGGCCGGGGTGCCCTGGCGGTCGCGGGCGGCCCTGCTGCACCTCGCGCTCGGACAGCGGACGGACGCGCTCCAACTGGCCACCGAGGAACTGGAGCTGGCCCACCGATGGGGCACCGAGCGAGCGATCGGGGTGGCCTCACGCTGTCTGGGCGTCATTCGCGGCGGACACAGCGGGCAGGCCCTCCTGCGCGACGCCGTGGCCCTGCTGAAACGGTCCCCCGCCCGACTGGAACTGGCCCGCGCCGACTACAGCCTTGGCACCGCCCTCCTGCGCGGCGGCGAGACCGACGAGGCCCGCCAGGCCCTCACCCAGGCGCTCCACCTCGCGGACACCTGTGGCAGCGTCCTGCTGGCCGGCCAAGTACGCGGAGCGCTCGCCGCGGCAGGAGTGCGCCCGAAGCCGGCTCCACCGGCGGCCCCGAGCCTCTCCCCGACCGAACACCGGCTGGTCGAGCTGCTCCGCGCGGGTCACAGTGACCGTCAGATCGCCCAAGCCCTGCTCCTGACCCCGCACGACGTGACCGGACTCATCGAGCAAGCAGGCCGCAAACTGGGGGTGACCAGCAGGGCGGAGCTGGCGTCCCCGGACCGGGCCCACCAGCAGACCGGCGGTGAGTAGACCCTGCGGTCGGCGTGATTCGGCGGCCTGGAGTCGCGAAATCCGGGGTGTGACCCGCGCGGACCTGGAGCCGGGGTGCCGCGGCCGATGTGGTGTGGGACATCCGGCAACCGGAGGGACGACGGAGAGCGTGACCTGGCCACCGCCCGCGTGTGGGCGACCGGATCACGCTCGACGAGACCGTGGCGGTCGGCGGGACGGCGACCATCCTGGAGGTGCAGCCCCGTCGGTGAGGAGGGAACCGGTGCCGACGGCGGCCGACGACGCCGACCGCCGGCTTCGCACAGCGAGGCGCCCGGGTCCGTCGGCCTGACGGACCCGGGCGTTCTGCTCGCGGCATCGGTGGCGGGGTGGGCGCGCTCCGGCGGGCGGTGGGTGGGAGGCGATGCCCCGCTACCCGGTCTTCGAACGCGCCACCTCGCCGCTGACGCCGTTCACCTCATCGCACCTCCTTCGCGTACGGGGCGACCGTGATCCGGTCGATCAGCGGGGCGTAGCGGGAGCGGAGCAGCACGCCGGGGAAGGTGTCCGAGGCGTAGCTGGTGCCGTCGAAGTTGGGCAGCTCCTCGGAGCGGAAGGTGAGCGTGTTCTGTCCGTTCTTGAGCTGGACCGGGACGGTCAGCTCCCAGAAGTCGTTCTGGTGGAAGGTGTGCGGGAAGGCGACCCGCTGCGTCGTGCCGCCGTTGACGGTGAGGTCGGCGTGGCGGGCCAGCGGGTCCGGGTTGTAGTGGGTGGCCGGGGACTGTTCGGGGTTGGAGTAGCGGATGCGCAGCGCGTGCAGGCCCGCCTTGTCCGCGGTGACGGTGAAAGTGGCCGTGTTGCCGTTGCCCGGGTCGCCGCCGATGCCGGTGATCGCGGTGCCGTCCGTGGCCAGGGAAAGCGGGCTGAGCGTGGCCGTGCCGGCGAGGGTGGCGTCCTGCGCCTCGTACGTCCGCGTCCTGAGGGTGCCCTCGGTCGGGGTGACCGTGAGGCGGTCGACGAGGGTGGTGCCTGAACTGCCGGTCACCGTCACCTTGTTGACGCCACCGGACAGGGAGACCGCGACGCTGTTCCCACCCTTGTCCAGGCGCAGGACGCTCTGGCCGTTGACGGCGACGCGGGCGCCTGAGCCGCCGAGGGTGTCGATCTTGAGGGTGGCCTCACGGTCGGCGGCGGAATAGACCCAGAAGGTCGCGGTCCCCTCCTTCGGGAGCCGGGCTGCGCCCGATCCCGTGGCCGCCCGCTTCGGCAGGTCGTATACGGGCCGGGCCCTGCCGCCCAGCCAGGCGAGTTCGCCCTCGTACACCTGGGTGCTCGCCGATGCCTCGGGGAGGGACAGGGTGAGGCGGTCGACGATGGCGTCGCCCTTGGTGGCGCGCTTGCCGTCGAGGCTCTTCGCGGCGAGGGTCAGGGTGTGCCTGCCCTTGGTGAGCTGGACCTTGGTGTCGGTGTGGTCCCACACCACCCACTTGTAGCCGAGCGGCAGATGCAGTTCCTGCTCACGGTCCGCCTTGCCGTCCACGCGCAGGAAGACATTGGTGGGGCCCTGCTCCTTGACCTGGTCGAAGGTGTTGAGGGAGTTGGCGAAGACGCTCAGGTCGTAGGCGCCGTCCTCGGGCACGTCCACGGTGAAGTCGAGGGTGACGTCCGAGCCGGTGCGCAGACCGCCGACGTCGTAGCCGCCGGAGGTGTAGAACTTCGACACGTCGCGCGGCGAGCCCTCGGGGCCGTTCTTGGAGTAGCCGGAACCGGTGTGGGCGGCATCCTCCGCCTCGTACGAGTTCTGCCAGCGCACGGGTGCGGACTGTGTGCCCTTCGCCTTGCCGGCCGGGCTGAGGACGATCTCGTACGCCGAGGACTCCTTCAGCTTCGGCAGCGCGCCGTCGCCGAAGTCCACGACGGCCGTCCCGTCGTCACCGACCTTGAGGTTCGTCTCGGTCAGCAGCTTCGGGCCGGAGTTGTCGCCGACCTGCCCGCTCCAGTCGATCTCCCGTACCCAGGCGTGGACCTGGCCCCCGAAGACCTTCTTGGAGACGCCCGCGAAGGTGATGTGGCCCTTCCCGGTCGAGCCGCCGAAGATCAGCCGGGCCTGCTTCTTCTTCTCGTCGAGCGTGGCCACGCCCTGCATGGTGTAGTTCTGGCCCGGGAACGGCGGGGTCACCTTCACGGTGTGCCCGCTCATCGAGGCGTACGAGTGCAGCAGCCACCACTGGCCGTTGCCGCGGTTCGACTGCACCGCGGAGTCGGAGAGGTTGCCGTCGATGTTCCAGTACGCGATGTCGGCGTCCACCTTGGACTCCTCGATCGCGGACACCCACTGGATCATCTGGCCGGGCACGGAGGTGTGGTAGTTGAAGGCGTACTCGTTGATGTTGACGGGGAGTTGGGTGCCTTCGCGGGCAGTTCCCTTGAACAGGTCCTTCTCCCACGCCCGGTACTTGGCCACGCTCTCGCGCACCGCCTCCGGGTGGCTCAGCTCGTGCCAGGTGATCACGTCTGGGAGGGTGCCGGCGGCCAGTGTGTGGGTGAGGAAGCCCTTCACCTGGTCGTACAGGACACTGGTGTTGGGACCGGCTATGCGGGCGTCGGGCATCTTGCCCTTGATGAGCTTGTACGCGGAATCCCAGGCGGCGAAGTAGTCCTTGGGGTCGCTCAGCCAGCTGACCTTGTCGTAGCTCCACTCGCCGGTGCCGAACATGTTGCCCTCGGGCTCGTTGAACGGCACGAAGACGATGTTGTCCTGGTACTGCTTCGGCAGCTGCAGCACCTGGTCGACCTGCTTGGCGATCTTCTCCTCGTAGAGCTTGAGCTTCTCCGCGGGGGTGCTGCCGGGCCACTCGTACGGGAAGCCTCGGTGGATGTCGGTCATGTAGATGTACACGTCGCCGTCGGTGGAGTCGGCCAGCGGCCTGACCACGTCCAGTGCGTCGGCGCCGGGGTGCTGGGGGCCGTCCTGTGCCTTGGTGGAGACGGTGCGCAGACCCATGCCCTCGAGGAGGTTGTTGGTGGGGACGCCCGGCCCGTACACGCCGTAGAGGGTGCCGGAGGCACCGCCGTGGAACGTGCCGGTGTCCGAGCCGAGGTCGACCGTCAGGGCTCCCTCGCGGACCACGGTGACGGTCGCCTTCACCGCGCGTCCGGCGGCGGTTCCGGCCACAGTGAAGGTGCCCGGCTGCCCGTACTTCTCCGCCGGTACGGCGTCCCAGACGATCGGTGTGTCGCGGTCGTAGCCGTCGGAGTAGGAGGAGCGGACCGATGGGGGCAGGGACGGGGCCGTCCCGGTGGTGGTGCGGACCTCGAAGGACGTCCGCGACAGCGCCTGGAGCGTGGGGACGTCGCCGACCACACCCGCCACCTGCTCGGCGCTCAGTGCCGAGTGCCACACCGTGAAGTCGTCGATCGCGCCCTTGAGCAGCGGATCCGGGTAGAGGGACTTGCCGATGTAGCCGGCGGACGTGGCCGAACTGTCCAGCAGTTCCTTGGCCTTGACGGGCGTCGCGGCGGAGGAGACCGCCACGCCGTCGAGGTAGGTGGTGACCTGTCCGGCGGCGGTGTCGAGGGTGACCGTGACCGTCCGCCAGGTGTCGGCGGGGAGCGCCGCGTACCCGGAGACCTGGGACTCCGCGCCTCCTCCGCCGGTGGTCACGGCGGTGCGCAGCACCCCGCCGTTGTTGGACGGGGTGGTGAAGAGGTACTTCGTGGTGCCGGCGCCAAGGTCGAAGATCCGCTGCCAGGACGACGTGTCACTGCCCCACTTCACACGGGCGGACACCGTCAGATCGGTGGCGTCGCCGACCACTTCGCGGGGCAGGCGGACGTACGCGCCGTCGGAGGTGGGCGCCCCGCCGGGCAGAGCGAGCGCCTTGCCGCCGCCCGTGCCCTCGACGGACTGCGCGGTGGAGCCGTTGACCAGGCTCGCCGTCAGGCCGTTGCCGGAACTGTCGGTGATCTTCCCGGACGCGAGGTCGTCGTCGAAGGTGTAGCGGGCCGTGGGCCGGGGCGCGTCGGCCGCCTGCGCGGAGGAGGCCGGCGCGACCAGCACGCCCGCGCCGAGGGCCAGGGCCACGGCGGCCGGGGCCCGGCGCCGGGCTGATCTGTCAGCGGATGACATGGAGTGCGTCCTCAATCCTTTGAGTAACGGGTTCCGGTCGGACCGCCTCGGCCCCCGGCTGCTCGTCCGCATGCCGTTGCCGGTGAGGAGGGGCCGAGAAGACACGTCGTCGAATCGGTGCGATCACATGCCCCCCGAACTGAGTCGGCTGACCCGGGTGGCAGTGGTGGCGCCCCGCGCACCACGGGCGGTGCGGAACGAGCCTCGGTCGCCGGAAGGATCACTTCATCGAACCGGTTCGCAGGAAGCTAGCACCGGGGAAATCTCGCAGCAATACCTCTGACACGAGGGAGTCGGCGACGTCCATGAATCGTCCAGATTGCCGTTGTGTGACGAGAAGTATCGATACAGGTGTTGACAGCCGCCCGCCTTGTTCCTACCTTCACTTCACGCGAACCGGTTCGACGACCCGGGGGGCGTTCTCTCCTCATCACCACTACCCACACGAGTCGGACGCTCTGTCCCATCGGAGTGTCGAACCGGTTCGAGCAAGGAGTTCTCCGTGAACATCGGTGAGATCGCCCGCAGGGCCGGTGTCTCGCGGAGCACCGTGTCCTACGCGCTGAGCGGCAAGCGCCCGGTCTCGGACGACACCCGCCGGAAGATCCAGGAGGTCATCGACGAGCTGGGCTACCGCCCGAACGCCAGTGCCCGAGCCCTGGCCAACGGCCGGACCAACACGATCGGCCTGGTGTTTCCGCCGGCCGGCAGCCACTACACGGGCATGCAGCTGGATTTCATCGGCAGCGTGGTGGAGGCCGCGGCGGCCCACGACTACGACGTGCTGCTGTCTCCCAGCGGTGTGGACAGCGACCGTTCGTTCCAGCGTCTGCTCGGGGAACGGCGCGTCGACGGAGCGATCCTGATGGAGATCAGGCTCCAGGACGACCGGGTCGATCACCTGGCCGAGCTGGGCTTCCCCTCCGTCGCCATCGGCCGCACCTCCCATCCGGAGCGCGGCTGGTGGGTGGGCCTGGACCACACCGCGCTCGTGAAGCGTTGCGTCCACCACCTGGCGGACCTCGGCCACCGCAGGGTCGCCTTCGTCAACCGTCCCGAGCAGCTGCTGCGGGCCGGATACGAGTCGGCGCACCGCGGCCTGGACGGCTTCGCCAAGGCGGCGGCCGAGCGTGGGCTGACGGTGCGGACGTACACCTGCGGGGACGACGCGGCCTCTGGACAAGCGTGCCTGGAGCGGATCCTGCGGGACGACCCGGCCACCACGGGCCTGGTCACGCTGAACGAGGCCGCGCTCGGCGGTCTCTACCGGGGGCTCGCCCAGGCGGGCCGCCATGTGCCGCGCGACTTCTCCGTCACCGGAGTCGTGGCCGGCCGGTGGGCGGAGACGGTGAACCCGCAGCTCACCGCCGCCGACGTACCGGCGGAGGAGATGGGCCGTCTAGCCGTCGACCTCCTCGTCGAGCGGCTCGACAACCCCGAAGCGCCGGCCCGGAACCACCTGCTCGCCCCGCCGATCTCCCTGCGTGCCAGCACCGGGCCTGTCTCCGGCACCTCCTGAGTCCGCAGGCCCCGGCCTTCTGACTCCGCCGCACTACCCACCACGACCCACAGGCGCACTACCACCACGACCCACAGGCGCACTCCCCACCACGACCCACGGGCGCGCCGCCCACCACGACCCACGGGCGCGCCGCCCACCACGACACACAAGCCTCTCCGCCCCAGCGCACCGAGCACCCGAATCCCTCACCGACGCCGTTCGGCGTGCTCGGCTCTCCCCCCGTCACCCCTCTCACGGCACACCCATGCCAAAAAGCGAAGGACCTGCCATGCACAGCACCTCCAGACAACGCCGTCTGACCGCCGCGGCCCTGACCGCCCTGGCCGTGGCCGTCAGCGCCACCGCCTGCTCCTCCGGCTCGGACAGCGCCGGATCGCAGGACGCCGCCGGCGGCACGTACACCGTCTGGGACCCCTACCCGCAGTTCGCCAAGGGGTCGGACTGGGCGAAGCTGCTGGACCAGTGCGGCGCCAAGTCGGGCGTGAAGATCAAGCGGACCGCCTTCGACACCAGCGACCTGACCAACAAGACGCTGCTGGCGGCCCAGCAGGGCAACTCCCCGGACGTCCTCATCGTCGACAACCCGGTCGTGTCGACCCTCGCCGAGGCGGGCGTGCTCACCACGACCGACGACAACAAGCTGGACACGTCGAAGGCCGACGCCAACCTGCTCGCGGCCGGCCGGTCCGGTGGCAAGACCTACGGCACACCGATCGGCGCCAACACCTTGGCCCTCTACTACAACAAGGAGGTGCTCAAGAAGGCCGGCGTGGACATCGCCTCGGTCAACGACTGGACGTCGCTGACGGCGGCGCTGGAGAAGGTCAAGAAGGCCGGCAAGAAGGGCATCACCTTCTCGGCGATCGGCACGGAGGAGGGCAGCTTCCAGTTCCTGCCATGGTTCTGGGGCTCGGGCGCGCAGCTCACCGCACTCGACTCCGAGCAGGGCGTCTCCGCGCTGTCCCTGTGGAAGGACTGGCTGAAGCAGGGCTACGCGCCCAACTCGGTGATCAACAACACCCAGACCACCAGCTGGCAGGAGTTCGCCAGCGGCGACTACGCCTTCGCCGAGAACGGCACCTGGCAGCTCGCCAACGCCAAGAAGGCCGGCTTCGACTACGGGGTTATCCCCGTCCCGGCCGCCACGGGCGGCAGCGCGGCGGCCCCGACCGGTGGTGAGTTCGTGACGATCCCGGTCCAGAAGGACGCCGGCCGCTACGCCACCTCGCAGAAGCTGGTCACCTGCCTGACCAGCGGCGACAACCTCTACAACACCGACACCACGCTGTCCTACGTCGCTCCCACCGGCGAGGTCCAGAGCAAGCAGGTGGCCGCGAACGCCGAGCTGAAGCCGTGGGTCGTCGCGGTCAATGCGGCCAAGGGCCGTACCAGCGACGATCTGGGCACCAAGTACCCGAAGATCTCCGAGCAGATGTGGAAGGCCGTCCAGTCCGCGCTCAGTGGCGCCGAGTCACCGAAGGACGCGCTGACCAAGGCCCAGTCGGCCGTCAAGTAACCAGGGAGTCGCGGTCCGCAGATGAACGACACGAAACAGTTCTCGGACCGCCGGTCCGCGTACGACCGGAGCGGGGCGGCCACCGCCGCCCCGACCCGGGCCCCCGTGCGAGAACGGCGCCGTCCGACCTCTCGGCAGTGGTCCGCCTGGGCCTTCCTCGCCCCGGTCACCCTCTACCTCGCCCTCTTCTACGCCTACCCGCTCTACCGCAACCTCGACCTGAGCCTGCGCGACTACACCGTCCGCTCCTTCGTTCAGGGCGACGCGCCGTTCACGGGCCTGGCGAACTACCGCAAGGTCCTCGACGATCCGACCTTCGCGCCGGCCCTGCTGCACACCGCGGTCTTCACCGCCGTGTGCCTGGTCTTCCAGTACGCCATCGGGCTCGCCCTCGCGGTCTTCTTCAACCAGAACTTCCGGCTCTCGGCCACGCTCCGTGCCCTGTTCCTGGTCCCGTGGCTGCTGCCGCTGATCGTGTCCGCCTCCACCTGGTCGTGGATGCTCAACAGCGACTCCGGTGTCGTCAACGCCGTCCTGCACGCCGTCGGCATCGGGCCCGTGGACTGGCTGACCTCGCCGTCCTGGTCGCTGGCCTCGGTGATCATCGCGAACATCTGGATCGGCGTCCCCTTCAACCTGGTCGTGCTCTACAGCGGTCTGCAGTCCATCCCCGGGTCGCTGTACGAGGCCGCGGCTCTCGACGGCGCGAACGCCTGGCAGCGCTTCTGGCGCATCACTTTCCCCCTGCTGCGCCCGGTCTCCGCCATCACGCTGCTGCTGGGCCTCGTCTACACCCTCAAGGTCTTCGACATCATCTGGATCATGACCAAGGGTGGCCCGGCGGACTCCTCCACCACCTTCGCCACCTGGTCCTACCAGCTCGGTTTCGGCAACCTCCTGCCCGCCTTCGGCCCGGGCGCCGCCGTCGGCAACCTGCTCGTGGTCGCCGCCCTGGTGTTCGGCCTGATCTACGTCCGAGTCCAGCGAAAGCAGGCGCTGTCATGAACCGAAGCACCAGCCGTACGTGGTGGAAGACGGCCGTCGGCGTGCTGCTGACCGGGGGCATGCTCTTCCCGGTCTACTGGATGGTCAACGTCTCCTTGACCCGCGACCAGGACATGCGCAAGAGCCCACCGGACCTGTTCCCGACCCACGGCACCCTGGCCGGCTACCGCACCGTCCTCGACCAGCAGCTGCCCTACCTCGGCACCAGCCTCGTGGTCGCCCTCGGCACCGTCGTGCTGACCGTGGCCCTGGCCGCGCCCGCCGGCTACGCCCTGGCCAAGCTGCGCCCTCGGGGCGGCGGCCTGCTGAGCTTCGTCCTGCTGGCCGCCCAGATGATCCCCGGCATCATCATGGCGATGGGCTTCTACGCCATCTACCTCCAGCTGGGCCTGCTCCAGTCCGTCCCCGGCCTGATCGTCGCGGACTCCACGCTGGCCGTGCCCTTCGCGGTGCTGATCTTCACCGCGTTCATGTCCGGCATCCCCGGCGAACTGCTCCAGGCCGCGCAGATGGACGGAGCGAGGGCCCTGCGGACCTTCTGGTCGATCGTCCTGCCGATGAGCCGCAACGCCGTCGTCACGGTCTCGTTGTTCGCCTTCCTGTGGTCCTGGTCCGACTTCGTCTTCGCCAACACCCTGGTCAACGGCGGCACCCACGAGCCGATCACTCTCGGCATCTACCACTACATCGGCAACAACAACCAGGAGTGGAACGCCATCATGGCCACCGCCGTCGTGGCGTCACTGCCCGCCGCGGTCATCCTCGTCCTCGCTCAGCGCTATGTGGCGGCCGGTGTCACCACCGGCGCCGTCAAGGACTGAGCCCCCCAACCCGCCACGACGACCGGCACTCTCCCGCGCCGGCCGGCCGGCCCCCCTGCTCCAGAAACGAGTCACGCCACATGACCGCCGCCCGATCCGGCCCGGCCTTCTCCGTCCACGACATCCCGTTCAGCACGTACGGATCCTGGTTCGACATCTCGCCCGTGGTGGCGGAGAACACGTACGCCGAGGACCTCCACCTCGTCTCGCACCAGAACGGCATGCACGGTGTCCTGCGCCTGGCCCCCCTGGACCCGGCGACGGGCGAGCGGGCCGGAACCCGCGTCGAGGCGACCCCGGGCCTGCTCGCCTGGCTCGGCGAGAGCGGCCGCGTCGAGCTCGCCTACGCGTCGCCGGACACCGTACGCCTGCGGGGCAGCGGCCTGGACTTCGGCGTCTTCGCCGCCGCGCAGACCCTGACCCCGTTCAGCGGCACGTACTTCTTCCACGACCCCGCTGCCGACGGGTACGTGTTCACGTCGTACGAGACCGGACGCCGTTACCGTGTGACCGTGCTCTCCGGCACGGTCGCCGAGGTGGCCGGAGCCCAGGCCCTGGGCCGCAGCGACCGTGGTGTTGTCATCACCGCGCAGGCGGACGGCGTCTGGGAGATCGCGATCGAGGAACTCGACACCGCCCGCCCGCCGTACGCGTCCCCGGTGGCCTTCGACGACGTCGTGACGGCCGCACAGGGTGCCTTCGCGGATTTCGTGGACGCCGTGGCGCCCTGGCGTTCCGCAGCCACCCCCGCCGCCGAACTCGCCGCCTATGTGGTCTGGTCGGCGACCGTGGGGGCGAAGGGGCTGGTCACGCGGCCTGGCGTGCTGATGTCCAAGCACTGGATGGACAAGGTCTGGAGCTGGGACCACTGCTTCAACGCTCTCGCCCTGGCACCCGGCGCTCCCGAACTGGCCTGGGACCAGTACCAGCTGCCGTTCGACCACCAGGACGAGAGCGGCGCCCTGCCCGACTCGGTCACCCACTCCGAGGTCCTCTACAACTTCGTCAAACCGCCCATCCACGGCTGGGCCCTCGGCCACCTGCGCCGCAGACTGCCGACACCTCCCCCTCGGGCCGAACTGGCCGAGGCGTACGAGCGGCTGGAACGCTGGACGAACTTCTGGCTCACCGCCAGACGGGCTCCCGACGCCGACCTCGCCCACTACCAGCACGGCAACGACAGCGGCTGGGACAACGCCACCACCTTCGACCCCGAGCGGGTGGTCGTCACCGCCGACCTCGCCGCCTTCCTCGTCCTCCAGCTCCACCAACTCGCCGAGTTGGCGGAGGAGCTGGGAAAGCCCGACGAGGCCACCCGGTGGACACGGACGGCCGAGGAGACCCAGGCGGCGCTGCTCGACCAGCTCTGGACCGGAGACAGGTTCATAGCCAGCTCGGCCGCCACCGGGGAGACCTGGAGCAGCGACAGCCTCCTCGACCTGATGCCCATCGCGCTGGGCGAGCACCTGCCCGCCGAGGTCGGCAGCGCGCTCGCCGACCACATCAAGGCCCACCTCACCCCGTACGGCCTCGCCACCGAACTGCCCACCTCCCCGCACTACCTGGCCGACGGCTACTGGCGCGGCCCCATCTGGGCGCCCGCCACTGTCCTCGTCGAGGACGGCCTGCGCCGCGCCGGCCACCAGCGGCTCGCGGACGACATCAGCGCCCGCTTCCGAGCCCTGTGCGAGACCCACGGGTTCGCCGAGAACTTCGACGCCCGCACCGGCACCGGCCTGCGCGACCGCGCCTACACGTGGACCGCGAGCAGCTACCTGCTCCTCGCCGAGGCACACGCACACCGGGGCAGCCGCTGACCGGCCGTCTCTCCCAAGCCCCGGGGCCGTTCAGTCCCCGGTCCTTCCCCCCCCTCAGCCTGTGTTAGGAGCCGCACAATGAAGGCGCTCTCCGCACCACCCGGACCCGCACCCCGCACCAGACGCCGAGCCGTCACGTCCGCAGCCGTCCTCCTGGCCACCCTGGCCGCGACCCTGATACCCGCCGCCTCGTCACAGGCAGCGGACACCACCGTCGCCGTCGACTTCGCCACGGCCGGGGGCGCCCCCACCTACCGCGCCTCGGGCATGATCTACGGGCTGACTCCCGACGGGTCGCTGCCGCCGGACCACTTCTTCAAGGACATCAAGTGGCACTTCGAGCGGGCCGGCGGCGCCCAGCTCAACGGCGGCGGCTACGCCACCAGTTTCGCCGAATACCAGACCCGCTGGAACGCCACCCTTGCCCAGTACAAGCGCACCAAGGCGCTCGGCGGCACGTTCGTCATCCTTCCGCACGACCTGTGGGGCGCCGACGGCACCACCAGCACGGGCTTTCCCGGCGACAACGGCAACTGGACGCAGTTCGACAACTTCGTCAACCAGCTCATCTCTGACGTCAAGGCCAACAACATGACGGTGGAGTGGGACCTGTGGAACGAGCCGGACCTCAGCGGCTTCTGGGGCCGGTCCCAGAGCCAGTACCTGCAGATGTGGTCCCGCTTCCATGCCGCCGTGCGGGCCAACCTCCCCGGGCAGCTCATCGTCGGCCCCAGCACCGCCAACCCGCCCAGCTCCTCCAACTCCTGGTGGACCACCTTCCTGAACCACGTCAAGGCCAACAACGTCGCACCCGACATCTACAGCTGGCATGCCATCCCGCACGACCCCGTCACGGCCGTCGGCAACGCCAACTCGACCCTCGCCGCTGCGGGCCTGACCAACACCCGGCCGTACCAGATCAACGAGTACGCCGGGCGCGAGCAGCAGAACCCCGGTGGCGGCGGCTGGTTCATCAGCCGTCTGGAGCGGGCCGGCGCCGACGGCCTGCGCTCCAACTGGGGAGGGGGCCCCAGCCTGCACGACTACGCGGCCAGCCTGCTCACCAAGAACAGCTCCGGCCAGTACCTGCCGCTCGGTGAGTGGTTCCTCTACCGGTACTACGGCTCCCAGACCGGGAACATCGTGAACCTCACGCCCGGTACCAACACCGACGGGCTGGCGACCAAGGACAACACCGCACGCAACGCGAAGATCCTGCTGGGCAACAACGGCAACACCGGCAACGTCACCGTCAACCTCAACCGCCTCGACACCACATCGGTGGTGGAGAACGGCCGGGTACGCGCGATAGTCCAGCGCGTACCGAACAACAGCGGCGGCGCCGTGACGGGTCCGGTGACGGTCTCCGACCAGACCCTGACCGTGAGCGGGAACTCGGCTTCGGTGAACGTGCCGTGGACGGACGCCACCGACGGCTACACGGTCACGCTGCTGCCGCCGTCGAACACGACCGTCTCCACGGTCGCGGTGGTACAGCACAGCGGTCAGTGCCTGGACGACACCAACCTCAGCACCGCGGACGGCACGCAGTACCAGCAATACCACTGCGAGGGCGGCTACCAGCAGATGCTGGACTTCAAGCCGGTGGCCGGCCGGGCGAACACCTACACCATCGTGAACGAGCACAGCGGTAAGTGCCTGGACGTCTCGGGCGCTTCCACGGCCGACGGTGCCGCCGTCATCCAGTGGACCTGCAGCGGCACCACCAACCAGATGTTCACCCTCAACCCGGTCACCGCGCTCGGCAACAGCAAGGACTACCAGCTGGTCGCCGTGCACAGCGGCAAGTGCGTGGACGTCAGCGGGATCTCGACCGCACCCGGCGCGGTGATCCACCAGTGGACCTGCGACCCGGCGAGCGACATGACCTGGAAGAAGAACCAGATCTGGCGCCTCCAGGGCATGGGCTGACCTGTCCCCCGGCGGGGGTTCCCAGCGCCGCAGGGAGCCCCCACTCGGGCCGGCCGGACTGACGCGCCGGGCGGACTCTGGCTCGGTGCTGGGGGCCGCCCTGGGCCGGGCGGCACCGGAACGGGCCTGCACGACCGCTCCTACACCTGGACCGCCAGCAGCTACCTGCTGCTCGGCCGCGAGCACACCGCCGCGAGCACACCGGGACCGACGCCACCGTCGCCTGATCCGCCGGCGACAGCCCACCCACACGTCCGGCACGGGGGCCGGCACAGCACCAACAGCTCTATCCCTGAAGGGACGTAAGCACATGCCAGCAATCGGGCAAAGACGCTCGGCCGCGAGACGCCTTCTGCGCGGCGTCGCGACGACGCTGCTTCCGCTGACCCTCGTCGCCGGCGTCACCGCCGTGACGGCGACGCCGGCCTCCGCCGCCAACCCCACCCTCACCGTCGACCTCGGCAACACCACCGGAGCTTTCCGCGGCGGCGCCTCCGGCGCCCTGTACGGCCTGTACGGACCGGACGTGCCGACGAACAACCTCATCGAGGGGATGGGGCTGACGACCACCAACACCAAGTACCAGGACGGACAGCAGCACCCCGGCTCGGACGCCCTGGAGATCGCGAAGCCGTTCGTGGACAGTGGCGGCAGGGACGTCATGATCTACATGACGGACGTGTACCGCGCGGTCTACGAACGGACCAGCTACGCGCAGTACCAGGGGTACATGAGAACCCAGGTCGAGCAGGCGATGTCCAGCCCCTACGCGAGCCACATCGTCTTCGTGCCCTACAACGAGCCCGACATAGGCTGGTTCAACGGCATGCGCAGCAATTCGTCGACGCTGGCCGCGTTCAACGCCGAGTGGAAGCAGACCTACGACTTCATCAAGGGCATCTGGCCCGCGGCACGGCTGGCAGGGCCCAACCTCGCCGGCTTCAGCGCCTCCACCCTCGGCACCTTCGTCTCCTACTGCAAGGCCAACAACTGCCTGCCGGACGTCGTGACCTGGCACACCTTGGGCAGTCCGGCGGACGTCCGCAGCACCGTCGACGCCTACCGGGCCGCGGAGGCCTCCGCGGGGGTCAGCCCGATCACCGTCAACCTCAACGAGTACGCCCACCGCTACCACCTGACCGACCCCGGCCAGATGGTCCAGTGGATCGCGGGCATCGAGGACGAGAAGGTCGACGGCAACCTGCCGTACTGGAACATCAACGGCAACCTCGGCGACTCCGCCGCCGCTCAGAACACGCCCAACGCCCAGTGGTGGCTGTACAACTGGTACAGCTCCATGAAGGGCGGCAACACCGTCAAGGTCACCAGCACCGGGGCCAACGCCGCGTACACCCTGCAGGGCCTGGCGATCCTGGACACGGCCAAGAAGCAGGCCCGGGTCATCCTCGCCGGGGGCGGCACCAGCGGCGCCTCCGACACGGTCATCAAGAACATCGACCCGGCCGTCTTCGGCAGCACCGTGCACGTCAGCGTGTTCCAGGACCGCTACAGCGGCTACATCGGCGCGGCGTCCACCCCGACCCGGCTCTCCGACGCCGACGTCGCCGTGGGCGCCGACGGCTCCATCACCGTCCCCATCGCCCTTGACCGTATGTCCGCGTACCAGGTGATCGTCTCCCCGGGCGGCACCGGCAGTGCCACCGCCTCCGACAGCACCTGGACGGGCACGTACGAGGCCGAGAACGCCACGCTCAGCGGCAGCAGCTACAACATCAACACCGAGGGCACCACCGGCAACGTCAGCAAGTTCGCCACCTCCGGCACCAAGGACGTCGGCGGCCTGCGCACCGGCTCGACCGCGGTGATCTCCTTCCCCGTCAACGTCCCCACCACCGGCGACTACAACCTGTCCGTGTTCGGCAACAGCTACGCCAAGGACCCCGACGTCCAGGGCCCGACGAACATCTACGCGCGGGTCGACGGCGGTGCCTCCACCAGGATCGACATACCCGTCGGCTTCCAGTGGGTGGTGTGGGGACACGACGACGCCACCGTGCACCTCACCGCGGGCAGCCACACCATCACCCTGGCCACCACGGGCGACAACGGCGCGACGACCGTCGGCGACGCGATCATCGACAAGATCGACCTCCAGTACAAGGACGCCTCCGTCCAGGGCACCAGGCTCTACGAGGCCGAGCAGGCCGCCCTCTCCGACAGCGCCACTGCCGCCTACACCTCCCAGGGCCAGTCCGGCGCGGGCGCGGTGAACCTCACCTCCGGCAAGTCCGCGACGTTCTGGGTCTACTCGGCGCGGGACGGGTACGCGGACCTGACGGCCCGCTACCGCAACACCGGCCAGGCCGCCCTCACCGTCAACGGCAGGACCGTCAACGACCAGACCCTCTCCGGCGCGACGACCGGCGCCTGGTCCACCTCGACCAACCGGGTCTACCTGAACGGCGGCATCAACAAGGTCAAGGTGACCGGCTCCAGCGGCACCCTCGCCCTGGACGACCTGGCCGTCACCCCGTTCAGCGCCACTGACCCCGTCACCACCGGCAACGTGGTCACCTACCAGGCCGAGAACGGCACCCTCACCGGCACCGCGGCCGTCGACACCACCTACAACCAGGCCAACGGCGGCGTCGTCACCGGCATCGGCAACGGAACCGCCAACTCCCTCACCCTCAACGTCAACGCGCCCACGGCCGGCACCTACGCCATGACCATGCGCTTCGCCAACAACGAGGAACTGCCCTCCAACCACTACAACCCCGACCTGTACGCCGAGCACGCCGACGTCAGCGTCAACGGCGGCAACCCCAACCGCGTCAACTTCGCCAGCACCCTGCACTGGAACCAGTTCCAGGACTACACCGTCCCCGTCACCCTCACCAAGGGCGCCAACACCGTCAAGTTCACCGCCTCGCAGCTGTACAACTGGGACGGCACCACCATCGGCGTGGTCTACTCCGGCGGCGGCAGCGACATCGGACAGCCCATGCGCTCCAGCTCGGCGCCCCACCTCGACCAGGTTTCCTTCGCACCGACGAGCCTGCACATCGGCGCCTCGACCGGGTTCTCCTCCACAGCCGTCGCCCAGCACAGCGGGCTCTGCCTCGAGAACCCCGGCCAGTCCACCGCCAACGGCACCCAGTACCAGCAGAACACCTGCGGAAGCGGCCAGGAGCAGGTCTTCGACTTCCACCCGGTCGCCGGTACGACCGACACCTACACCGTCGTCAACCACTACAGCGGCAAGTGCCTGGACATCAGCCAGCTCTCCACGGCCGACGGCGCCGCCGTCCAGCAGTGGACCTGCCTCAACGGCACCAACCAGCGCTTCACGCTCAGGCCGGTGACCGCGCTCGGCAACAGTCACGACTACCAGCTCGTCGCCGTGCACAGCGGCAAGTGCGTCGACGTCAGCACCATCTCGACCGCGCCCGGCGCCCTCGTCCACCAGTGGACCTGCGACGCTGCGAGCGCCCTGACCACCAAGAAGAACCAGATCTGGAGGCTCGCCGGCAAGGACTGAGCTGACGGCGACTCCGGAGGAGGGCGGAGGCCCGCAACCCGTACCGCAGCTCAGGAGAGTCGCCGTCGAACTCGTTCAGTGACCGCGCATGCCCGGCTGCTGAACGAGTTCGCTCGCGCCAGGCCGCGGGCAGACTGGATGTGGACAAACGGCCTGACCTGCGAGAAAGCAGGTCAGGCCGTTGTGTGGACCGCAGCTGTCCGCAAGTTGGTCCGGTTGCAGGCCATTCGTGGCGTCGCAAAATGGCTGTTGATCGTCCTTTCCTGATCTGGAGGCAGCCCGCCGCGAGCACGCCGAACACCACCTCGCCGCGGTGCTTTCCCTGCGTACCTTCAGATGAGGCGCCTGCCCCGACGGTTGTGACAGGTTCTGGTCAAGGCCGGTCAAGGCTCGTCCAAATGCCGGACGCCTTCCGCCGCCGGTGATCGGGTTCTCCCCAACGGCTGTACTACCACCCGTTTCCGGAGGATCTGGTGTCAGCACCATCCCGTAAGAGACGATGGCTCACGATCTGCGCCATCACCGCATCCGCCGCCCTCGTCGCGACCCCCGCAGGCGCCGCGTCCGGCAACAGCAAGAGTCCGTACGGAGCCCGGGCCCTCGCCCGGCTCGCCGCCGAACGCGAGCAGTCCGTGGGCGCCATGAGTCCCCGTCTGAAGGGGGAGGACGGGGACGACGGCAACGAGGCGGACGAGATAGCCGAGGGCGCCGACCAGTACGCCGAGGCCCGCACCTCGCCCGGCATCGTCGCCCCCGGCGCGTACGGCGCCGCCTGGACCCGCCTGACCAAGCTGCCGGGCACCGGCGGCAGTTGGCGCAACGTCACCGACCTGCCCTACAACTCCGACGACTCCCGCTACCGGGACATCGACTCCAACTCCAGCGGCGGCTCGGGCAATGTGACCGGCCGGATGGCCGCGATCGCCGCCGACGACGACGGATACGTCTACGCGGGCAGCGCGGGCGGCGGCGTGTGGCGGTCCAGGAAGGGCGGCGGAAACTGGCAGCCCATCAGCGACGGGCTGCCCTCGCAGTCGACCGGCGCGCTCGCGCTGGACGGCGGCGGGCGGCTGTGGCTGGGCACCGGCGAGGCGACCACCAACGCGGACGCCTACCTCGGCAGCGGCGTCTACCTCCTGTCCGACCCGCACCACGGCACCTTCTCCGCCCGCAGCCGGGTCGGCGGCGACGAGCTGGAGTCGACCACCATCCGCCAGCTCCGCTTCGGCGGCGGCAAGGTGTGGGCGGCGACCAGCGCGGGCGTGTGGAGCCACTCCGTCAAGTCGCTGAAGGGCTCCTGGAAGCTGGAGTTCGCGCCCAACCCCGACTATCTGCCGGGCGGTTCGAAGGCGCACGACGACGCGGCCGCGTACAAGAACATCGCCAACGACGTCGCCATCGACCCCAAGAACCCCTCCAGGGTGATCCTCGCGGTCGGCTGGCGCAGCGGCGACGACTACAACGGCTTCTACACCAAGAACTCCAGCGGCGTCTGGACGCGGATCGCCAGCGGCTTCGGCGACCTGCCCACCGACGCCGACAACGTCGGCACGGTCACCTTCGCCCGCGCCGCCGACGGCTCCCGCTACTACGCCGTCGACCAGTCGCCCGAGCAGATGGCATCCAACCCGGACAGCGGCCTCATGGGCATCTACAGCGCCGCCTCGCCGTTCGGGCCCTGGACGCGGATCGCCGACTACAAGGGCCTGGCCGCCGACGGCTCGGCGCTGACGTCCAGCGGCTACATGCCGGGCGTGCAGGCCTGGTACAACCAGTTCCTCACCGTGGACCCGAGCGACCCGAAGCATGTGTACGCGGGTCTGGAGGAGGTCTACGAGACCAAGGACGGCGGCTCCACCTGGTCGACCGTGGGCCCGTACTGGAACTTCACCTTCCCCTGCTGGTCCATCGACCCGGCCAAGCAGTCCGGTGACTGTCACCAGACCACGCACTCCGACCAGCACGGGGTCGCGATCGGCCGCTACCACGGCAAGAGCTTCGTCTACGTCGGCAACGACGGCGGCGTCTACAAGCGTCCGGTCGACGGCTCCCAGGACGCCTCCGGTCACGCCACGGACTGGACTTCGCTGAACGACGGCACCATCGACACCCTGCAGTACTACTCGGTGGGCGTCGGCAAGGACCTCGACCACGGCGGCGTCTCGGTCACCGGCGGTCTGCAGGACAACGGCCAGTCGATCCTGCGGAGCAACGACAAGGTGATGGGTTCCAACTTCGGCGGTGACGGCGGCGACACGCTCACCGACCCGGCCAACGGCTGCGACATCGCCGAGGAATACGTCTACCTCGCCATCCAGGTCACCCAGAACTGTGCGGTGAACAACGGCGGTTGGGTCGACGACGCCACCAAGGCGACCTCGTACAACGTCGCCCCGGCCGACAACGCCACCAGCGAGGCCCGCTTCATCGCCCCGCTCGCGGCCGACCTGAAGAGCAGCTCGACGTGGATCGCGGGCGGCCGGCACATCTGGGTACAGACCCACGGCTACGCCATCCGCAGCGGCGACGAGTGGAAGAGCGTGTACGACCTCGGCGCCGGGCGCACCGCGACCGCCGTGGCGGCATCGGGCGGCAAGGTGTACGCGGCCTGGTGCGGGCCCTGCAACAACCAGGGCTTCGCCCGCGGCATCTCCGTCGGCAACGTGGACGGCACCGGCTGGCACGACATCACCCTGCCCGTGGACGGCACCGTGCCCAACCGCTACCTCAGCGGCTTCGCCGTCGACCCGAAGAACGCCGACCACGTCTTCCTCGCCGTCAACGGCTTCTCCCGGCACTGGACCGAGGGTCCCGGCGCGGGCGTCGGCCACGTCTTCGAGTCCGCCGACGGCGGCACCACCTGGAAGGACATCTCGGCCGACCTGCCCGACGTGCCGACCAACTCCGCGGTCGTCACCCCGAACGGCGGCCTCGCCGTCGCCACCGACCTGGGCGTCGTCTACCGCGCCCCGGGTCACACCAAGTGGCAGCGGGTCGGCGCTCTCCCGGCCGTCGCCGTGCTCCAGCTCAAGCTGAGCCCCGACGGCAAGGCCCTGTACGCGGCCACCCACGGCCGCGGCATCTACACCGTCCAGGTGCGCGACTGCGGCTGACGCACACCGTGCGGTGAAGCGAGGGGTGACCCCGGGTTCTGCGAGGTCACCCCTCCCGCGGGTACGGGACCACGTTCACGTTCAGGGTGAAGGCGGCCTTCGCCGCACCCGCGATGTCCGGCGCCTTCGCCAGCGCGGTGATCCGGGCGCTGCCGCCCCGGGCGCCCGCGGCTCGCAGCGTGGCGTGGGCGGTGCCGTCCGCGTCCAGCCGCCATCCGGACACCAGGACGAACACTGGCGCGGAACTCCGCACGCCCGTCCACCGCCGGTCGTCCGACCGGGGCCGCAGGACCAGGGAGACCACCGTCGCGGGCCGGACGCACAACGGCCGCTGGACCGGGTCACCCGGGGCTACGGCGACCTCTGTCCGTCCCGCTGCACAGCCGGCGGCCGGGGGAGAGGGCGTGACGGACGGCGCGGAGGGCGACGGCGGCGCGGACGTGTGGGTCGGTGTGCCGGACGGCGGCCCCGTCGGCGTACTCCCCGACGAGCCGCCGGCCGCCGACCCGCCGCCGCCCGTCGTGCCGCACGCGGCGAGGACCGTCACCGCGGCGATCGCACAGCCTCCGGCCCACCAGCGCATTCCCGTGCCTCCCGGCCCGTTCTCGATGTCCTGTCAGCGCATGTCCGCCGCGTCGAGCAGGGTGGTCACCGTGGGCGCGACGAGCCCGGTCAGGTTGTCCGCTCCAATTCCCGCGCGGGCGCTGGCGCCGTCGAAGACCAGGATCAGCTGCCGCGCCAGCAGATTCGGGTCGCTCGCCCCGCCCTGCTCGGCCTCGGAGCGGAAGAACGCGGTCAGGTTCGCCTTGACCCGATGGGCGACCCGGCTCGCCGGGTGGTTCTGGTCCTTCAGCTCGATCTGGGCGGCCAGGTACGGGCAGCCGTGGAACTCGGGCGCACCCGCCTGCGACTCCACCTGCTCGAAGACGTGCATGATCCGCTCCCGGTGCGAACGGCCGTCGTCCGCCGCGGGCAGGAGCGTCGCCACGTAGGCGGAGGTGATGTGCTCCAGGCTCGCCGCCAGCAGTTCGTCCTTGCTCTCGAACAGCTGGTACATGGAACGCTTGGACACCCCCGCCGCCTTGCACAGCGCCTCGACGCCGATGCCGACACCGTCACGGTAGGTGAGTGTGGCCGCTGCCTCCAGCAGCCGCTCGCGGGAGCTGGGCTTCGCCTCGGTGGTCATGCTGCGAGGTTAACTCGATTCCAGAAGAATAAAAACGGATCGGTTTCCCTGCTGGGTCAGTGGGATGCCGGGCGTACTCCCGCGCGGGTGAGCCCGGCAGGACGTACAGGGTCTCCTTCACGTCCTCGTCGGAGGGGCAGTAGTCGGACTTGCAGCCGGGGGTGAGCCCACTTCTGGTGCGGCGGGTAGCGCATCACCGCGGGCCGGCGCCGATGTCGAACTCCCAGGACTCCTCGACGCCCGCCCCGCGCAACAGCTCACGGGCGCGCGTGGCGCGGGGCGTCAGGACTGCCGCGGGTTCCGGGGCGAACAGGAAGGCCGCGATGTCGCCGCTGTGGGCGATCTGGAGGCCGAGAGCGCCGCAGGCGCGGGCCGCGGCGAGGAGGCGGTCGAGGCCCGGCACGGGGAGGTGCCGCTGGTTGAGCAGCGCGCTCCGGGTCGCCACTGCGCCGAGCAGAGCCGCGTCCTGGGTGCGCAGGGAACGGCGGAGCAGGACACGCAGCCGGTCGAAGCGGGCGATCTCCGCGCTGTCGTAGCGGGGCGCGGGGAGCGCGAGGGTGTCCACGCCGTGGTCGCCGGCGCGGGAGCCGAAGCCCAGGACGTGCAGCGGCGGCAGACGGTGCCCGAAGTCCTCGACGACCGTGCCCTCGCGCTGCGCGAACAGCACCGTGCTCTCCTCGAACATCAGCGCGTCGGAGGCCGTCTCCGCGCGGACCGCGAGCCGGGCCGCCTCCCGCGCCGTCAGGGGAGCGCCGCACGCGTCCCGCACGGCCCGGACCGCCGCCAGGACGTCGCTGGTGGAGGAGCCGAAGCCACGGCCGGGCGGCGCGTCCCCGACCAGGTCGAGATGGCCGCCCGTCCGCAACTTCCGTCCGTCCAGGGCCAGTTCGGCCGCCCGGCGCGCCTTCTCCTTCCACGGCGGAGAGACGGTGACCTCGCCGCCGGGGACCGGAGTGAAGGTCGCCCGCGTCATATGGAGCGGGCAGGGCAGCGTGACCAGGGCGCGCACGGGAGCGCCCGACGGACCGGTGAACGCGCCCTGCAACAGCTCGCCGTGATGCACGGGAGCCGTGCCCGTGCCCGTGTCTGTGCCCGTGCCCGTGTCTGTGTCTGTGCCCGTGCCCGTGTCTGCGGCCATGGTGATGGCCGTCCGCGTCGACGACACCGTCCGCCCTCCCGCCTCCCGTCTGCCGATCCCGCGTGGTCCCTAGGGGAACGGTTTCGGTTCGGTGACCCAGCCCGCCGCCAGCACCAGCCGGGTGTGGCGGTGCAGGGCGAGGAAGCCGAAGGGGCGGTCGAAGCGGGCCTTGAACGTCGTGGTGATCCAGCGGAGCTGAGGCACCCCGCCGGCCGCCGCCATGGCGAACGCCGTCACCGCGGCCGCCCGGAAGCCCTCCGCGCCGAACTCCGCCGTCGCCGACTGCTGAGCCGACCCGACGGCCAGCGGAAACGCGCTGATACCGGGGAAGTGGCCGTGGTCCGCGTCCCGGGCGGCCGTGAGCCCGAACAGCTCGTGGCGCGCCAGCAGATCGTGGTCGGCGGCGACACCGAACGCCGCCGTCGTGACGTGGAGCGTCGGCGGGGCGGGCGTCCTGGACCGCTCCTTCGTGACGCGCAGGCCCGGACCGACCTCCCCGTAGGGGAGCCGGGGGCCGGGGACGACCGGGTGCCGGCCGGCGAGGAGGCCCACCCCCGCCCCCAGCACCTGCCCCGGCGTCATGTCCTCCTCGCCGAGGAGCAGATGGACGTCGATGCCGTCGGTGCCGAACACCTTCAGCTCGGTGACGTGCCCGTCGGGCGTGTCCGCGACGCCGATACGGTCCAGCAGCAGGGTCTCGCGCGACAGGCCGAGGAAGGTGCGGCTGTTCCAGTGGGCGCTGCGCAGGGGGACCTCGTCGAAGGGCCGCAGCCACCGGGTCCGCAGCGTCAGCGCGCTCGCCAGCACCATCTCGGTGTCGTCCCGCAGCACGACCGGCATCCGCTCCACCAGCCCGTCGGTCCGCTTCACCGCCCAGGCGTCCAGGGCTCCGGCGTCGGCCGCCAGGTCCCCGGTGAGCACCCCGTGCGCCCCGGTCGGCAACCCCGCCTCCCAGGCCTCCCGCAGCTCCAGGGTGCGTTTGGTCCACAGCCCCAGGGCCGTGTCGAGACCGCGCGTCGACTCCATCGCGGTGAGCAACTCGCGCCCGGCGGCGGCGGCTTCGCCCGAGGGCACACCGAGGGCCCCGGCCAGTTCCTCCCGCGCCGGGCCCGACGCCCCGTCCGCGAGGAAGGCGAGCAGCGGCCACACCCCCGCCGCCGAGAAGACGGCGCCGCGCCCGCCCGCGTCCACGGCCCCCGCCCACCGGGCGGTGAGGCCGTTCACCGCCCGGATCGTCGTATTCACGACCGACTCCCCCACTCTCGACTTGGCTCGTGCCGCGCTTACGATGCGCCCAGTCGTTCTGCTTCGACAACCGCCTGACCGTCCGAAACCAGGAGCACGGTACTCGTGTCCATACCTCCGCCTCCCGGGCCCCACCAGCCCCAGGACCCGTACCAGCCTCCGCAGCCGCAGAGTCCGTACCCGCAGGACCCCTTCGCCCCGCCCCCGCAGGGCCCGCCCGGGTATCCCGGGCCGGGACCGTATCCGCAGGCCCCCTACGGGGCGGCGCCCTACCCGGTGTGGGGGCAGGGGTACACCCCCTTCGGGCGGCCTTCGGCGATCAACGGGGTGGCCATCGCCGCCCTGGTCCTCGGCATCCTCTGTTTCGTACCGGCCGTGGGTCTGGTGCTCGGGATCATCGCGCTGGTGCAGATCAAGAAGCGGGGGGAGCGCGGCAAGGGGATGGCGGTCGTGGGCGCGATCCTGTCCTCCGTGGGGCTCGCGCTGTGGGTCCTGGCGCTGGCCACGGGCGGCGCCTCCGAGTTCTGGGACGGGTTCAAGGAGGGCGCGCGCCCCAACTCCAGCTTCGCGCTGGCCAAGGGCGACTGCTTCGACGTGCCGGGCAAGACCTTCGACGAGGACGTCTACGACGTCGACGAGGTGGCCTGCGCCGGTGAGCACGACGCCGAGGTGTTCGCCACGGTCCCGCTGTCCGGCAGCGACTTCCCGGGCGACGACCGCGTCACCGACGTGGCCGAGGACAAGTGCTACGACCTGGAGAACGCCTATGCGATGGACGCCTGGGCGGTGACCGACGAGGTCGACGTCTACTACCTCACGCCCACCTCCGAGAGCTGGGAGTGGGGCGACCACGAGATCACCTGCGTGTTCGCCAACACGGACGAGCAGGGCACTTTGACGGGCTCGCTGCGCACCGACGAGACGACCCTCGACGCCGACCAACTGGCCTTCCTGAAGGCGATGACCGCAGTCGACCAGGTCCTCTTCGAGGAGCCGGAGGCATACGCCGAGGAGGACCTGGCGAGCAACCGGACCTGGGCCGGGGACATCGGCGACGCGACCGACGAACAGGCGGCTGCGCTCGGCGCGCACACCTGGTCCACGAAGGCCCGCGCCCCCCTCGCGGCCCTGGTGAAGGACATGCGGGCCGCGGGCAAGGAGTGGGCGGCGGCGGAGAAGGCCACGACGGTGGACGGCTTCTACACGCACTACGACACCGCCTACAAGTACGTCGACGGCCGCTCCACGGTCACCGTCCGCAAGGCCCTGGGGCTGGCCACGACCCCGCCCACGTACGACGAGGACGGCGGCGGGAGGGGAGGCGGCGGCGCGGGCCGGGGCGACAGCGACAGCGGTCTGGATGTGTGATCGCCTGTATGACCACGCGTGCTCATGTGTGTGCTCATGCGTGTGCTCACGCGTGTGATTACGTCCATAGCGGGGAGAAAGTGCCTGGGTAAAGCGTTTCCCGGGCAGATGTCATCACATCGAGTGATTCTCTGGCCTTTGCTTGCATGGCACAACCCACGGTTGCCAGGCTGTAGCTGTCTGTACAACCTGATGGGAGTGGCCAGTGACATTCGGTGAGCAGCCGGCGTATCTGCGTGTCGCGGGTGATCTTCGCAAGAAGATCACCGACGGGTCGCTGCCACCCCACACCCGTCTCCCGTCCCAGGCGAGAATCCGCGAGGAGTACGGCGTCTCCGACACGGTCGCGCTCGAGGCGCGCAAGGTGCTGATGGCCGAGGGCCTCGTCGAGGGCCGCTCCGGGTCGGGCACGTACGTGCGTGAGCGGCCCGTGCCGCGCCGGATCGCCCGCTCCGGCTACCGCCCCGTCAGCGGCGCCACGCCGTTCCGTCAGGAGCAGGCCGAGGGGCACCACCGCGGGACCTGGGAGTCCAGCAGCGAGCAGGTCGAGGCGTGCGTCGACGTCGCGGAGCGGCTGGGCATCCAGGTCGGCGACCGCGTGATGCGCACCAAGTACGTCTTCCGGGAGGCCGGTGAGGCGATGATGCTGTCCACCTCCTGGGAGCCCCTAGCCGTCACCGGCCGCACCCCCGTCATGCTGCCCGAGGAGGGTCCGCTCGGCGGCATGGGCGTCGTCGAGCGGATGCGCGCCATCGACGTCATCGTCGACAACGTCACGGAGGAGGTCGGCGCCCGGCCCGGTCTGGCCGAGGAACTCCTCACGCTCGGTGGCGTCCCGGGACACGTCGTCCTGGTCGTCCACCGCACGTACTACGCCTCCGGCCGCCCGGTCGAGACGGCCGACGTGGTGATCCCGGCCGACCGCTACCAGGTCGCCTACCACCTACCGGTGAAGTAGGGCCAGCAGGACCAGTGAGGCCAGCGGGACCAGTGAGGCCAGCGGGACCAGTAAGGCCAGCGGGACCAGTAAGGCCGGTTCGGCCGCCGCGGCGCGTGGCGGGTCGCCCACCGGTGGCGGAAGCGAAGCGGTGGAGGCGGGAGCGCGGCCCGGGAGGTAGTGCATTCGTCCGGGAGGCGCACACCCTTCCGGCAGTTGCCCCCGGTATCGGCGCCTCGCGGGGCTGCCCGACCGCCGTCGGAATCCGGTCGTTTCCTGCCGTTCCCGCAGGTCGCCCGGTAGGCGCCCGGATCCCCGCCAACCGGACGCATCGCCGCGCGCGCACGGCGCGCTCGGTCCCGTGCGCCCCCTGCGTCTTGGCTGGTTGCGTACCTCTTTGTGCAAAGCCGTGTTCGGTGCGTAAAGGTAAGGCGTACGCTCGGGCATATGCGGATTGCGGTTTCCTTGGCAGGCGGGGCGCACGGCGTGCCGCGTACGGGATCCGGACGGCCCGGGGCGAGAAGGGGGAGTGGGGGGCGATGAACGACAGCACCATCGCTCTGCCCTGGCTGGTGATACGGCAGGACGACAACGGCAATCGCTACAGCGTGGGCAGATATGCCACCCGGGCCGAGGCCCAGGGGATCGCGGACACCCTCGACAGCCGCGGCCACAAACAGCTGTACTGGGTCGAACGCATAGGGCAGGGCCAGGGCGAATCCCAGGCACAGGCCCAGGCCCAGGCGCAGCACGGAGACGGCACCCTGAACTGACGTATCCCACGGTCCCGTAGGCTCCGCCGCATGACGGAACGGATCGTGGTGGTGGGAGCCGCCCTGCTCGACGGCGGCCGCCTGCTCGCCGCGCGCCGCAGCGCGCCCGAGGAACTCGCCGGGCGCTGGGAGCTGCCCGGCGGCAAGGTCGAGGAGGGCGAGGCGCCCGAAGCGGCCCTGGTGCGCGAACTGCGCGAGGAACTCGGCGTCGACGCCGAGACCGTCGAGCGCGTCCCGGGGGAGTGGCCCCTGAGACCTCCCTACGTCCTTCAGGTGTGGACCGCCTGCCTGCGCCCCGGCTCCGCGGCCCCCCGTCCCCTTCAGGACCACGACGCCCTGCGCTGGCTCACCCCGGACGAGATCTGGCACGTCGACTGGCTCGACCAGGACGTACCCGCAGTACGCGAAACCCTCGCCAGACTCAACACCCGAGCCCGCTGATCCGAGGCTGCTCCGCCTCTTTGGAAGGCGCGGGGGCGCGTTGATCGTGGAGCGGGGTGGCTCGTACGCCGTTTGTGCCACAGTGCGCCGTGGTGTGCGGTACCGCCTCGCAGATATCGGGTATGTGCCCATTAAACCCACGAAACCGGACATGGGTGTACTCGCTGGCCTGGGAAGTGATCGGCGTGATCGACACCGAAGGCGACCGCGCCGAATGGACGTTCTCCGCGGACCCCGGTGCGGTGCGCACCGCCCGCGGCGCCGTCCGGAGCCAGTTGCACGACTGGGGCCTCGACAGCCTGGGCGACCTCGCGGCCCTGCTGGTCAGCGAGCTGGTCACCAACGCCCTGCGGCATGCCACCGGGCCCATCGGCCTCCGCCTGGTGCGCCCCGCGGGCCTGGAGGGCGTGCTGCTGGTCGAGGTCTCCGACCCGCTGCCGGACCCGCCCCGCGAGCGCGTCGCCCGGCTCGACGACGAGAGCGGGCGCGGACTGCAACTCGTCGCCTCCTCCTCGCGCCGGTGGGGCACCCGTCCCGGGGACGCCGGGAAAACCGTCTGGTTCGAGCTCGCGGTACCGGGTTGACGCGCCGTCTCGCGGGGATGAGCCGGTGTACAGCCGGGGTGGCCGTGTCCCCCCTCCGGCTCCGGTCGAGACCGGTCCCGGAAGGTGTGGTTCGACGGCGTGCCCGCTGGTTAGAAGACTGGAAGTGTTGACGCGGCACGGTCCGAAAAAAGCCTGGACCGTGCTGTGATCGTGAACACCGTGTCGTGCGGACCCGTAGTGCTGGATACTGCGGGCAGCCGCTGCCGGTGACCGGTGCCGGACGCGGTGAGCTGGAGGGGACGGTTCGCGTGAGCGAGATACCAGCGAAGGCCACGGAGTCCGAGGACCCGTCGGGCGGCGCGAGGGTGAGGGCCGCGAGTGCGCTCGCCGCCGACGCCGCGCGCGACTTCGCCGACGGGTCGGGCGAGGCGGCGACGCCGGGTGACGCCATGTGGCAGAGCAGTCCGCCCGGCTCGATCTACGACTACATCAAGGTCGCCTCGTTCTCCATCGGCCCCGACGGACTCGTCGACCAGTGGAGTCTGCGCGCCGAGCAGATCTTCGGCATCCCCGCCGACAGAGCCGTCGGCATGGACCCCATCGAGGCGTTCGTCGACCCGGACCTGCGCGAGCGCGGCCAGCGCAAGATGGCCGAGATCCTCGACGGGCGCGAGTGGACCGGCGTGGTCCCCTTCCGGATGCCCGACCCGGTGCCCGGCGGCGGGCGCGGCGAGCGGGGCCTCGCCGAGGTGTACGTCATGCCGACGCGCAGCCTGGACGGCGAGAGGGCCGCCGTGTGCATCGTCGTCGACGTCCGCACGCTCCGCAGCATCGAGACCGACCTCGCCGCCTCGCAGTCGATTTTCGGCCAATCCCCGTTCGGTTTCCTGCTGATCGACACCGAGCTGCGGGTCCGCCGCGCCAACGAGCGGTTCGCCTCCATCTTCGGCGGCAGTCCCGACGACCACCACGGCAAGGGCGTGCACGACTATCTGCCCCGGCCCGAGGCCGACCGGGTCAGCGCCACCCTGCGCCGGGTCCTGGAGACCGGCGACTCCATCACGGACATGCACATCACCGGCTTCGTCCCGGGCTCCGACGAGCGCCGGCACTGGTCGATCAACCTCTACCGCGTGCACAGTGGTTCCGGCCGCCCCATCGGCATCGCCTGGCTCGGCACCGACAACACCGCCCGCCGCGCCGCCGCCCGCGAGGCCGCCGCCGCACGGCGCAATCTCGCCCTTCTGAACGAGGCGGGCGCCCGCATAGGGAACTCCCTCGACCTGGAGACGACCGCGCGCGAACTCCTCGACGTCGTCGTGCCCGGTTTCTGCGACCTCGCCACCGTCGACCTCTACCAGGGTCTCCTGGCCGGCGACGAGACGCCGCCCGGCCTCGCCGACGGCAGCGCCGAACTGCGCAGGGTCGCCTACTCCTCCGCCGTCTCCGACGTCCCCTTCGTCGGCACCGGCGCGCCCGTCGCCGTCGGCGCCGTCCACCACTTCCCGTTCAACTCGCCCTGCGCGGACGCCCTGCGCACCGCACGCCCGCAGGCCATCCCCGGCGAGGAGGGCGGCCTGGTGCAGTCCACCCTCGCCGTGCCGATGGTCGCCCACGACACCGTTGTCGGCCTGGCGAAGTTCTCACGGACCAAGGGCAGCGAGCCGTTCGGGGACCGCGACCGGGATCTCGCCGTGGAGCTGGCGGCGCGGGCCGCGGTCTGCATCGACAACGCGCGGCTCTACCGGCGCGAGCACGAGCGGGCGTTGATACTGCAGCGGTCGCTGCTGCCGCCCGGCGACCCGGTCGCCTCGGGCCTCGACATCGCCTGCCGCTACCTCCCCGGCAACGCCTCCACCGGTCGGCCCAGCGAGGTCGGTGGCGACTGGTTCGACGTCATCGAACTGCCCGGACACCGCACCGCGTTGGTGGTCGGCGACGTCATGGGGCGCGGGCTGCGCGCCGCGGTCGCCATGGGCGAACTCCGTACGGCCGTGCGCACCTTGGCCCTGCTCGACCTCGAACCGGCCGAAGTCCTCTCCGCGCTGGACGAGATCGCGCGCGGCCTCGGCACGCCGGGCGGCGTCCAGCAGGCCACCCGGGCCGCCCGCCGCCCCCGCGAGGCCGACCTGTCCGAGGTGTACCTCGCGACATGCGTGTACGCGGTCTACGACTCCGTGACCCGCCGCTGCACCTTCGCCAACGCGGGCCATCTGCCCCCGGTCCTGGTCGAACCCGGTGAGCCGGCGCTGATGCTGGACGTGCCGCCGGGCATGCCGCTCGGCGTCGGGGGCGAGCCCTTCGAGGAGGTGGAGGTCGAACTCCCCGAAGGCGCGCTGCTGGCGCTCTACACGGATGGACTCGTCGAATCGCGCGACCATCCGCTGGACGAGGGCCTCAACGCGTTCGTCGGGGCGCTGACGGACCCGGTCAGTCCGCTGGAGGACGTCTGCGACCACGTCCTCAACACCCTCGACTCGCACCACGGCGAGGACGACATCGCGCTGCTCATGGCACGGGTCCAGGGCCTGCCCGCCGACTCGGTCGGCGACTGGACGCTGCCGCGCGAGCCGCGCAGCGTGGGCCGGGCTCGCGAGTACGCGCGCGGCCAGCTGCTCTCCTGGGACCTCGAACCCCTCGTCGACACGACGGAACTGCTGGTCAGCGAGCTGGTCACGAACGCGCTGCGGTACGGCGAGGGCGAGATCAGGCTCCGGCTGCTGCTGGACCGCACCCTGGTCTGCGAGGTCTGGGACTCGGGCCTCGTCCAGCCGCGCCGCCGCCGCGCCCGGGACACCGACGAGGGCGGCCGGGGCCTCCAGCTCGTGGGCCTCCTCTCGGCGGCCTGGGGCTCGCGCCGCACCCCACGCGGCAAGACGGTGTGGTTCGAACTCCCCCTACCCGACGGCGAAACAGGCCTGACGGACCCGGCAGAGGCCCTGTTGAGCCTGTTCTGACCCACGACCACGACCACGCCCGGGCTACGGCCGACGACGACCACGCGCGGGCTGCAACCGACGAACCCGGCCGGCTTGTGTGTGGCTGTGCCGGTGTGGGGCCTATCCGGGGGTGGGGGCGGTTGGGGTGGTGAAGCCTGTGGGGGTGCCGGTCTCGGGGTTGTCGGGTGGGACTATGCCGCCGATGACGGCGCCGCCGGTGCCTGCCGTTGCGGACGGGTAGGGGGTGCCGTGCGTTCTCACGTCGAGTTCGGCCAGTTCGCGGGCCGTCAGGGCGAGGGCGTCGGCGGGTGGGCGGTCCGCGGGGTCCCCTGTCGCGAGGAGGCGTTGCGCCTCGGCGAGGCGGGTGCGGGCGGTAGCGCCGACCGCGCCGCGGTGCGTCGCCACGAAGTCGGCCGCGGCGGCGGTGGCGGTGCGGGCGGTGATCAGCGCGGCGGCCGGCAGCACCCCGGCCCGCCCGGAGGCCACCGGCGCGGTCGCCCGCACGATCCGGCGCAGCACGCCGAGCGGATCGTAGGGCTGCCCTCCCGTCACCTCCTGCCGTACGGAGTCCAGCACGGCGTCGGCATGCGCCAGCCGGGCGTGCAGCTCGCCCGGCGGTGTGCCGGCGGGGCCGTGGGCGGTTTCTCCGGCCCGAACCCAGGACAGTTCGGCCTCCGCGCCCGTGAGCGCGGCCGGGATCGTCTGCTCGGCCGACCGTAGCTCCGTGGCCAGCCGGTCGACGCCCTCGACGAAGACGGCCGCCTGGTCGACGGCGCCCTCGGCGGCACGCAGATGCCGCGCCGCCGGCTCCGGCCGGCCCGAATCGGCCGCCTGGCGGGCCTGGTTGAGCCGGACCGTGGCGAACACCAGCCGGTCCTTGGCCTGTTCGACGTTGCCGGTGACGGAGGCGGTCGCGGTCGGCGCGTACCGGGCCCGTAGCCCGGCGAGGACGGCTTCAGCGACCCCCGCACGCCCCGTCAGCTCCCGGAACCTGCCTTCGGCGACCCCCAACGCCCCCAACACCCCTGACGCGCCCCACGCCTCCGACGCCCCCGGCGTCCCCAGCGCCTCATCCGTCCCTCGTTCCAGCCCCCGCAGCTCACTGAACGCGTCGGCCACGGCGTCCAGCCGCCGTCCGGCCTCCTCGCACCGCCCGATGATCCCGGCGAGCGCGTGCCCCCGGGCCGCCTCCTCCGCCGGCACCCCCTCGTCGTACCGCTGCCGCATCCGGAACGCCGCGGCGAGTTCGGACTCCGCCTCGCGGACGGCCCTGCGGAAGCCCACGACGGCCTCCGCCCCGAACAGCGTCTCGGCGAAGCCGAGTTCGGTGCGCGCCGCGCGGAGCCGGTTGTCGGCCTCGACCAGCGCCCCGCGGGACTGCTCGTCGCGGGCGGTGAGCGGCGGCGACGCCTTCGGCGGCGGGCTGCCGGCCCTGCCGGGCGTGGTCCGCTCCCGGGCGCGACGGACCCGGCGCACGTACCCGTATCCGGCGACCACGCCCACCGCGCCGACCGCGACGAGCGGGAGCACCAGATCGACGGTGGACGTCTCGTCCTCGTCGGCCGCGACGGCGCTCGCGGCGGGCACCGGCTCCTTGATCGCAACCGGAGCGTCGTCACCGGACGTCATCCCCGGCAACACCAGCCACACGACCCCAAGCGCGCCACCCAGCACGGCATGGGCCACCCGCACGGATATGTGCGACCCGGCGGGCCGCGTTCGGCCTCGAAGCGAGGAGGAAGAGGTCACATTTGGGAGCGTATGGCCGCGAATACGGCCACGCGACCGGGATGCACCCGAGGCGGGGGCCGTGGGGCAGAACGACACGGAGGGGGACCGGCGATGAAACGATCACCGGGGCGGACGGGGCCGGACGGGAACGCGGAGACGGGTGAGGAACCCGCGGCGGAGGCGCCGGCGGGGACCGACGTGGCGGAGGCAACGGAGGAGCAGCGGGAAGAACACGAGGAGCGGGAAGAACCGCAGGAGTCGCAGCAGGCAACCACCCCCGCCGACGGCGCGGGCGTCTCGGCGGGGCCGCCCGGTGACGGCGAAGCCGAGGCAGGAGGTCGGCGCGGGCGGCGTGGGCGGCGGCTGCGCCGCGTCGCGCTCGTCGTCGCACTGGTCCTGCTCGGCCCGGTTCTCGTCGCCGAGGCGGCTCTCCGGGTGAACTACATGGGCGACCCGGCCGACGGCACCCGCACCCGCGGCAAGGACGCCATCTGGCTGGGACACGCCTGGGTCGACGGGCGGAAGACCGACGCCGACGTCAAGGCGCTGGCCGGCCGGCTGCGGGACACCGGGATGCGCGACCTGTACGTCCACGCCGGCCCCCTGGAGCACAACGGCACGCTCCCCGCGTCCGCGTACGCCAACGCGCGGTGGTTCATAGCCGCCGTGCACCGGGAGGCGCCGGGGCTCCGCGTCCAGGCCTGGCTCGGCGACGTGCTCGCCAGTGAGAGCCCGGACGGCATGCGGCTGGAGCGGGCCGAGACCCGCGCCGCCGTCGTCCGGTCGACCCGCGAGATCCTCGCCGCCGGCTTCCAGGGCGCCCACTTCGATCTCGAACCCCTCCACTCCGACGACGCCGACTACCTCACCCTCCTCGACTCCCTGCGCGCCGTGACCCGCGCCGCGAACGCCCAACTCTCCGTCGCCGCCCACCAGATCGACCCGGTGCCCGGCTTCCACTCCTTCTGGGGCGCGACCACCGGCCACCCCAAGTGGTGGTCGCAGCGGTTCTTCGGCCAGGTCGCCCGCCGCGTCGACCAGATCGCCGTGATGTCGTACGACACCATGCAGCCGCTGCAGAGCACCTACGGCGGCTACGTCGCCCAGCAGACCTCCCTCGCCCTGGAGGTCACCCCGGACTCCACCGACCTCCTGATGGGTCTGCCCTTCTACCGGGAGAACCGTTTCGGCCACTGGGCGCACGCGGAGACCGTGGCCGCCGCCGTCCGGGGCGTCCGCCTGGGCCTGTCCCGCACCGACGCCGACCGCGCGAACTTCGGCGTCGCGGCGTACGTCGACTTCGCGGCGTCGGAGACCGACTGGACGTCGTACGAGGAGGGATGGGTCCGGTAGGCGCGGCGCCGAGCGGCGCTTTCCCAAGTCCGGGCCTCGGCCGGGCCATCGTCGGGTCAAAGGTTCTCGCGGGCGGTGGAGGGCCTGCGATCATGAGCGCCATGCACTGGATTCTGGTGGGGGTGGCCGCACTCGCCGTCACGGTTCTGGCCGCGGGCGGTGTGGCGGGTGTCACGACCGGCTGGGTCGCGCCGTGGGGCAGGTCGAGGGTCCTCAGGCCGCGGCTGTGGGGCTGGGGATCGCTGATCGCCGCGACCGGAGCAACGGTGTGGATGTTCGTGGGTCCGCTGTCCGGTCCCCCGCACGGCGTGTCGGCCTATGTCGCGTGGGCAGGCTGGGTCGTGTTCATGGTGGGGTTGCTGATCCAGATCCGCGCCCGGCGTCCCGGCCGCACGCCCCTGCCGCCCCCGACGTCTACGAAGGCCGCCTCCTGATCTTCGACCCCAGCCACACCAGCGGGTCGTACTTACGGTCGACCGCGCGTTCCTTCAGGGGGATCAGCGCGTTGTCCGTGATCTTGATGCCTTCGGGGCAGACCTCCGTGCAGCACTTGGTGATGTTGCAGTAGCCGAGGCCGTGTTCGTCCTGGGCCGTGCGCTTGCGGTCGACGCCGGACTCCTCGGCCGCGTCCAGCGGGTGCATGTCCAGCTCGGCGACCCGCATGAGGAAGCGGGGACCCGCGAACGCCGTCTTGTTCTCCTCGTGGTCGCGGACCACATGGCAGGTGTCCTGGCACAGGAAGCACTCGATGCACTTGCGGAACTCCTGCGGACGGTCCACGTCCTCCTGGAACATCCGGTACTCGCCGGGCCCGACCCCCTCGGGCGGCACGAACGCCGGCACCTCCCGCGCCTTCTGGTAGTTGAACCCGACGTCCGTGACGAGGTCGCGGATCACCGGGAAGGCGCGCAGCGGGGTGACGGTGATGGTCTCCGCGCGGTCGAAGACCGACATACGGGTCATGCACATCAGCCGGGGCCGACCGTTGATCTCCGCCGAGCACGACCCGCACTTGCCCGCCTTGCAGTTCCAGCGGACGGCGAGATCGGGCGCCTGGGTGGCCTGGAGACGGTGGATGATGTCCAGGACCACCTCCCCGTCGTTCACCTCGACCTTGAAGTCGTCCAGGCCGCCGCCGCGCACATCACCCCGCCACACCTTGAAGTGGGCGTCGTAGCTGCTCATTCGTACAGCTCCTCTTCGGTGAGGTACTTGACCAGCTCCTCCTTCTCGAAGAGGGCGAGCAGGTCGGGGCGGATGGGCTCGGTGGTCTCGCGGGTGAGGGTGATCCGGCCCTGGACGGGGTCCGTCGACTCCGCATCGCCGAAGAGGTCCGCCAGTGCGCACAGCAGGTTGACGTTGCGCCACCTGCGGTCCATCGTCGGGTGGTCCTCGCGGGTGTGGCCGCCGCGCGACTCCGTGCGCTCCAGGGCCGCCCGGGCCACGCACTCGCTGACCAGCAGCATGTTGCGCAGGTCCAGCGCCAGGTGCCAGCCCGGGTTGAACTGCCGGTGCCCCTCGACTCCGGCCCGCCGCGCCCGTACGCGCAACTCGGCCAGCTTCTGAAGGGCCTGCTCCATCTCGCCCTCGCGGCGGATGATGCCGACCAGGTCGTTCATGGTCTGCTGGAGTTCCTGATGGAGGGTGTACGGGTTCTCGGGCGGGCCGCCGTCGGGGGCGGCGGGGCCCTCCGCGGAGAACGGCCGCAGCGCCTCCGCGGCCGCAGCGTCGACCTGTGCGTCGGCCACCGCCGGGCGTCCCGCGCCGAGGGCCGCCGTGTACTGCGCGGCGTGCAGGCCCGCCCGGCGGCCGAACACCAGCAGGTCGGAGAGCGAGTTGCCGCCGAGCCGGTTGGAGCCGTGCATGCCGCCGGCCACCTCACCGGCCGCGAACAGGCCCGGCACGCCGCGCGCGGCGGCCGTCTCGGAGTCGACCGCGATGCCGCCCATCACGTAGTGACAGGTCGGCCCGACCTCCATGGCCTCCGCGGTGATGTCGACGTCCGCCAGCTCCTTGAACTGGTGGTACATGGACGGGAGCCGGCGGCGGATGACCTCGGCCGGCATGCGCGTGGACACGTCGAGGAAGACTCCGCCGTGCGGGGAGCCGCGGCCCGCCTTCACCTCCGAGTTGATCGCGCGGGCCACCTCGTCACGCGGGAGGAGCTCCGGCGGTCGCCGGTTGTGGTCCGGGTCCTCGTACCAGCGGTCGCCCTCCTCCTCCGACTCCGCGTACTTCTCCTTGAAGACGTCGGGGACGTAGTCGAACATGAACCGCTTGCCCTCGGAGTTGCGCAGCACCCCGCCGTCCCCGCGGACGGACTCCGTGACGAGGATGCCCTTCACCGACGGCGGCCAGACCATGCCCGTCGGGTGGAACTGCACGAACTCCATGTTGAGCAGCGGGGCGCCGGCCAGCAGGGCCAGCGCGTGGCCGTCGCCGGTGTACTCCCACGAGTTCGACGTCACCTTGAAGGACTTGCCGATGCCGCCGGTCGCGATCACCACGGAGGGCGCCTGCAGGACGAAGAAACGGCCGCTCTCGCGCTCGTAGGCGAAGACGCCGCTGACCCTCGATCCGTCTTTCAGGACCCGGGTGACCGTGCACTCCTGGAAGACCTTCAGCCGGGACTCGTAGTCGCCGGTCTCCTTGAAGTCCTCCTGCTGGAGGGAGACGATCTTCTGCTGGAGGGTGCGGATCAGCTCCAGGCCCGTACGGTCGCCGACGTGCGCGAGGCGTGGGTACTCGTGGCCGCCGAAGTTGCGCTGCGAGATCCGGCCGTCCTTGGTGCGGTCGAACAGGGCGCCCCAGGTCTCCAGCTCCCACACCCGGTCCGGGGCCTCCTGGGCGTGCAGCTCGGCCATCCGCCACTGGTTGAGGAACTTCCCGCCGCGCAGGGTGTCGCGGAAGTGGACCTGCCAGTTGTCGTGCTCGTTGGCGTTGGCCATCGCCGCCGCGATGCCGCCCTCGGCCATCACCGTGTGCGCCTTGCCGAACAGCGACTTGCAGATGACGGCGGTGCGGGCGCCGCGCTCGCGGGCCTCGATGGCGGCCCGCAGCCCGGCGCCTCCCGCCCCGACCACGACGACGTCCCACTCCTGGCGGTCGACCACGGACATCAGCAGGCCCCACTCATCAGGTTCGGCAGCATCTAGAAAAACCTCGGATCGTCGAAGACACCGGACGCGACGAGATACACGTAGAAGTCGGCGAGCGCCACGCTCACCAGCGACGCCCAGGCCAGCAGCATGTGGCGGGCGTTGAGTCTGCCGACGAACTGCCACGCCCTATAGCGCACCGGGTGTTTGGAGAAGTGCTTCAGCTTGCCGCCGACGATGTGCCGGCAGGAGTGGCAGGAGATCGTGTACGCCCAGATCAGCGTGATGTTGAGCAGGAAGACCAGGGTGCCCAGGCCCATGTGGCCCCACGCGTAGTGCTCGTCGCGGAAGGAGAGCACGGTGTCGTACGTCAGGATCCCGGCCACGACGATCGCCGCGTAGAAGAAGTACCGGTGGATGTTCTGCAGGATCAGCGGGAAGCGGGTCTCACCGGTGTACTTCTTGTGCGGCTCGGCCACCGCGCAGGCCGGCGGGGACGCCCAGAAGCCCCGGTAGTAGGCCTTGCGGTAGTAGTAGCAGGTCAGCCGGAAGCCGAGCGGGAAGATCAGGATGATGATCGCGGGGGAGACGCCCCACCAGCCGCCGAAGACGTCCGCGTTGGGGCCCGCGTGCATGGGCCGGCAGTTCTCCGCCAGGCACGGGGAGTAGAACGGCGAGACGTACGGCGCCGCGTAGTAGTCCGCGTTCGCGAAGGCCCGCCAGGTGGAGTAGGCGATGAACGCCAGCAGACCGGCGGCGGTGGCGGCGGGGGCCAGCCACCAGCGGTCGGTCCGCAGATGGGGCGCGGCGATCGCGGCGCGGCCGGCGCCGCGTACGCCGCTCGGGGGATGGGGGTCGGTGGGTGGAGGTTCCGTACCAGTGGCCAACTCAGGACTCTCCGGTCGGGTCAGGGTGCGTGTCGGTCCCGGGCGCCGAGTCCCTCGTCGTCGGTGTCGATCCACAGGGAGTCGTCGTACGGGGTGTCGGGGATGGTGACGAGCTCGGGCTTGCGCGCCGCGGCCGGCTGGGCGGCCGCCTCGCGCAGCAGCGCGAGACTCTCCCGCAGATGGTCGGCGTCGGTGCGCACGCGGCGCATCTCCAGACCACCGCTGCCCAGCTGCTGCTCCAGGCGGCCGACGGACCGGGAGAGGTCGTCGAGACAGCGCTGGACCGATGTCAGGTCGTCGTGCACGGACATGACGTACCTCGCTTCCGTGGGCCGCAGCCCGGGACGGCAACGTTCATGCGCCTGCGAGTGTTGCGCGTCACACCGGTCGATGTGAAGGCGTGTGCAGCGATTGGCGGATGCGGAAGGGGTGTGTTGCTCCGCACGAGTGACCTTGGAGCGCCCCGCCGCCGTGTCGCTTCCGGCAGGCGAACCCTTTCCTCTTCAGTGAGCCGTAGATCTGATCAACTCCAAAATACCGCCAAATGTGATCAGAACGCACCGGCAGCGGCTCCCCGGAGGTACCAGAGATGTCGATCTCCCACGACGGCGTCGGCCCGCGCGCGGTTCGGCGCTCGGTCGTCTTCCTCACCGCGGGTGCGCTCGCGGTGCCCCTGCTGGCCGGCTGCGGCTCCGCCGACGAGGCCGGCAAGCCCCTGGCCCGCCAGGACATCGCCCCGGCCGCCCGCGCCCGGGTCGCCGAGGGCGGCACGCTGCGCTGGGCGGTGGACACGGTGCCGGAGACCCTCAACGCCTTCCAGTCGGACGCCGACGCCACCACCACCCGGGTCGCCCAGGCCGTGCTGCCCGCGATGTACCGGCTGGACGTGAACGGACGGCCGCGGCGCGACGCCGACTACCTGGAGTCCGCGAAGGTCGTCGACACCGAGCCCAAGCAGGTCGTGCTGTACCGGCTGAACCAGCAGGCCGTCTGGAGCGACGGCCGGGAGATCGGCGCCGCCGACTTCGCCGCCCAGTGGCGTGCCCTGTCCGGCAAGGACAGCGCCTACTGGACCGCCCGCAACGCCGGCTACGACCGCATCGAGAAGATCGAGCGCGGCGCCAACGACCTGGAGGTCCGGGTCACCTTCAAGCGCCCCTACGCCGACTGGCGGTCGCTGTTCTCGCCGCTGTACCCGAAGGACGTCATGGGCACGCCCGACGCCTTCAACGACGGGGCGCGCGGCAAGCTGAAGGTGACCGCGGGGCCGTTCCTCGTGAACAAGATCGACCGCAAGGCGGCCCAGGTGCGCCTCACCCGCAACCCCCGCTGGTGGGGGCACCCGGCCAAGCTCTCCGAGATCGTGCTGACGGCCGTCCCCAGGAACGAGCGGGCGTCCGAGCTGGCCGCCGGGAAGCTCGATCTGGCCGAGATCGACGCGGCAGGCGCGCAGCGCGTCGAGGGCGCCGCGAACGGCACGGCCGGACCGCTCGCCGGTCCCGGCGGCGGGCGCACCGCCGCGAAGGCGCTGCGCTCCTGGGCCCTGGCCCACGGCTTGGACGAGGAGCTGGCCGAGGGCGAGGCCGGCGCCCCCACCGAGCTGACCAGGGCGATCGCGCAGTGGGAGCGGCAGCAGAAGGCGCTGCGCGACTTCGAGGTGCGCCGATCGCTGGAGCCGGCGTACACGCAGCTGGCGCTGAACGGCGCGGACGGGCCGCTGGCGGACGAGCGGGTGCGGCGGGCCGTCGCCCGCGCGCTGAACCGCAAGGAACTGGCCAAGCTCGTGCTGAAGCCGCTGGGCCTGCCCGCGGAGCCCGTCGGCAGCCACCTGGCCCTGGCCGGGCAGGAGGCGTACGCCGACAACAGCGGGGCGCTGGGCGGGCAGGACACCTCCGAGGCGCAGGCGCTGCTCGCGGACGCCGGCTGGGTGCTCGGCGGCCCGGTCAAGGAGCAGCCGAAGGGCGAGAAGGCGGCCGGCGCGAAGGGCGAGAAGGCGGCCGGCGAGAAGGCGGCCGGTGCGAAGGCGGCCGGCGCGAAGAAGAAGGCCGACGGCGACTCCCCGGGCGGTGACGACGGCACGTACATCGTCGGCGAGGACAACAAGCCGCCGGCCGAGACCGGCCGCGAGGAGAAGCGGCACGCCCTCAAGGACGAGGATGACGGGCGGCAGCTCGCCCAGGACGGCAAGCAGTACAAGCAGCCGCACCAGGGTGCGGTCCCCGGCGCGTACGCCCCGAAGGGCACCCCGGCCCCGAAGGGCACCGCCGCGCCGGAGGCTACCGCCGCGCCGGCCGCGGCCGTGGGGAAGGCGCTGGCCAAGAACGGCAAGGCCCTCAGCCTGCGGTTCGTGCTGCCGTCCGGGCCGGGATCGGAGTCGCTGGCGACGGTCGCCGAACGGATCACGAGGATGCTGGCGAAGGTCGGCATCCAGACCGAGATCATCAAGGTCTCGGACGAGAGCTACTTCAAGGACCACATTGCTTCCGGCCAGTACGACCTCGCCCTGTACTCCTGGCCCGCGTCCGCCTTCCCCGCCACCGACGCCCGGCCGATCTACGCCAAGCCGGCGCCGGCCGCCGACGGCTCGCTGAGCGTGGAGCAGAACTACACACGGGTCGGCACCGACCAGGTCGATCAGTTGTTCGACCAGGCTCTCGCGACCCTGGACGCGGACGAGGAGCGGTCCCTGATCCGCAAGGCCGACTCCCGTATCTGGGCGGCTGCCGGATCGATTCCTCTCTATCAGCGCCCCCAGCTCACGGCCGTCCGGAAGAACGTGGTCAACGCGGGCGCCTTCGGCTTCCAGACCCCCGTCTACGAGGACATGGGCTTCCTGAAGAAGGGGGCGAAGACCTCCGCGAGCCTCTCGAAGAAGTGAGCGCGAGGTGATCGTCGAATGAACCGTGTGGCCCTGCGGAAGCCCTTCCCCGCCGGGCCACGTACCATGGGGTGAGGCCGTGGCGTGTCAAGCCCGGCAGGGCCCGCGTAACACAGACGTACGCAGCAGGGTCGCCCTCACACTCCGGGAGAACGCCGCTTTATGGCCACGCGCCACGACATTCGCAACGTAGCCATCGTCGCCCACGTCGACCACGGCAAGACGACTCTGGTCGACGCCATGCTCAAGCAGGCCGGCGCCTTCGCCGCGCACGCCGCCGAGTCGCTCGACGACCGCATGATGGACTCGAACGACCTGGAGCGTGAGAAGGGCATCACGATCCTCGCCAAGAACACGGCGGTGAAGTACCACCCCAAGGACGGGGGGGACGTCGTCACGATCAACATCATCGACACCCCCGGTCACGCCGACTTCGGCGGTGAGGTCGAGCGTGGTCTGTCGATGGTCGACGCCGTCGTGCTGCTGGTGGACGCCTCCGAGGGCCCCCTGCCGCAGACCCGCTTCGTGCTGCGCAAGGCGCTGCAGGCCCGCCTGCCCGTCATCCTGTGCATCAACAAGACGGACCGGCCCGACTCGCGCATCGACGAGGTCGTCAACGAGGCCTACGACCTCTTCCTCGACCTCGACGCCGACGAGGACCAGATCGAGTTCCCGATCGTCTACGCGTGTGCGCGCGACGGCGTCGCCTCGCTGACCAAGCCGGAGGACGGCACGGTCCCCAAGGACAGCGACAACCTGGAGCCCTTCTTCTCCACGATCCTGTCGCACGTCCCGGCCCCCCAGTACGACGAGGAGGCTCCGCTCCAGGCGCACGTCACCAACCTGGACGCCGACAACTTCCTCGGCCGTATCGCGCTGCTGCGCGTCGAGCAGGGCGAGCTGCGCAAGGGCCAGTCCGTCACCTGGATCAAGCGTGACGGCACGATGTCCAACGTGCGCATCACCGAGCTGCTGATGACCGAGGCGCTCACCCGCAAGCCCGCCGAGAAGGCCGGCCCGGGTGACATCTGCGCCGTCGCCGGCATCGCGGACATCATGATCGGCGAGACCCTCGCCGACCCCGAGAACCCGATCGCGCTGCCGCTCATCACGGTCGACGAGCCGGCGATCTCCATGACCATCGGCACCAACACCTCGCCGCTGGTCGGCCGTGGCGGCACCGGCAAGGGCGCCGACAACAAGGCCGCGGTCAAGGACCGCAAGGTCACCGCCCGTCAGGTCAAGGACCGCCTCGACCGCGAGCTGGTCGGTAACGTCAGCCTCCGGGTCCTGGACACCGAGCGCCCCGACGCCTGGGAGGTGCAGGGCCGCGGTGAGCTGGCGCTGGCCATCCTGGTCGAGCAGATGCGCCGCGAGGGCTTCGAGCTGACCATCGGCAAGCCGCAGGTCGTCACCAAGGACGTCGACGGCAAGGTCTACGAGCCGGTCGAGCGCATGACGATCGACGTGCCCGAGGAGCACATGGGCGCCGTCACGCAGCTCATGGGCGTCCGCAAGGGCCGGATGGACAACATGTCCAACCACGGCTCGGGCTGGGTCCGCATGGAGTTCGTCGTCCCCTCCCGCGGTCTCATCGGCTTCCGTACCGAGTTCCTGACCGGTACGCGCGGCACGGGCATCGCGCACTCCATCCACGAGGGCCACGAGCCGTGGTTCGGCACGCTGACGACCCGTAACAACGGCTCGCTCGTCGCCGACCGCGCCGGCGCCGTCACCGCGTTCGCGATGACGAACCTCCAGGAGCGCGGCGTGCTGTTCACCGACCCCGGCACCGAGGTGTACGAGGGCATGATCGTCGGCGAGAACTCGCGCTCCGACGACATGGACGTGAACATCACCAAGGAGAAGAAGCTCACCAACATGCGGTCCTCCTCGGCCGACTCGTTCGAGGCGATCGTCCCGCCGCGCAAGCTGTCGCTGGAGCAGTCGCTGGAGTTCTGCCGTGACGACGAGTGCGTCGAGGTGACCCCGGAGGCCGTCCGCATCCGCAAGGTCGTCCTCGACCAGCGCGACCGCGCCCGGACCGCGAGCCGCGCCAAGCACGGCTGATCCAGGCAGGCAGGCGGGCGCAGTCCGCGGCCGCCGCCGCACGCGAAAAGCCCGGGTGCCCCCGCGAGGGGGCACCCGGGCTTTTCGCGAACGGCCCTCATCGCCCCGGCTTCATCGACTCGCGCGTACGGCTGTGCTAGGCCTTTCCCGGGACTGTCGTCAGGGGGTTGGCGTGAGCATTGTCACCATGGAGTACGGGGAAGACGAGGAGTCCGGAAACTCCCGGCAGCCCGTCCCGGCCGGTGCGGACGCGTTCCTCTCGGTGCGGGACCTGTCCGTCAGCTTCAGCACGGAGGACGGTGTCGTCCGGGCCGTCGACGGACTCTCCTTCGACCTCGAACGCGGACGCACCCTCGGCATCGTCGGCGAGTCGGGATCCGGGAAGTCCGTCACCAACCTGACCATCCTCGGACTGCACAACCCGATGTTCGCCGCTGTCGAGGGCGAAATCCTGCTGGAGGGACAGGAGTTGACCACGGCCCGGGAGTCGGAGCTGGAGCGGCTGCGCGGCGACAAGGTCGCGATGATCTTCCAGGACCCGCTCACCGCGCTCTCCCCGTACTCCACCGTGGGCCGGCAGATCGCCGAGCCGTACCGCAAGCACCGGGGCGCCTCGAAGAAGGCCGCCTGGGAACGCGCGGTGGAGATGCTCGGCAAGGTCGGCATCCCTCACCCCCGGGAGCGGGCGAAGGACTACCCGCACCAGTTCTCCGGCGGTATGCGCCAGCGCGCGATGATCGCGATGGCGCTGGTCTGCGACCCCGACCTGCTGATCGCCGACGAACCGACCACGGCCCTCGACGTGACCGTCCAGGCGCAGATCCTCGACCTGCTCAAGGAACTCCAGGAGGAGTCCGGCACCGCGATCATCTTCATCACGCACGACCTCGGCGTCATCGCCGACGTGGCCGACGACATCATGGTGATGTACGCGGGCAGCGCGGTCGAACGAGGGACAACCGAGCAGGTGCTGCGCTCACCGCAACACCCGTACACCTGGGGCCTGTTGAACTCCATGCCCCGGCTGGGCGCGGACCCGGACGCCCCGCTCGCCCCCATCCCCGGCGCCCCGCCGTCGCTGCTCACCCCGCCGCCCGGCTGCCGTTTCCACCCCCGCTGCGCCTTCCGGGACCGGGTGGGCGCAGGCCGCTGCGTCACCGAGCGACCCCTCCTGGCCCCGGACCGCGCCTCGGCCTGCCATCTGACGGCGGAACAGAAGCGGACCATCTTCGTCGACGAGATCAAGCCCCGGTTGGGGTAGAGGACTTCGTTCGTCCTCAGGCGCCGGACGGGCCGGGGTACGCAGGCGTCGCCACGGTGATGATCTCCGGGCTGGTCGGGGTCAACGGGCCCCGGTCCCAGTCCCCGTACTGCTCCACCACCCGCAGTCCCGCCTCCGTCAGGAAGCCGGCCAGGGCCTCGGCGGTGAGGAAGCGGAGCGTGCTGCGGCTGACGCGGCGGCCCAAGGCACCGGGGGAGCCTGGCGAGCCGGAGGAGCCGGGGGAGCCGGGGGAGCCGGGGGAGCCGGGCGAGTCGAAGGTCGTCGTGAACGTCACCCGGTCGCCGGACGGTTCGTCCTCGACCTCGTGCCAGACCCGTACGACACGGCCGTCGGCGTCGGTGACCTCGCGCACCCGGTCCGGGGTCCAGGTCTCCCAGTCCCGCGCGGTCGGGTTGCGGGTCTCGAACACGAACCGTTCGCCGGCGCCGAGGGCGGACCGTACGGCCCCCAGCGCGGTACGCAGTTCGTCGTCGCCCAGGAACACCTGGAAGGCGTGGCCCTTCATCACGACGAGGTCGAACTCGCCGTTCCACCGGTGGGTGCGGAGGTCGCCCAGCAGCCACTGAACGCCGGGCGCCTGTCGCCGGGCCTGGACGAGCATCGCGGCCGCCGGGTCGAGGCCGGTGAGGCGACCCGGGTGGCCGTCCGCCACGGCCCGCGCGAGGAGCCGGCCCGTGCCGCAGCCGACGTCGAGCACAGCGTCGGCGGAGCTCACCAGGCCCAGGTAGAAGTCGTCGTCCGGGCCCCATGGATTGAGGCTGTCGTACAGCGCGGCGAGTGCGAGGTCCGCGAACGAATGATCGACCACCGCGGCAGTCTGCCACACCCGCGTACGACACAGGACAAGATCCATCGCGTCGCCGCTCGCCTCGACAAGCGGACAGGCGACCGGACATGCTCTGCGCGATGACGAGAACAGACGACATGCCCACCGCGTGGGACGAACGCACCCAGCTCACCACCCTCCTCGACTACGCCCGCGACACCGTCCGCGCCAAGTGCGAGGACCTCTCCGCCCCGGACGCCCGTACGGCGCCCCTGCCCGGCTCGCCGCTGATGACCCCGAGCGGCCTGGTCAACCATCTGCGCTGGGTCGAGTACTACTGGTTCCAGGTCGTGTTCCTCGGCGAGGAGGACGAGGGACCGTGGACCGACGAGGACCCCGACCGCGAGATGCGCATCGCCGTCGACTTCCCGCTCGCCCAACTCCTCGACGAGTACGCCGAACAGGCCGAGCGGTACCGCAAACTGGTCGCCGGTCACGACCTGGACACCAAGGCGCGGCGGGCGTCCCGCGACGGCCGCCATGTCGACCTGCGCTGGATCCATCTGCACCTGATCGAGGAGACGGCCCGGCACAACGGCCACCTCGACATCCTGCGCGAGATGATCGACGGCAGCACCGGCGTCTAGACCCGTCCCGTCCCAGGCGAGTCCGGGCAGATCCGGGCAAGTCCGGGCACGTCCCGGGCGCGACCCGGGCACGTCCTGGGCCGGTTCAGGCGGCGAAAGCCCAATGAAAGACGGATGAAAGACCGCTGAAAGAGAGCGGAAAGGCGGCTCGCGGAGACTGGTGTTGCGGGGCGGGCGGCCGACGGGGGACACGCGGCGTCCGCCCCGCTTCGCCTCGTACCGGTGCCGCCCCTTGCCGCACCTCGACCGGGCCCGGTGGTGGCCGGATCCCGCCCACCGAAGGTCCGTCCGTTCCCGTTGGCGAAGGTCGGCGTTGCCCGGCCGTCGCCCCTGGACTACGTTCTGTGAATGCTCTCCCCACGGCCCCGGTTCCGCCTGCTCGGACCCCTGGACGTCGAGATCGACGGACGGGCCGTCGTGCTCACCGGCCGGCAACGTGCGCTGTGCGCGGTGCTCCTGCTGCACGCCAACCACGTCGTCTCCGTCGACCGGCTGATTCAGTGTCTGTGGGACGACCGCCCGCCCGGCGCCGGCGCGGCCCGCGTACGGGCCCTCGTGGCGGAGGTGCGGCGTGCCCTCGGTCCGGCGGGGACGCAGCTGCTGACCACGAGGCGGCCCGGGTACGTCATGCATGCGGGACCGGACGAGCTCGACCTGCTGGCCTTCGAGAACCTCATCCGGGACGGCTCGCGGGCCGCGGCCGACGGCGAGTGGCGAACAGCCCGGCGCTGCGGCGAACAGGCCCTCGCGCTGTGGCGGGACGAGCCGCTGGCAGACCTGTCGGAGGTCGCGGTGCGCGAGGCCGAGCGGCAACGCCTCGGCGAACTGCACCTCGTGGCCCGCGAGGGCATGGCCGAGGCGGAGATCGAGACCGGCCGGCACCGGGAGGCCATCGCCGAACTCCTCCGGCTGACCGCCGCCCACCCGCTGCGCGAACGCCCGCACGGGCTGCTGATGCGCGCCCTGCACCTGGACGGCCGCAGCGCCGAGGCCCTGGAGCTGTTCACGGCGTTGCGTCGGCGCATGGTCGACGAACTGGGCATGGAGCCCTCGGCCGACCTCAGGGACCTGCAACAGCGCCTGCTGCGCGGCGGCAGCGTCTCGGGCGGCGGTAGTACCGCCCGCAGCGGCGTCTCCGGCAGTCGTGTCCTCGGCAGGGGTGTCTTTGGGGGTGGCGCCGTCGGCCGGGGCGGCTCAGGCGCCGCTGGGGCGGCGCAGCAGGCCGGGGTCGGGGCCGAGCGGCCGGTGCCGCGTCAACTCCCGCCCACGCCCCGTCGTTTCGTCGGCCGCGAGCGGGAACTCGACCGTCTCGACTCCTGTCTGCGCACCGCCGAACCGCTGGCCCTGATCGTGGGGCCGGCGGGCGTCGGCAAGAGCGCCCTCGCGCTGAACTGGGCCCACCGGGTCGCCGACCGCTTCCCCGACGGCCAGCTCTTCCTCGACATGCGGGGCTTCGACAACGCCGAGCCGATGACCCCCGAGGAGGCCCTGCCGCTGCTGCTGCAGGGCCTGGGCTGCGCCCCGCGTGACATTCCGCTGGGCCCCGAGGCGCAGACCGCGCTGTACCGGACGCTGCTCGCGGAGCGCCGGGTGCTGGTCGTCCTGGACGACGTGGCCGACGCGTCGTACGTACGGCGGTTGCTGCCCGCCTCGGCGGGCTCGCTGACGCTGGTGACGAGCCGCGACAAGCTCAGCGGCCTGGTCACCCTGGACGGCGCCTACCGGGTCTCCTGCGACGTCCTCGACAGCGCCGCCGCACTGGAGCTGATCAGCGGCGCGGTCGGCCCGGAGGCCGTGGCAGCCGACCCGGAGGCGGCGGCCCGGCTGGTCGAGCTCTGCGACCGGCTGCCGCTCGCCCTGTGCGTCGCCGGCTCCTGGATCGGCGACCGGCCAGGCAGTATCCGCGCTTACGTCCGCGACCTCGCCGACCGGGGCCGGCTGGCCCGGCTGCATGTCGAGGGCGAGGAGTCCGTCGCCGTACGGGCCGCGCTCGACCTGTCGTACGGGGCGCTGCCGGACGAAGCCCGCCGGGCCTTCCGCTGTCTGGGCGCGCTGCCCGGCACGGGCCGGTCGGTCACGGCGGCCGCCGCCGGTGCCGGGCTCGACGAGCGGCGGCTGGCCGACCTGCTGCGGCTGGCCCAGCGCGTCCACCTGCTGCGCGACGTCGAGCTCGGCCGCCCGGCCTGGCACGACCTCGTGCACGAGTACGCCCGCGACCGCACGGCCGCCGAGGACGCCCCCGAGGAGCGGGCCGCGTCCGTCACGCGCGTCCTCGACCACTACCTCCAGAGCGTCGTCAACGCCGCCGCCACGGCCGGCCTGTACGTCATGCGCACCCGGCCCGGCGCCGTCGAGGGCTCCCTGCCACGGGAGTTCGCGACCACCGAGGAGGCGTACGCCTGGTTCGACGCGGAGTGGGACGACATCGCCGCCGCGATCGGGCACGCCGCCGAGCACGGCCCCGCGCCCTACGTGTGGTGGCTGGTGGACGCCCTCCAGGACCTGTTCCACCACCGTCGTCCGCTGTCCGACTGGATGCGGCTGGCCACCCTCGCCCGGGAGGTGGCCCAGCGCGGCGGGGACGAGGTCGGCCAGGCCGCCATGTGCCTGTCCCTGGGCAGCGCCCGCTGGCGCAACGGCGACCTGCGGGGCGCCCTGGCGGAGTACGAGGAGGGGGAGGTGCTGGCGCGCCGGGCCGGCTGGGCGTACGGCGAGGCCGGCAGCCTCCAGGGCAAGGGCGTCACCCTCAAGCTGCTGGGCGAACTGCGCCGCGCGCTGCCCTGCTACGACCGTGCCCTCGCGCTCTACCGCACCCTGGGCAACGTCAAGAACGAAGAGATCATGCTGATCAACACGGCGTCGCTGAACCTCGCCCTGGGCCGCCTGGACGCGGCCGAGGAGGCGGCGTGCGCGGCCCTCGACCTGATCGGCGACACCGCCCACCACAACCGTGCGATGGCGCTCGTCAGCCTCGCCCAGATCCTGCAGCGGCAGGCCCGGTTCGACGAGGCGACGGCGGCGCTGCGCACCTGCTTCCTCGTCTCCCGCGACTCCGGCTCCACCTACACCGAGGCGGTCGCCCTGGAGGCGCTCGGCCGGGTCCGCGCCGACGCCGGCCAGGACGACCGCGCGCTGCTCGCCTTCGAGGACGCCCTCGCCGTCTCCCGCCGGGTGGAGAACCGCAACTGCCAGGTCGACAGCCTGGTCGGGATCGCCTCCGTGAAACTGCGCGCGGGCCAGGCCGACGAGACGGCCGAACACCTCGACGCCGCCTTCGAGATCGCCGAGCGCACCGGTCACCGCGCGGGCCTCGTCGAGGTGCTGCTGGCCCGCGCCGACCTGGCGCGCGCCCAGGGCCGCCCCGCCGAGGCCCTGGACTGCCTGGAGCGCGCCGAGGGCCTCGCCACCGACGGAAACCCCCTCACCCTCCCGCGCGTCCACCTCACGGCCGCCCTGACCCTCCTGGACACCGGCTCCCCGGCCGACGCCCGCACCGCCGCGACCCGTGCGGTCGACCTCGCCCGCACCTCCGGCCAGCGCCTCCTGCACGCCCGCGCCACCGACGCCCTGGCCGCCGCCCACGCCGCCAACGGCGCCCCCGGCCAGGCGCACAAGGCCCGAACAGCAGCACAAACCCTGTACCAAACCCTGGCCACCCACCCGCCGTCCGACACCCCAGTTCCGCATCGGCATCGGCACCGTGACCTTCCGCCGGACGCGGAGTCCCGGCTGACTCTCTACCTCACCGAGCACTTCGACGGCTGACACCCTCCCCCACTCTCATCTCCGTTCGAGCGGGGGCCCCCGCCTCGCCGCCGTCAGCGGGCGGACGTCGCGTACGCGCTGCCGAGCCGCAGCCGGGGGTCGCGGGCGAGGATGCGTTCCTGCAGCGACCGCAGGTCCGGGCCCGGCTCGCACCCGAGCAGGTCGACCATCCGCAGGCGCAGCAGCTGGAAGCAGTCCAGCGCGTCCGCCTGGCGGCCGCCCCGGTGCAGGGCGAGCATCAGCAGGCCCGCGACCTTCTCGTCGAAGGGGTGCATCTCGGCCAGCCACTGCAACTGCGGCAGGCACTCGTCGTGCCGTCCGGCCCGCAGGGACAGCTCCGTGCTGCCGACCAGCGCCTCCCGGTGCTCGCGCCGCAGCGCGACCCGCGCCGACTCCGCCCAGGCCGTGCGCACGTCCGACAGCGGCTCGCCCCGCCACAGCTCCAGGGCCCGCGCGTAGAGGCCGAGAGCGGTGTCGGTGTCCCCGGTGCGGGCGGTCTGCTGTGCCTGCCGGACCAGGCCGCGGAACCGCGCGGTGTCGACCCGCTCCTCGTCGATCGCGAGGACGTACCCGCCCCGCTTGCGGGCCAGTTCGAAACCTTCGTCCTGCTGCCCGTCGGCCCGCAGCGCCTTGCGCAGCCGCGTGGCCTGGATGTACAGCGCGTCCCGCGGATGCTGGGGCCGGCGCTCCTGCCAGACCCGCTCGATCAGCGTCTCGTCGGCCACGAAGGCACCGGGGGTCCACGCCAGCGCCGCCAGCAGCAGTTTGGTGCCGTGCGGCAGCGGCATCTTGTCACCGGACCACGCCCGCGCCTCGACACACCCCAGCAGCTGGATTTCCATGACAAACCCCCGTACCCCGTACCTCGAACCACTCGAGTCACCACTGTGCGCGCGCCGTGTTCGGGTGGCGCATGGTTCGTGCACGGCTGGACTCAGGAGGAACGAGCGAAGGCCCGCGCCGGGTGGGCGCGGGCCTTCGGCCGCTGGAAGGGGGGTGGGTCAGGCCGCCGTCTCGGGGTCCTTGGTGAGGCGGGGGGCCGGCACCTCGGCCGGCGGGGCGTCCGCCGTCTCGGGGTAGTGGCAGGCCGTCAGGTGGCCGGACTTGTTGCCCTCGACCTGCACCAGCGGCGGGGCCTCGCTCGCGCACTTGTCCGTCGCCTTCCAGCAGCGGGTGCGGAAGCGGCAGCCGGAGGGCGGGTTGATGGGCGAGGGCACGTCGCCGACCAGGCGGATGCGCTCCCGGCCCGCGGTCCCCTCGTCCTGCACCGTGGCCTCGGGCACGGCGGACAGCAGCGCCCGGGTGTAGGGGTGGCGCGGGTTGCCGTACAGCTCGTCGCGGTCGGCGATCTCGACGATCTTGCCGAGGTACATGACCGCGACCCGCTGCGAGAAGTGCCGTACGACGGCCAGGTCGTGGGCGATGAAGACGAACGCGATGCCCAGGTCCCGCTGCACCTTCTGGAGCAGGTTGACGACCTGCGCCTGGATGGACACGTCGAGCGCGGAGACCGGCTCGTCGGCCACGATCAGCTTGGGTTCGAGGGCCAGCGCCCGGGCGACGCCGATGCGCTGCCGCTGGCCGCCGGAGAACTCGTGCGGGAAGCGGTTGTAGTGCTCGGGGTTGAGACCCACGATCTCCAGCAGCTCGCGCACGCGCGCCTCGCGCCCGCCGGCCGGGTTGATGCCGTTGATCTCCATCGGGCCGGAGACGATCTTGCCGACCGTCTGGCGCGGGTTCAGCGACGCGTACGGGTCCTGGAAGATCATCTGGATCTCGGACCGGATCGGCGCGAGCGCCTTGCGGCCCGCGTGGGTGATGTCCTGGCCGCGGTAGGAGATCGTGCCGGCGGTCGGCTCCAGCAGCCGGGTGATCAGCCGGCCCGTCGTCGACTTGCCGCAGCCGGACTCGCCGACCAGGCCCAGGCTCTCGCCCTCGGCGACCTGGAAGTCCAGCCCGTCGACGGCCTGCACCGCGCCGACCGTACGCCGGATCGGGAAGCCGCCCTTGATGGGGAAGTGCTTGGTGAGCCCGGAGACGTCCAGGAGGGGGGTGGTGTTGCTCATGGTGATGAAATCCCGTCTCTTGTACGTCAGTTCGCCGCGCTGCCGGCGAGGTCGGAGAAGTACTCGGCGCGCTGGTCGGCGGTGAGGTGGCAGGCGGAGCCCCGGCCGTCCGTGATCTGCAGCAGCGGCTGCTCCGTGACGCACCGGCCCCCGTCGACCTTCTCGGCGAACGCGCACCGCGGGTGGAAACGGCAGCCCGAGGGCGGGTTCAGCAGCGAGGGCGGCGACCCGGGGATCGGGTTCAGCGGCACGTCGACCGGGTGGTCCAGGCTCGGCATCGAGCTGAGCAGACCCCAGGTGTACGGGTGCTGCGGGTCGCGCAGCACCTCCCGCTTCGTGCCGCGCTCCACGCACCGGCCGCCGTACATCACCAGCACCTCGTCGGCGATGTCCGCGATGACGCCCAGGTCGTGCGTGATGAAGATGATCGCGGTGCCGAACTCCCGCTGGAGGTCCTTGAGCAGGTCCATGATCTGCGCCTGGACCGTCACGTCGAGCGCCGTGGTCGGCTCGTCGGCGATCAGCAGCTCGGGGTCGCAGACCAGCGCCATCGCGATCATCGCGCGCTGGCGCATACCGCCGGAGAACTGGTGCGGATACTCGTCCACCCGGGTCTCCGGCTGCGGGATCCCCACCCGCCGCAGCATCTCGATCGAACGCGCCCGGGCCTCCTGCTTGGAGCAGCCCGTGTGCTTGCGGTACGTCTCGCCGATCTGCCTGCCGATGGTGTGGTACGGCGACAGCGAGGCCAGCGCGTCCTGGAAGATCATCGACATCTTGTTGCCGCGCAGCTTCTCCAGGGTCTTCTCCGCGGCGCCGTTCAGCTCCTCGCCGTCGAGGACGATGGAGCCCTCGACGTGGGTGCTGTCCGGGTTGTGCAGGCCCAGGATGGTCAGGTTGGTGACCGACTTGCCGGACCCCGACTCACCCACGATGCCCAGCGTCTTGCCGCGAACGAGGTCGAAAGAGAGGCCGTCGACGGCCTTGACGGTGCCGTCCTCGGTCGAGAAGTGCACCTTCAGGTCCTTGACGGACAGGAAGGGCTGCTGATCGGTGCTCGTCACGGGGACGCTCCAGAGGGGGGTGATGCGGGGGTAGCCGGCGGACGGGTGGGTCAGGCGAGGCGGATGCGCGGGTCGATCAGGGCGTACACGGCGTCGACCACGATGTTGGCGAGGACCACGAAGGACGCGGTGATGATCATGACGCCGAGCAGCATGGGCAGGTCGTTCGTCTGTACGGACTTCACGGACAGCATGCCGATGCCCTGGAGGCTGAAGGTCTTCTCGGTGATCATCGCGCCGCCGAGGAGGACGCCCATGTCGATGCCGAAGATGGTGACGATCGGCCCCATCGCGCCGCGCCAGGCGAAGCGGAAGAAGACGTTGCGCCGGGACATGCCCTTGGCTCTGGCGGTGCGGACGTAGTCCTCGCTGAGCGTCTCGACCAGCTGGGAGCGTGTCATACGGGTGTAGTTGGCGGTCCAGATGAGCGCCAGGACCAGCCAGGGCAGCATCAGTCCGGTGAACCAGCTGGCCGGGTTGTCGGTGAAGTCCGTGTACGACGGCTGGTCGAGGATGTGCCACTGGTACACGAAGAAGTACAGGCCCAGCGTGCCCACGAAGTAGATCTGCATCGACGAGGCGATCAGCGAGGCGCTGGAGGCGATCTTGTCGGTGGGGCGGCCCTGCTTCACCGCGGCGAGCATGCCCATGCCGACGCCGAAGATCAGGAAGACCACGGACGAGCCGATGGCCAGGGAGAAGGTCGTCGGGAAGCGGCTCCAGACCGTGGAGAGCACCGGCTCGCGGTTGACGAACGAGTAGCCCAGGCACGGCGCGTCGCAGTGACCGAAGCCCGGGAAGTCACGGCCCAGGAAGATGCCCGTGAGCCAGTGCCAGTACTGCACCGGCAGCGAGTCCGTGATCCCCATGTTGTGGCGGATCAGCTCAAGCGTCTCCTTGGTGCAGAGCTTGCCGCAGGCCAGCCGGGCCGGGTCGCGCGGCACCGCGTAGAAGAGCATGAACGTGACCGCGCTGATGATCAACAGCGTGATCACGGCGCCGAGGACTCGGCGGACGAGGAAGCGAAGCATGGGGAGTGGCTTTCCTGGGAGGGCCGTCGTGCGGATCGGGCCGGGCCGGGGTGACCGGGAGGCCCGGAGGACGAGAGCCGAGGGTGGGGGCGGCCTCACGGCCGCCCCCACCGCTCAGGGGATGGATCAGGCCTTGACGTACAGCTTGTAGAGCATGCAGCCGTCGAAGTTCGGGTCCATCTTCACGTTGCCGAGCTTGGAGCCGTGCATGTAGATGCGCTTCATGTACACGTCGGGGATGAAGGCGCCGGTCTCCGTGACCTGCTTGTCCAGGGCGGCCCACATCTTGTTGGCCTTGGTCTGGTCGGGCTCGGCGGTGGCGGCCTTGATGGCGGCGTCGACGGCCGGGTCCTTGAGGTGCGAGTAGTTCTGGCCACCGTCGGCGATGACCTTGCTGTCGAACAGCGGCTGGAAGACCGAGAAGCCGGTCGGCCAGTCGGAGCCCCAGCCACCCCAGTAGATGTCGAACGGGTTGGCGATCTTGCCGGTCTCGTCGTACCAGGTGGTGGAGTCGACCGGCTTGGTGACGACCTCGAAGCCGGCCTTCTTCAGGGCCTGCTCGATGACGACCTTGATCTTGGCCTGGACCGGGTCGTTCTGGTACGCGTAGACGACCTTGGCGCCGGTCTTGCCGGCCTCTTCCAGGATCTTCTTCGCGGCGGCCGGGTCGCCCGCCGGGTTCTTCAGCTTGCCCCAGACGTCCTGCGACTCGTAGCCGGCGACGAGCGGGCTCATGATGCCGGTCGCGTAGTCACCGCGGTGGGTGCCGCCCTGCAGCTGGCGGATGGCGGCCGTCGGCCAGGCCTTGATGATCGCCTCGCGGACCTTCATGTCCGTGATGCGGGTGGTGTTGATCCAGTAGACGCTGACGCCGTTGCCCAGGCCCTCGAAGACGCGGTCCTTGGCCTGGGTGGTCGCCTTGGCGATGCGCTCGCTGGGGATGGTGCGCCACGAGACGGCGTACTGGTCGGGGCCGGAGTCGGCCAGCAGACGGTCGATCGCGGTCAGCTGCTCGATGCCGAAGGTGAAGTCGAACTCGTCCGGGTAGGCGTTGCGGATCGAGTCCGTGGCCGGGTCCCAGTTCTCGTTGCGGACCAGGACCATCGACTTGTCGGTGACGTGCGACTTGATCTTGTAGGGGCCGTTCGAGACCGGCTTCTTGTCGTAGTTCTGCTGGGTGTCCTTCTTCACCGGGGTGGGCGCGTAGGAGTGCATCGCGACGACGTAGTTGAAGTCCGGACGCGCCTCGGAGAGGTGGAACGTGATGGTCTTGCCGCTGGTCTCGATGGACTTCAGGTGCTTGCCGGTGAAGGGGCCGGAGTAGGACTTGCGGAAGTCCGAGCTGCCCGTCAGCCACTGCTGGACGTACACGGCGCCCTCGGTGATGAAGCTGGCGAAGGCACGCTCGAAGCCGTGGCGGACGTCATCGACGGTGACGTCGGAGCCGTCCTCCCACTTGATGCCGTCCTTCAGGGTGAAGGACCAGGTCTTGCCGGCGTCCTTCATGGTGCCCACGTCGGTGGCGAGGTCGCCGACCAGGGTCATGGAGCCGTCGTCGCCGATCTTGTAGCCGGTCAGCGTGCGGGAGATGACGATCGCGGCCAGCGAGTTCCAGGCGTAGTAGATGCGCTGCGGGTCGAGGTGCGAGAAGTCGTCGTCGTTGAGGAGGGAGACCTTGCCGCCCTTCTTCGCGCCGGGGACCTCGGGGGCCGGGCCCTTGGAGTCCTCCGCCGTGCCGATCTTGACCACCGTGGCCTTGGCCTGGGCGGCTTCCTGCTTGCCGGTGGAGCCGGTGTTGCTGCTGGAGTCGCCGCTGCTGCACGCGGTCAGCACGGAGCTCGACGCGGCGGCAACGCCAGTGGCTATCAGGAAGTTTCTGCGCGAAAAGGACATCGCATCCTGCCTAGGGAAGTGAGTTGATGAGAGAGGGTCCGGCACCCCGGCGTCGTTGCCGTGGTCCTGAAAAGAGCCGGAGTCAGCGCTTGGTCTTCGGGTCGAGCGCGTCGCGTACCGAGTCGCCGAGCAGGTTGAACGCCAGTACGAAGATCACCATCGTCAGGCCCGGGAAGAGCAGGAAGGTGATGTCGTCCTGGTAGAACGTCGCGGCGTATCCGATCATGAGCCCCCAGTCGGGGGTCGGGTCCTGCAGACCGACGCCGAGGAAGGCGAGGCCCGCCTCCGTGGTGACCATCAGCGGCAGGTTGAGGGTCGCCTGGATGAGGATCGGAGTCCACAGGTTCGGCAGCAGCTCCTTGAAGATGATGCGTGCCGGAGATGCGCCCGTGACCTTGGCTGCCTCGACGAACTCCCGTTCGCGCAGGGCCAGTACCTGGCCGCGCAGCAGACGCCCGATGGCGGCCCAGCCGAAGACGGTGAGCAGGCCGATGAGGGAGGCGACCGTGAGCCAGACCGGGGTGTTCTCCTCGGGGGTCACGAAGAGCGCGATCACGACCGGGGTGAAGGCCACGAAGAAGAGCTGGGACGGGAAGGCCAGCAGGATGTCCATGACCCGGCCGAGGAACCAGTCCGTCTTGCCGCCGATGTAACCCGCGGTCACGCCGACGACCACGCCGATGATCACGACGAGGGCCGTGATGGCGGTGGCGATGAGCAACGAGTTGCGGATCGCGTAGAGCAGGAACGTGAACACGTCGCGGCCGAGCTGTGGGTCGATGCCGAACCAGAACTCGCCGCTGATGCCGCCGTTGGCCCCGGTGGGGAAGCCGTTGTCGCCGAGCAGGCCCGGGGTGTCGATCCCGTACGTCGTGTACGGGTCCTTGCCGTAGACCTTGGCGATGAGCGGCGCGCACAGCGACACCACGAAGAAGGCGATCACGACGAACGCGGATATGACGCCCGTACGGTCTCGCTTGAAACGGCGCCAGGCGAGTTGCCCGGGAGACCGGCTCTCGTTGGCCTTCGGAGCGTCAGAAGTGGTCGACTTCTCGACGCTCTCGTCGGTCACCTCAAGCGGGGCAGCCGCTGATGGAGTTGGGGGGGTCATGGTGCTCCTGGCCCAAGGGAGGGTCTGATGACTCCGCAGGGCACTCCCCTACGGGCTACGCGGGACTTTTTCAACGTAATTCATTCAAGGTCAATAAATTCTGGTCTGCCTTGGTCTTCTCTTTACTTCCTTTGCCTGGACTTGACCGTACCGTAGCTACGCGTGTAGCGCGCCGTAATCGTCCCGTGTCCAAATTCGGGCCAACTGCGCGAATCGGGCAACGAGTTCGATATCCGGTCGCCTGGGTGTCGGAATGCGTACATCTCGGGGTCACAATCCAACGGTTCGGCATCGGATGGCGGGGTTCCGTTGCGCACCGTGCCGGAGATCCATTGTGACCTGCGCAGTAGATCCTTTTCGACCCCCCAGCAGGAACCTGCTGTCTGTCGTCGCCACTCTTGCGTCATCCCCCGAATAGCCCCCTGTCTACCGTCCGTTGGGCGCGGTCCGTGTGCGTTGTGGGCCTTTTGAGTTGATATTGACCGTTAACGGATCAGGTGGATCGGGCAGATCGGCGCTCAGGTGCTGACGGCACAGCGCTCAGGTAAAAGCGCGGCAATGAGGAGGCATCCATGCGTGGAGCCACGCACGCCAGGTGGGCCGCCTGCGCGGCGGCGGCAGCGCTCGCGGCCACCGCCTGCGGAGGCGGCGGGAGCGGCAGCGGAGGCGGCGATGGCGGCGCGGTGCTCAGCTCCTCCTGGGGAGACCCGCAGAACCCCCTGGAACCCGCCAACACCAACGAGGTGCAGGGCGGCAAGGTCCTCGACATGATCTTCCGCAACCTGAAGCGGTACAACCCGGAGACCGGCAAGGCCGAGGACATGCTCGCCGAGAAGATCGACACCACGGACTCCCAGAACTTCACGATCACCGTCAAGGACGGCTGGACGTTCAGCAATGGCGAGAAAGTGACGTCCAGATCGTTCGTCGACGCCTGGAACTACGGCGCGAGCCTGAAGAACAACCAGAAGAACGCGTACTTCTTCGAGTACGTCGACGGCTACACCAGGACCCACCCGGCCGGCGGCGGCAAGCAGACCGCGGAGACCCTCTCCGGGCTCAAGGTCGTCGACGCCAGGACGTTCACCGTCCGGCTCACGCAGAAGTTCTCCACCTTCCCCGACACCCTGGGCTACGCCGCCTACGCCCCCCTGCCCCAGTCCTTCTTCACCGACCACGCCGACTGGCTGAAGAAACCGATCGGAAACGGCCCGTACACGATCGACTCCTACACCAAGGGCTCCCAGATGGCCCTGAAGAAGTGGGACGCCTACCCCGGCGACGACAAGGCGCAGAACGACGGAGTGACCCTGAAGGTCTACACCGACAACAACACCGCCTACACCGACCTGATGGCCGGCAACCTCGACCTGGTCGACGACGTGCCCGCGGCCCAGCTCAAGAACGTCAGGAACGACCTCGGCGACCGCTACCTCAACACCCCCGCCGGCATCATCCAGACCCTGGCCTTCCCCTACTACGACAAGGCCTGGAACAAGAGCGGCTCCGACAAGGTCCGTACCGGCCTCTCCCGCGCGATCGACCGCAAGCAGATCACCGAGACGATCTTCCAGAAGACCCGTACCCCCGCCACCGACTGGACCTCCCCGGTGCTCGGCAAGGACGGCGGCTTCAAGGAAGGCCTGTGCGGGGACGCCTGCGACTACGACCCCGCCGCCGCGAAGAAGCTCATCCAGGAGGGCGGCGGCCTCCCCGGCGGCCAGGTCAAAATCACATACAACGCGGACACCGGATCCCACAGACAGTGGGTCGACGCGGTCTGCAACTCCATCAACAACGCCCTCGGCAACGACAAGGCCTGCGTCGGCAACCCGGTCGGCACCTTCGCCGACTTCCGCAACCAGATCGGCGACCACAAGATGAGCGGCCCGTTCCGCGCGGGCTGGCAGATGGACTACCCCCTCATCCAGAACTTCCTCCAGCCGCTCTACTACACCAACGCCTCCTCCAACGACGGCAAGTGGTCCGACAAGGACTTCGACACCCTCGTGAACCAGGCCAACGCCGAGACCGACGCGGCGAAGGCGGTGCAGACCTTCCAGAAGGCCGAGGAGGTCGTCCGCGACAACATGGCCGCCATCCCGCTCTGGTACCAGAACGGCAGCGCCGGCTACTCGCAGCGGCTCTCGAACGTGAAGCTCAACCCGTTCTCCGTCCCGGTCTACAACGAGATCAAGGTCAGCTGACCCGCCATGGGCCGGTATGTGATCCGGCGTCTGCTGCAGATGATCCCGGTGTTCATCGGCGCCACGCTGCTGATCTTCCTGATGGTGAACGTGATGGGCGACCCCATCGCCGGACTGTGCGGCGAACGGCAGTGCGACCCGGCCACCGCCGCCCAACTGAAGAAGGAGTTCGGCCTCGACAAGCCGGTCTGGCAGCAGTACCTGACCTACATGGGGAACGTCTTCACCGGAGACTTCGGTACGGCGTTCAACGGCCAGCCGGTCACCGAGCTGATGTCGACGGCGTTCCCGGTCACCATCCGGCTGACGGTCGTCGCGATCCTCTTCGAGATCGTCATCGGCATCGCCCTCGGCGTCGTCACGGGCCTGCGCCGCGGCCGCCCCGTGGACACCGGGGTCCTCCTGCTCACCCTCGTCGTGATCTCCGTCCCCACCTTCGTCACCGGCCTGCTGCTGCAACTGCTGCTCGGCGTCCAGTGGGGCTTGATCAAACCGTCCGTCTCCGCCGAGGCCACCTTCGACGAGCTGATCGTGCCGGGCCTGGTGCTGGCCTCCGTCTCCCTGGCCTACGTCACCCGCCTCACCCGCACCTCGATCGCCGAGAACAGGCGCTCCGACTACGTCCGCACGGCCGTGGCCAAAGGCCTGCCGCGCCGCCGGGTCGTCATCCGGCACCTGCTGCGCAACTCCCTCATCCCCGTGATCACCTTCATCGGCACCGACATCGGCGCCCTGATGGGCGGCGCGATCGTCACCGAGCGCATCTTCAACATCCACGGCGTCGGCTTCCAGCTCTACCAGGGCATCCTCCGCCAGAACACCCAGACCGTCGTCGGCTTCGTGACCGTCCTCGTCCTGGTCTTCCTGGTCGCCAACCTGCTCGTCGACCTCCTGTACGCCGTACTCGACCCGAGGATCCGCTATGCCTGAGCAGCCGTACGAACCGCAGGGCGCGATCGCCGGCACCGGCATGGGCGGCGCGATGGACCTGGCCGCGGCGGAGGGCGAGACCCTCGAGAGACCGCCCGGCGGCGGGCCGCGGGACGCCGGACCGGCCGAGAAGGCCCGCTCCCTCTGGTCGGACGCCTGGCGCGACCTGCGCCGCAACCCGGTGTTCCTGATCTCCGCCCTGGTCATCCTCTTCCTGGTCTTCATCTCCCTGTGGCCCTCGGCCATCGCCTCCGGCAGCCCCCTCAAGTGCGACCTCGCCAAGGCCCAGGAGGGCTCCCAGCCCGGCCACCCCTTCGGCTACGACGGCCAGGGCTGCGACGTCTACACACGCACCGTCTACGGCGCCCGTACGTCCGTCACGGTCGGCGTCCTGGCCACGCTCGGCGTCGCCCTCTTCGGCAGCGTGCTCGGCGGACTGGCCGGCTTCTTCGGCGGGACCTGGGACTCGTTCCTGTCCCGGACCACCGACATCTTCTTCGCCATCCCCGTCGTCCTCGGCGGCCTGGTCCTCCTCTCCGTGGTGACCAGCAACACCGTCTGGCCGGTGATCGGCTTCATGGTCCTGCTCGGCTGGCCGCAGATCTCCCGCATCGCCCGCGGCTCGGTGATCACCGCCAGACAGAACGACTACGTCCAGGCCGCCCGGGCCCTCGGCGCCACCAACTCCCGCCTCCTGCTGCGTCACATCACCCCGAACGCGGTCGCCCCGGTGATCGTCGTCGCGACCATCGCGCTCGGCACGTACATCGCACTGGAGGCGACCCTGTCCTACCTGGGCGTCGGCCTGAAACCGCCGACCGTCTCCTGGGGCATCGACATCTCCGCCGCCTCCCCCTACATCCGCAACGCCCCGCACGCCCTGCTCTGGCCCTCGGGCGCCCTCGCCCTCACCGTCCTGGCCTTCATCATGCTCGGCGACGCGGTCCGCGACGCCCTCGACCCGAAGCTGAGGTGAGCGCCGGATGCTGCTCGAAGTACGCGACCTGCACGTGGAGTTCCGTACCCGGGACGGGATCGCCCGGGCCGTCAACGGCGTCAGCTACGGCGTGGACGCGGGCGAGACCCTCGCCGTGCTCGGAGAGTCGGGGTCCGGGAAGTCCGTCACCGCGCAGGCCGTCATGGGGATCCTGGACACGCCGCCGGGACGGATCACCGGCGGCGAGATCCACTTCCAGGGCCGGGACCTGCTCACCCTCAAGGAGGACGAGCGCAGGAAGGTCCGGGGCGCCGAGATGGCGATGATCTTCCAGGACGCCCTGTCCTCCCTGAACCCCGTGCTGTCGGTCGGCGACCAGCTCGGCGAGATGTTCGTCGTCCACCGGGGCATGTCGCGCAGGGACGCGCGGGCCAAGGCCGTGGAGCTGATGGACCACGTCCGCATCCCGGCCGCCAAGGAGCGGGTCAGGGACTACCCGCACCAGTTCTCCGGCGGCATGCGCCAGCGCATCATGATCGCGATGGCGCTCGCCCTCGAACCGGCGCTCATCATCGCCGACGAGCCCACCACCGCCCTCGACGTCACGGTCCAGGCCCAGGTCATGGACCTGCTCGCGGAGTTGCGGCGCGAGTACCGCATGGGCCTCATCCTCATCACCCACGACCTCGGCGTGGTCGCCGACGTCGCCGACCGCATCGCCGTCATGTACGCCGGCCGGATCGTCGAGTCGGCCCCCGTCCACGACATCTACAAGGCCCCCGCCCACCCCTACACCCGCGGCCTGCTCGACTCCATCCCGCGCCTGGACCAGAAGGGCCGGGAGCTCTACGCCATCAAGGGCCTGCCGCCCAACCTCCTGCACATCCCGCCGGGCTGCGCCTTCAACCCGCGCTGCCCGATGGCCCAGGACGTGTGCCGCACGGACGTACCGCCCCTGTACGACGTCGACGGGTCGGAGGCCGATGAGTCGGGGGCGGACCGCACGAGCGCATGTCACTTCTGGCGGGAGTGCCTGCATGGCTGAGCCGATTCTCGAGGTCAGCGGGCTGTACAAGCACTACCCGCTCACCCGGGGCATCCTGTTCAAGAAGCAGGTCGGGTCGGTGAAGGCCGTCGACGGCGTCGACTTCACCCTCGGCAGGGGCGAAACCCTCGGCATCGTCGGGGAGTCCGGCTGCGGCAAGTCCACCGTCGCCAAGATGCTGGTCAACCTGGAGCGGCCGACCGAGGGCCGGATCCGCTACAAGGGCGAGGACATCTCCCGGCTGTCGGGCAGAGCCCTGCGGGCGGTCCGCCGCAACATCCAGATGGTGTTCCAGGACCCGTACACCTCCCTCAACCCGCGCATGACCGTCGGCGACATCATCGGGGAGCCGTACGAGATCCACCCGGAGGTGGCCCCGAAGGGCGACCGGCGCAGAAGGGTCCAGGACCTCCTCGACGTCGTCGGCCTCAACCCGGAGTACATCAACCGCTACCCCCACCAGTTCTCCGGCGGCCAGCGCCAGCGCATCGGCATCGCCCGCGGGCTGGCCCTGCGCCCTGAGGTGATCGTCGCCGACGAGCCGGTGTCCGCGCTGGACGTGTCGGTCCAGGCGCAGGTGATCAACCTGCTGGACCGGCTCCAGAGCGAGTTCGACCTCGCCTACCTCTTCATCGCCCACAACCTGTCGATCGTCCGTCACATCTCCGACCGGGTCGGCGTCATGTACCTCGGCCGCATCGTGGAGATCGGCAGGGACGAGGAGATCTACGACCATCCGACCCACCCCTACACCCAGGCCCTGCTCTCCGCGGTCCCCGTCCCGGACCCGGCGGCGCGGGAGCAGCGGACGCGGATCATCCTGACCGGCGACGTCCCCTCCCCGACGAACATCCCCTCCGGCTGCCGCTTTCGCACCCGCTGCTGGAAGGCGCGGGAACGCTGCGCCCTGGAGGCGCCGGCCCTCGCGGTCCCCGCGGAGTTCCGCCTCGTCACCGGCCCCGCCGCACACGACTCGGCGTGCCACTTCGCGGAGGAGATCCGGGTGGTCCCGCCGGAGGAAGCACCGGCCGGGACGACGGACGAGCACGGCGACGCAGCGCCATAGACACACAAAGCCACATCAACCGCGTTAACACGCAGGCAACTTGGCTGACCCGATTCCGATATACGGACGCGTCAGGCTGAACAGCGTACGGCCGTGCGGGTGCCGTAAACGGGCCGGGGCGCGCCATGTAGCCCCGGCCCGTTGCCCGTGCCCCGGGCGCCTTGGATGCCTAATGCAGGCCCAGCGACCGCTTCAGGAAGTCCACCTGGAGCAGCAGCAGGTTCTCCGCGACCTGTTCCTGCGGGGTCATGTGGGTGACGCCCGACAGGGGCAGCACCTCGTGCGGGCGGCCCGCCGCCAGCAGCGCGGAGGACAGCCGCAGCGCGTGGGCGACGACCACGTTGTCGTCGGCCAGGCCGTGCACGATCATCAGCGGGCGGTGCGGCTCGGCGGGGGAGGAGAGCCCCTCGTCGGTGACGAGCGAGCTCTTCGCGTACGCCTCCGGCGAGGTGGCCGGGTCGCCGAGGTACCGCTCGGTGTAGTGGGTGTCGTAGAGCCGCCAGTCGGTGACCGGCGCGCCCGCGATGCCCGCGTGGAACACGTCGGGGCGGCGCAGCACCGCGAGGCCCGCGAGCCAGCCGCCGTAGGACCAGCCGCGGATCGCCACCCGGGACAGGTCGAGGGGATGACTCCTGGCCAGGTCCTGAAGCGCCTCGATCTGGTCGTCGAGGCTGACCGTGAAGTCGTGGTGGATCGCCTTCTCCCAGCCGGGGGAGCGGCCCGGCGTGCCCCGCCCGTCGGCGACGACCACCGCGAAGCCCTGGTCGGCGAACCACTGCGAGGTCAGATGCGCGTTGTGCGCGGCGAGGACGCGGGGCCCGTGCGGGCCGCCGTAGGGGTCCAGGAGGACGGGCAGGGGGCCGGCGGCGCCGGACGAGGCGTCACCGGGGTAGTCCGTAGGCATAAGCACGGCGCACGGGATCCGTCGTGCGCCCCCCTCGGTGAGGATCACGCGGGGAGTCAGGCCGGGATCGTCCGCAAACGACCGAACCGTCGCCGCCGGCTTCCCGTCCCGCAGCACTCGCGCCACGCTCCCCGGCCGGTCCGGCGTCGCCGACACCAGCACGGTCACGTGCCCCGCGCGCACCGCCGAGTGCACGCCGGGCTCCTGGGAGAGGCGCTCCACGCCGAGCTCGTTCACCCGGTAGACGTGCACCTCGCCGATCTCCGGCACGGCCGCGCCCTCCCCGGCCGAGGCGGAGACCAGCACGTCGTCGGCCGTGACGTCCAGCACCGCGCGCACGTGCAACTGGGCTCCGGTGAGCGGGCGTTCGCCGACCGTGAGGACCCGGGCGCCGCCCTCGTCGGCGATCCGGACCAGCTGCCCCGAGGGACTCCAGCACGGCACCCCAGGGAAAAGATCCAGCCAAATCAGATCTTCGTCGGCATGCACCATCCGGGTCGTCCCGGAGTCGGTGTCCACCGCCAGGAACAACTGACTCCGCTGGTCGCGCGCTTGTACGAGCAACAGCGGCGCCCCCGCCCCTGACCAGTGCACTCGCGCCAGATACGGGTACCGCGCACGGTCCCAGACGACCTCCGTGCGCACCCCGTCGAGGCCGAGCACGAACAGCCGTACGTCAGCGTTGGCCGTCCCGGCAGCCGGATAGGGTACGTGTTGTGGGTCACGTTTCGGCTGGGCCGGATCCGAGATCCACCACCGCTCCACCGGCGTGTCGTCCACACGCGTGACCAGCAGTCGGTCCGACTCCGGAGCCCACCAGAACCCGCGCGAACGCCCCATCTCCTCGGCCGCGATGAACTCGGCCAATCCATAGGAGACCGTGTCCGATTCCGGTTCCACCACCGCCCGGTCGTCCTCGCCCTCGGCCCCCACCACCCGCAGGGCACCCCCGGCGACGTACGCGACGAGCCGTCCGTCGGGGGACGGGCGGGGGTCGATCACCGGCCCCGGAACGCTGATCTCGCGCGCCGTCCCGGCCCGCAGCTCGGCCGTGAAAAGCCGCCCTGACAAGGCGAAAGACGCCAACTCGACGGCCTCGTCGGTGGCATAGCCGACGATCCCCGCACCCCCCTCGCGACTGCGTTCGCGACGCGCCCGCTCCTCGGGCGAGAGGTTCTCGGAGGCGCCACCGAGGAGGGCGGCCGGGTCGGCGGCGGGGCGTTCCGTCCCGTCCGCCGGATCGAGCACCCACAGGGAGTTCGCCCGTTTCGTCCCGGAGTCGGAGCGCAGGAACACGACACGGGAGCCGTCGGGAGCGACGGTGAACGAACGCGGCGCGCCGAGCGTGAAACGCTGGGTGCGGGCGTGCCGGCGGGGGAAGGAGTCGGACTCGGTCGTCATGGCCCGACCATATTGGCCATGCGACCCCCTTGTGCGGCTGTGCGCCGCGAGATGCGCACCCACACATAGTTATGATCACTAGCGCTGTGTGGGTATGAACCTGCTGGCTGATGTATGGATTTACAAGTTCCCTTGTTCTGTTTTTGCCCCCACGTTCCCGGGTTCTTGGAGGTGAGCCGCCGTGGCACTCTCGATTTCGGCGGTGGTGCTGCTGGCGATCATCGTCTTCTTGTTGATCAAGAAGTCAGGCCTGAAGGGCGGTCACGCGGTTGTCTGCATCCTGCTCGGCTTCTACCTCGCCTCCTCGACCATGGCGGGGACGATCAACGATCTGACGACGAGCGTGGCGAGCATGATCAGCAGCATCAAGTTCTGACGCGGGCGAACGCGTGGGCTCCGGTGGTCGGTTGACCGGAGCTCGATGCTGGTCGCCATGTTCCGCGCCTTCCCCGCGCTCAGATCCGTAAGCTTGACGGATCTGGGACAAGTGCAGGGCTTGAGCGGGGGCACGTGAACGGACACAACGCTGACGATCGGCTGCGGGAGCTGGCGAAGGCCTCGCCCAACTTCGGGCGTCTGTACGGCTACCAGCCCCTCCTCGCCATCTACGGCTCACAGGCAGAGCTCACCGTCCTGACCAACCCGAACGCCGCCTACGTGAGCGCGGGGCAGTTCGGTGAGGTGCTGGCCGAGGAGTTCGTCACCCGCACCGGCACACGGGTCGAGGGCACGACCCAGTTCGACCGTCTCAACGCGCTCACGCGGGCGGGCGTACTCGTCGGCTGGAGCCGTCAGGCGTTCGACCAGTTGCGCCGGGGCCGCAACGACGCCGCGCACAACCACCTCTTCGACACGACGAAGGCCCTCGAAGCGCTGAAGTTGTGCTGGCAGTTGGGCGACCTCTTCGACCGGGCCATGGGCGGTACGCGCACAGTGTCCGCGTTCGTCCCGCCGACGCTTCCGGCCGATGTGCCGTCCGTCGACCCCGAGGAGATCGCGGAGCTTCAGGAAGCGCTGGAAGGGCATCGCCGTGCGCTGGCCGAGTCGCGCGTCAAACTCTCCGAGACCAGCGACCGCCTTGAGGCAGAGCGTCGTGCGCGGGCCGAGGCCGAAGCGCTCATCGCCAGTACGCAGCAGTCGAAGTCCGCGTATGCCGCCCAGGTCGAAGAGCTGCAGGCCCAGGTCGCCGACCTGCGTGCAGCTCACCAGCAGCAGTACGACCGCGAGCGGCTCCAGCCCCGCAAGGTCGCTTCCGCCGCCCGCGAGGCCATCGTCGAACGCGCGCAACGCCCCGCCCCGCTCAACGAGGTGCAGGCGCGGAAGAAGATCGACGCGATGCTCACCAAGGCGGGCTGGCTGATCCAGAGCAAGTCCGAGGCCAACCCGCTGGCGGGCAAGGGCGTCGCCATCGAAGAGTTCACGTTGGCCACCGGCCGCGCCGACTACGTCCTCTACGTCGACGGGAAGATCGTCGGCGTCATCGAGGCCAAGCGCGAGGGCACCGCGCTCGCCGGCGCCCTTGCCCAGAACGAGCGGTACGCGGCCGGGGTGCTCAAGGAGCACGCGATGGCTGTCTGGCGCCGGGAGGAACCCTTCGCGTTCCGCTACGTCAGCACGGGCGCGGAGACGTACTTCCTGAACCGCGTCGACCCCGAAGCGCGCTCCCGCGAGGTCTTCGCCTTCCATCGCCCCGAGACCATCGCCGCGTGGATGAAGCGGGCGGACGAGGAGCCGGGCACGCCGACCTTCCGCGCCGCCCTCCGCACGAGCATGCCGCTTCTGGAGACCCACGGCCTGCGCATGGCCCAGGTCGAGGCCATCACGGGCCTGGAGAGCTCTCTGGCCGTCGACCGGCCGCGTGCCCTCATCCAGATGGCGACGGGCGCGGGCAAGACGTTCACGGCCGTCACAGAGACGTACCGGCTGCTGCGCCACGCGGGTGCCCGCAGGGTCCTCTTCCTCGTGGACCGCAACAACCTCGGCCGCCAGGCCCACGCGGAGTTCGACAAGTACCGCACGCCCGACGAGAACCGTAAGCTCACCGACCTCTACAACGTGGACATGCTGGGCCGCAGCGGGCTCCAGGACACGTCCGCAGTCGTGATCTCCACGATCCAGCGCATGTACGCGCTACTCAAGGGCGAGGAGCTGGCGGACGGGCCGGAGACGGACGAGCCGGAGTCGAACGAGGCAGCCGCCGACTCGGGTGAGGAAAAGAAGGTCTCGAACCTGGACGAGACCTACGCGGCGGATGAGCCGGTCACGGTCGAGTACAACCCCGACGTACCGATCGAGTCCTTCGACGTGATCGTCATCGACGAGTGCCACCGCTCCATCTACGGCCTGTGGCGCGGCGTCCTGGAGTACTTCGACGCCCATCTGGTCGGCCTCACGGCCACACCCACCCGCCAGACCAAGGGCTTCTTCGACAACAACATGGTGTCGAAGTACACGTTCGAGCAGGCCGTGGCCGACGGCGTCAACGTCGACTTCGACATCGTGCGCCTGAACACGACCCTGCGGGAGGACGGTGGCGCGAAGATCGAGGCGGGCACGACTGTGCGCATCCGTGACCGGCAGACGCGCGCTCAGCGTTACGAAGAGCTCGACGAGGACTTCGAGTACACGACTGCGCAGCTCGGCCGCACGGTGATCACCGCAGACGAGATCCGGGCTGTCCTGACGACGTACAGGAACAACTGGGAGCGGTGGTTCCCGGGGCGTGCGGACATCCCCAAGACCCTGGTCTTCGCGGCGGGCGACGACCACGCGGAGGAAGTGCTGAAGCAGGTCAAGGAGGTCTTCGGCCGGGGCGACGCCTTCGCGAAGAAGATCACGTACCGATCGCGGCAGAACGGGGACGACCCCGACGCGCTCATCAACGACCTGCGCAACTCGCCCAGACTGCGGGTGGCGGTGACGGTCGACATGATCGCCACGGGTACGGACGTGAAGCCGCTGGAATGCGTGATCTTCCTCCGGTCGATCAAGAGCCCGGTCCTCTTCGAGCAGATGAAGGGCCGGGGCGCCCGCTCGATCGACGCGGACGAGCTGAAGGCGGTGACGCCGGACGCTGCGCCCGACCTGACGAAGGACCGTTTCGTCCTGATCGACGCGGTGGGCGTCACGGACTCCCCGCTGGTGGACGCCCGGCCGCTCATCCCGGCGGGGGAGAAGAGCGTCTCGCTCGCGAAACTCCTCGATAAGGCGGGAACGCTGTCGCTGACGGCGGACGAGGCGGAGACGCTGGCGCGTCGCCTCGCCCGCATCGAGCGGCAGCTCGGCGATGAGGAGAAGGGCCTCCTGGCCCAGACCTCCGGGGGCGTCAGCCTGGCCGACCTGTCGCGCCGGATCACCGACGCGGTGGACGTGGACACCCAGGACCGAGCTCGCCACGAGGGTGGCCCCGAGCTGGCCAAGAAGCTGGTCCAGGACGCGGTGGCCCCGCTGACCGCCAACCCGGAACTGCGCAAGCTGATCCTTGAGATCCGTCACCAGCAGGACCTGACGTACGACGAGACGACCGAGGTCGGGATCACCGAGATGCGGGAGATACCGCGCTCGGAGCGGGCTCGCAAGGAGCTGGCTGAATGGAACTCGCTGCTGGAGCGGGAGCAGCGGGACGAGAACGCGGCGATTCGCGTGGCGCTCGGTAGCGGTGTCCGTGTCAGCCCGCGCGAGGCGAGGGACGCGCTGAAGGAGCTCGCGGGCAGGATCCGGGCGACCAACCGGACGTGGACGACGGGTGTCCTGTGGGGCCTCTACGACGAGCTCGGCAAGGCGGCGGCGAGCCCCGGCAAGGAGGCTGGCCTTGGCGATCTGATGCGCCTCATCCGCTACGAGCTCGGCGCGGACGACGAGCTGCGCCCGTACCGTACGGTGGTCGAGGAGCGCTTCGAGGGCTGGCTGCTGCGACAGGAGCAGGCGGGTGTGGAGTTCACCGAGGAGCAGGTGTGGTGGCTTGAGCGGATAAAGGACGCCATTGTCAACGACATTGGCATCGAGCCGGGGGACTTTGGACACGCACCTTTCACTGAGCGTGGTGGAGGCCGGGGCTTCATGAAGGCGTTCGGCGACAAGGACAAGGCGTTGGAACTGTTGGATGAGCTGAATCAGGAACTGGCGTGAGCGTGAGCGTGGACGGGGAGAGGGCACTTCCGGCGGGGTGGGCGTGGGCCGAGGTAGGAGACCTACTCCGGCGCATCGAAGCTGGTAAGTCGTTCACCTGTGAACCGCGGCCCGCCGAGCCGAATGAGTGGGGCATCATCAAGGTGAGCGCCATGACCTGGGGAAGTTTTGACGCTACCGAGAATAAGGCTGTTCCTGAGGGTAGAGAATTTGACCCCGCCTACGAGATTCGCTCGGGTGACATTCTGCTGAGCAGGGCGAATACGAAGGCGTATGTTGGAGCCCCAGTTCTTGTAGGAGCCTGTCGACCCAGGCTGCTTCTTTCAGATAAAAGCTTGCGGCTTGTTCCGGGCGATTATGTCAGTAGACGGTGGCTCGTTCACTTCTTGCGCTCACCCGAAGCTAGGGCCTATATCGAAGCCAAGGCTAGCGGCACAAAGGATGCGATGCGCAACCTTTCGCAAGAGGCGCTGCAGAGGATGCCGGTCGCGCTACCGCCGCTCGCGGAGCAGCATCGCATCGGAGAGGCTCTCGAAGAGCAGTTGTCGCGGCTGGATGCTGCCGTAGCGAGCGTGAATGCCGGGTGGCGTCGGGCGCAAGGCCTTGAGTCAGCGACGCTGACCAGTGTGTTGTCAAGAGTGGACCATCTTGCAGCGAAACCTCTCGGTGAGTTGCTGAGGGAGCCGCTGCGGAATGGGCATTCCGCCAAGGCGACCACTGATCCATCCGGTATCCGGACGCTCAATCTCACCGCGGTGACCCAGGGAGATTTCAGCAACGGCAACACAAAGCTGACCGTCGCCGACCCGTACCGCGTGCGTGACCTTTGGTTGAGTCGAGGAGACATTCTCGTCCAAAGGTCTAACACCCCGGATCTCGTGGGTACGACTGCGATGTACGAAGGCCCCGACGACTGGGCGATCTTTCCCGACCTGCTCATCCGTGTTCGCGTAAACGAAGAAGTGCTCCCAGAATTCGCAACCTTGGTCCTACAGAGCCATAGAGGGCGTGCTTACTTCAAGGCTCGTGCGAAGGGGCTGGCCGGTTCGATGCCCAAGATCGACCAGGCGACGATCGAAGGGTTCCCCGTCCCCGTACCGTCGCTTGACGAACAGGCGCGCATGGTCGACGAGGTACGGGACGAGCTTGACCGCGTTGCTCGTATCTCGCGTGAACTCGACAGTGCCCGACAGCGATCCGTCGGCCTCCGTAATGCTCTCCTGCGTACGGCCTTCAGCGGCAAACTGGCCTCCCAGGATCCGGATGACGAACCTGCCCAAGCCGTTCTGACCCGCATCGTCGCCGAGAGTGTCGGCCAGTCGAAAGCGAAGCGCATCCGAAAGGCCACGGTTAGTAACGCCAGCGTAACGCGAGCCGCTGCCCCCGCCGACCTTGTCCCAGAGCCCACCCCCGCCCCCTCCCTCGCCGTCCAGCAGGAGTTCGACCTGTGACCGCCCCAGACAACCAGCAGCCCGTGAGCGAGTCGGGTGCGAAGACGGCCAAGGCCGTTGCGCAGACGAACACGCTCGTCTCGAAGCTCTGGAACTACTGCAACGTCCTCCGTGACAATGGCATGTCCACCATCGAGTACGTCGAGCAGCTTTCCTACCTGCTCTTCCTCAAGATGGTCGACGAGATCGAGAACGATCCGTGGGACGGCCAGGACATGAGCGCCATCGTGCCCGCCGACTACAACTGGAAGTCACTCGTCGGCAAGCGCGGCGCGGCCCTGGAGAAGCACTACCGCGACACCCTCGAACACCTTCGCAACAAGCCCGGCACCACCATCGGCACGATCTTCGCCGACGCCCAGAACCGGATCACCAAGCCGGCGCTTCTGGAGAAACTGGTCGTCGAGCTGATCGGCCGTGAAGACTGGTCCATGACCGGCACGGACCTCAAGGGCGACGCCTACGAGGGTCTCCTCAACAAGGGTGCCTCGGACACCAAGACCGGCGCCGGCCAGTACTTCACCCCCCGCGCGCTCATCGACGCCATGATCGATGTCACTAGGCCCGGCCCGGACGACACCATCACGGACCCGGCCTGCGGCACCGGCGGCTTCCTCATTGCCGCGTACTCCTACATTCGCGACCATCACATGAAGACGATGTCGCTGGACCAGCGGAAGGCCTACGACGAGGGTCGCAAGATCTGGGGCAACGAACTCGTCACCGCCACTGCCCGCCTCGCCGCGATGAACATGCTTCTCCACGGCATCGGCAAGAGCGACGGCCCGAGCCTCATCGATGTAGGCGACGCCCTCGCTGATAAGCCCAGCGGCAAGCACGCCACGCTCGTCCTCGCGAACCCGCCCTTCGGCCGTAAGTCGGCGATCACGGTCATCGGCCAGGACGGCGAGGTGGAGCGGGAGGACATTCAGTACGACCGCGACGACTTCACGGCGACGACCACGAACAAGCAGCTGAACTTCCTCCAGCACATCATGTCGCTCACGGCGGTCAACGGTCGCGCCGCCGTAGTACTGCCCGACAACGTCCTCTTCGAGGGCGGGGCCGGTGAGAAGGTCCGGCGCAAGCTGCTCGACGAGTTCGACCTGCACACCATCCTGCGGCTGCCCACCGGCATCTTCTACGCCGGCGGGGTCAAGGCCAACGTCCTCTTCTTCGACAAGAAGCCCCCGCGCGCCGACGGCAAGCCACTCACCACCGAGACCTGGATCTACGACTTCCGGACCGGCCAGCACTTCACGCTCAAGCAGCGCCCGCTGACCCGTGCCCACCTCGACGACTTCGTGACGGCCTACGGAGTCGGCGAGCCCCGGTCGGCCCGGGTGGAGTCCGAGGACGAGAACGGGCCGTTCAAGAAGTTCAGCTACGAGGCACTGATTGCCCGCGACAAGGTCAACCTCGACATCACGTGGATGAAGGACCCCGCCCTCGAAGACGCCGACAGCGGCCTGCCGCCCGAGGTGATCGCCGAGGAGATCGTCCGCGACCTCCAGGCCGCCCTGAACGAGTTCACGGCCATCGCCCGCTCTCTGGGCGGCGAGGTCGACGTGCCGGAGACCGAGGTCGAGTAGACCGTCAGCCCCGGGACGCGAACGGCACGAAGTCGGCCCAGGCCTCCGGCGAGAGCTGGAGGCGGGGGCCGACGATGTGTTTGGAGTCCCGGACGTGGATGATGTCGGGGGTCGTGGCGATCTCGACGCAGTCGTTGGGGTTACTGCTGTCGCTGTAGCTGCTCTTGAACCACACCAGCTCTGAATCCCCGGCAGAGGCCTTGCGGATCATGTTTCTCCCACCAGTCGCTCGATGAAGGCCAGTGACTCCCGTGCGGTCAGAGCCTCGGCCCGGATGATGCCATAGCGCAGTTCAAGGATCCGGAGCTGCCTCGGGTCGTCGACGGGACGGCCGTTGAACTCGTCGTCCATGCGCCCAACCGCCGTACCGTCCCCGAACTTCAGCACCTGGATACGCCCTCCCGTCCCAGGGTGGTCCCAGCGGTCCGTCGGCATCACCTGAATTTCGACGTTCCGCAACTGCGCCATCACCAGCAGATGTTCGAGCTGCCTGCGCCACACCATCTTGCCCCCGACCGGACGCCTCAGCGTCGTCTCTTCCAGGACGAAGCTGAGTTCAGGGGCTGGCGAACGATCGTAGATCGCCTTTCGGGCCATGCGCGCCGTCACTGCTTGTTCCAACTGGTCTTCCGGAGTGACAGGGCGCCGTGTTCTCAGCAACGCCCATGCGTACTCCTCTGTCTGAAGCAGGCCGTGCAGGTTGTGATTGCCGTACGAGAGCAGCTCTACGGCCTTCGCCTCCAGCTCCGCCAGGTCACGCACCTTCTTCGGATACCGGACCTTCTCCACGTCCTCCTTCATCGCTGCCAGCAGCCCGCCCGCCGCCAGCACCTCGTCCGCCTTGTCCAGGAACTCCGGCCGGGGGATCCGCTTGCCGCTCTCCAGCTTGTAGATCATGTCCTCGCCGTACCCGACGGCTTCGCCGAACTTGCCCGCCCGCATCCCCACCGCCTCGCGGCGCAGCTTCAACTGCCGCCCGACCGTGGCGACGATCGCGAGCCCCCAGTCGTCGTCCGGGTCCACCTCCCAACCCGGCTCGTCCGCCTCGCCCTTGAGGTGTACCGCCTCGTCGTCCACCTGTGTCATTCCGCACCCCTCCGTCGTACGAACGTGCCGCGACGCCCTTGCCCGCACGGTGGTCCAAGACAGCCCGCACACGTCCGGACAGCGCCGGACAGTCACCGTACGCAACAACGTCGTCACTGTTCACGGTAAGTGGATGCGGCCACTCTGGGTGACGTGATCCAAGAATCCGCTGCCCCCGAAGTCCGACCCGACCGCCCCGTCCGTGACTTCAGCGTGCGGCTGTCTCCAACGCCCCGCGGGGCCCGCCTCGGCCGTCTGCTCGCCGCTGAGCAACTGCGCTCCTGGGGAATCCCGTTGGACCCGGCACGTCAGATCGTCGCGGAACTCGCGGCCAACGCGGCCATTCACGGCCGTGTGCCCGGCCGGGACTTCCGTCTCGACCTATACGTCATCGCGAGCACCCTGCGTATTGAGGTGACCGACACCCACGGCGATCGTCTGCCGTGCCCTCAGGAACTCGCCCCGGACGCCGAGTCCGGCCGAGGGCTGGTCCTCGTCGAGGCGCTCGCCGACCGCTGGGGCGTGACCCCCGGACTGCGTCCGCGCAAAACGGTCTGGGCCGAGTGCGCCATGGAAGCGCCTTGATGTATTCCCGGCTGAGCTGGGAGGAATTCGGAGAGTATTCCTGGGCCGAATGACTTACCCGGAGC
>NZ_JBITJV010000032.1:0-119675 GCF_044460385.1 Streptomyces sp. NPDC050121 | reverse complement strand
CAAGGAACGGACGCTTCCTTTGTACTCACCCGAGAGACTCTCTCAGGCTTTCCTCCGGGCGCTTCCCTTCGGTCTTGCGTTTCCGACTCTATCAGGGTTTTTCCGGCCTCTTGACCACCGTCCTGCAGGCATGCAGAAGATGATCCAGAGATAGGATCTGACAAGTTGGGTGCTGCTCAGCAAGCGCGCTTGATCGCGTCACTCACCCTCAAGCAGGAGTACGACTGTACACGGGGCCACGGAGGCGCTGCAAATCGACTACGCTAGTGGTCTAGACCACGGATCGTGAGCTCTCGTGCGGAACCGGTACTTCATATGACATACCCTGCTGCACAGTGCGCGGTCCTGGACAGGCAGTAACGGCCCATACGCATCTCCACCCCTGGGAGGCTTCCCATGACCACCGTGACGTCCCCGCTTGCAGGACGCGCCATCGGACTGGCCGGCGTACCGGATCCGGTCTTCTCCGGAGCCATGGTCGGCCCGGGCACGGCGATCGACCCGGTGCGCGAGCCTTCCGAGGCCGTCGCACCCGTGGACGGCGTCATCGTCTCCCTCCACCCACATGCCTTCGTCGTGGTCGACGCCGCAGGACGCGGGGTGCTCACGCATCTCGGGATCGACACCGTGCAGCTCAATGGCGAGGGCTTTGAGGTTCTCGTGAACAAGGGCGACACGGTCACGCGCGGGCAGAGCATCGTGCGGTGGAACCCTGTCGCCGTGGAACAGGCCGGCAAGTCCCCGGTCTGCCCGATCGTCGCCCTGGAGGCCACAGCGGAGTCGCTCGGCGATCTCCGTGAAGACGGCGATGTGAAAGCCGGCGACGTTCTCTTTTCCTGGCAGTAGTGCCGACGCCGTCAGTGTGGCGGCACATAGGACAACCACCGCGGCGGCGGGACCCGCCGCACTATCGGAGACGGGTGAGATGGAGACAACGCTGCGAGGCGTCGGCGTGAGTCACGGCGTGGCGATCGGCGAGGTTCGGCACATGGGAACGGCGGTGCTCGAACCGCCTGCCAAGCAAATCCCTGCGGAAGAGGCGGAGCGCGAACAGGGGCGCGCCCGCAAGGCCGTCGAAGCTGTGGCAGCCGATCTGATGGCGCGCGGCAACCTGGCGGGGGGCGAAGCCCAGGCAGTGCTCGAAGCTCAGGCCATGATGGCTCAGGACCCCGAGTTGATGGTCGACGTGGACCGGCGGATCACCGTCGGCAGCACGGCCGAGCGTGCTGTCTACGACGCTTTCGCCGCCTATCGCGAGTTGCTGGCAGGAGCCGGTGAGTACCTCGCCGGGCGTGTGGCCGACCTCGACGATGTGCGGAATCGTATCGTCGCCCGTCTGCTGGGCGTCCCGATGCCGGGTGTCCCGGACAGTGACGAGCCGTACGTACTGGTCGCCCGGGACCTGGCGCCCGCCGACACCGCTCTGCTGGACCCGACGCTGGTACTCGGTTTCGTGACCGCGGAGGGCGGGCCGACGAGTCATAGTGCGATCCTCGCCCGCGCCCTCGGCGTGCCGGCCGTCGTGGCCCTGCCGGGTGCCGGCGAGCTCGCCGAAGGAACGGTGATCGCCGTCGACGGCAGCACCGGCGACATCTTCGTGAACCCGAGCGACGCGAAGAAGGCGCAGCTCCAGGCTGCGGCGGCCGAGCGCAAGGCGGCGCTGGCCGCCTCGACGGGGCCGGGTGCCACCGCCGACGGTCACAAGGTGCCGCTGCTGGCGAACGTCGGCGGGCCGGCCGACGTGGCGGCTGCCGTCGAGGCCGGTGCGGAAGGTGTCGGGCTCTTTCGTACCGAGTTCCTGTTCCTCGACGACAGCAAGAACGCGCCGTCCGAGGAGAAGCAGGTCGAGGCCTACCGGCAGGTACTCGAGGCGTTCCCCGAGGGGCGAGTCGTCGTACGTGTGCTGGATGCGGGGGCGGACAAGCCGCTGGACTTCCTGACGCCGGCCGACGAGCCCAACCCGGCGCTGGGCGTGCGGGGGCTGCGGACGCTGCTGGACCATCCCGACGTCCTGCGGACTCAGCTGACGGCGCTGGCGAAGGCTGCCGAGGGGCTTCCGGTGTACCTCGAGGTGATGGCGCCGATGGTGGCGGACCGCACCGACGCGAAGGCGTTCGCCGACGCGTGCCGTGCGGCGGGACTGCGGGCGAAGTTCGGTGCGATGGTGGAGATTCCGTCGGCCGCTCTGCGGGCTCGTTCGATCCTGCAGGAGGTGGAGTTCCTGTCGCTGGGTACGAACGATCTCGCGCAGTACACCTTCGCCGCCGATCGGCAGGTGGGTGCGGTGTCCCGGCTGCAGGACCCATGGCAGCCCGCTCTGCTCGACCTCGTCGCCCTGTCGGCCGAGGCGGCCTCGGCCGAGGGCAAGAGCTGCGGTGTGTGCGGCGAGGCGGCGGCCGATCCGCTGCTCGCGTGTGTGCTGACGGGTCTGGGGGTCACCTCTCTTTCCATGGGCTCGGCCTCGATTCCCTATGTGCGGGCCTCGCTGGCGAAGTACACGCTGGCGCAGTGCGAGCGTGCCGCTGCTGCGGCCCGTGCGGCGGACACCGCCGAGGAGGCGCGTGGCGCGGCGCAGGCCGTGTTGTCCGGCGAGTAGTCGGATCCGGCCGGCGATCGGCCGGTGAGCAGGGGCGCTCCGCCGTCGGGTGGAGCGCCCCTGCTGTGCGTGGGAGTCCCTTCCGGTCAGTGTCGGTGGCCCGGTGGCGGTCCCTCCGGTTCGAGGTCCGGTGGGAAGCAGTAGTCCACTCCTGACTCGGGTGAGATGAGGTCGCCGGATTCGGCGTCGGTGCAATAGGCGTCGAAGACCTCGCCGGCGGTCAGGGGTTCGAGGCCGTCGCCGCGCAGCCGCCACCCGTAGATCCGGTCGGAGGCGCCGTCAGCGGTGGTGCGCATGACCAGGCCGCCAGGGCTCTGGGTGGCGAGGCCGAGGGCGAGGACGGTGGTGAACTCGAGCGCTTCGGCCTCGTCGAGTTGTGGGGCGGCGTTGGCCTCGTCGTCCGAGTGGAGGACGGCGACCAGTGTTTCGGGGGTGCCTGTGACGCTGCAGACGAGGTGTCGGTTGCCGGGTGGTGCGGTTTCGAGGATGCGGGCGATGAGGTTCGATGCGCGGGTGAAGGCTGCGCGGCCAATGTCTTCACCGCAGGTGGCGCAGGCGCCGAGGCGGGCCAGCAGAGTGGCCGCGTACTCCCAGGTCGCCTGCCGGACGGCCTCGTCGACGAGGGCCGGCACGAGGTCGGCGAGGGGTTGGCCCTCGTAAGGGATGGTGGGGCCCGTGGTCGCGAGTTCGGCCGTGAATCGGGTGCGGTTGGCGGGGATGTCGGGGTCGAGCCCCTTTGCGGCGCAGTACGCGGCGTACTCCTGGGGGTCGAAGAGGGCCACGGTGGTGTGGGTGCCTTGGAGGGCGCGTGTCCTCAGGAGGTCTTCGACCTGCTGGAGGTAGGTGGTGTGATCGTCGAACGTGAAGGTGCGGTAGTCCCGCATGGCGAGAAAGTCGTGCTCGTCGGTGAGCAGGCCGATGGTGCCTGCGATTTCACGGCGCAGGACGCGTCGCATGGTCTGGCGGTCGGTGTGTGCCATGTTTCCCCCTGTGTGCACAGTCGATCAATGCTCACTCACAGTAATCGACGGCACTGACAACGGGCTTTGCGTGAGTCGGTCACGAACCAGGCGGTGTTGAAACATGCAGGTCACGGCGATTCCGCCGCCGAAGGTGAGCCAGCCGAGAGGACCGACGGCGATCGCGGTGGTGACGGCGAGTGGTCCGAGGCTGCGCTGGGCGGACTGGGCCAGGCCGTGGACGCCGAGGTAGGCGCCCTGGGCGGTCTCGGGGGCCAGGGCGACGGAGAGTTCCCACGAGATCGTGGCGTGCAGCATCTCGGCGAGGGTGAAGAACACGGCCGCCGCGGTGAGGAGCAGGGGGGCGGTGAGAGGTCCGCCGGTCGTCGCCGCCGTCATCGCGACGCCGCCCAGGGCGAAGGCGGCGGAGAGCGGGATCAGGAGGGTGCGGGCTGCGGTCGTGGTCGCGCCGAACCGGGACAGGGGGACCTGAAGTGCCACGACCAGGACGTTGTTCAGTACGAGCAGGAGGGGGGCGAGGCCGTGCGGTGCGGTGGTCACGTGGGCGATCCACAGGGGTAGGCCGACTTTGAACACCGCGTCGTCGAGGAAGAGGACGGTGTCGGTGGCCACGTAGGCGAGGTAGGTGCGGTCGCGCCATGGGCTGACCGGTCTGACTGTGGGCCTGGGGTCCTTGGCCGTGATCACGGTGCGGGTTGGGGAGGACGGTTCGCCGCAGCGGAGGGTGAGCAGGGCGGAGGCGGCGAAGGACAGGGCGTCGCCGACGAGGAGCCACTGGTACGCGGCGGTGTCGCCGACGGCGAGGGCTGCCGCTGCGGCCAGACCGCCGAGCGCCCAGCCCACGTTCGCGACGGTGCGGTGGATCGCCTGGTAACGAACGCGATCCGGGCCGGCGGCGCGGGTGGCGTAGAGCTTGGTGAGGACGTTGGCGGCTCTGTCGCCGAGGCTGCCGAGGGCGCAGCAGGCGAGCAGGAGGGCGTATCGGTCCGTGGTGAGCAGGGCGAAGGAGGCCAGGGCCCGCAGCAGTTGGACCGCGATGAGTACGCGGGTGAGCGGGAAGCGGTCCGCGAGTCGGCCGCCGAGAGGGGCGCCTGCTATCCCGACGGCTCCGGCGATGGCGACGAGGGTGCCGACCTCGCCGAGGGAGAGGCCGCAGACGTAGGTGAAGTACAGGACGCTGACCGATGCCCACAGACCGCTTCCGATGCGGTCGACGAGGGCGACGGTCAGCATCGCGCGTCCGTCACGGCCTCCGGGTATCCGACTCGGCCAGGTGGCTGCGCGACGGATCGGATGCATGTGGCTCCCCCTTGCCGAGAGTTATGTATTGATACATAATTGGCAATGTGGCAACACAATATGGGATCAGCGGTGCGACGGCCAAGGGGATTGCCGGGTCCGTCGAACGGGGCGTGTCCGAGGGCGTGTTGCGGCCGGGGGCCGCGCTGCCCCCGGTGCGACGGCTCGCGGACCAACTCGGGGTGAGTGCGGGTACGGTCGCGACGGCCTACAAGGAGTTGCGGCGGCGGGGCATCGTGGTCACGCGCGGGCGGGGCGGCACCGTCGTGGCCCCGGTCCCCGCCGTGGCCTCCCGCAGGCCACCCAGGGTGCCGAGCGGGCTGCGGGACCTGGCCGGCGGTCATCCCGATCCCGCGCTGCTGCCGGCTCTGGTGCCGCCCTCACGCCTGTCTCCCGGCGCCCGTTCCCATCGTTCGACGCCCAGGTTGGAACGGTTGGAGGAGGCCGTACGCGCGTGGTTGCGCCCCGACGGCGTACCGGTGGATCACGTGACGTTCGCGCACGGGGCGCTGGATCTGATCGGACGGCTACTGTCGGTGGAGCTGCGGCCCGGTGATGCGGTCGCCATGGAGGATCCCGGCTATCACCATCTCCTGGACCTGGTCACCGCGCTGGGCCTGCGCATCGTGCCGGTGGCCGTCGACGACGAGGGGGTGCGGCCCGAGGCCCTTCGAGCGGCCCTGGGGGCGGGGGCACGCGCGCTGGTGTGCAGTCCGCGCGCGCAGAACCCTTATGGGGGCTGTTTTTCCGAGACGCGCAGGGACGCGCTCGTCGGCGTGCTGCGGGACGGGCCGGATGTGCTGGTCGTCGAGAACGACCACGCCTCCGCGATCGCGGACGCACCCTTGTGGACCCTCGCCTCAGGAGGGCTGCCGCGCTGGGTGCATGTGCGGACGGTGAGCAAGTTCCTGGGGACGGATCTCCGGTGGGCCGCCGCGGCCTGCGACGCGACCACGCTGGCCCGCCACGACGGTCGGCTGCTGCTGACGTCGGGATGGGTCAGTCATCTCCTGCAGGAGACGGTGTACGGATTGCTGACCGACGACGACACGCGCGCGTTGGTGCAGCGTGCGCGGCAGACGTACGCGCTGCGCAGGGATGTGCTGCTCCGGGAACTCGCGGCCCGGGGCATCGACGGCCACGGTGTGAGTGGGATGAACCTGTGGGTGCCGGTGCGGGACGAGTCGGCCGTCGTGAACGGGCTGCGGTCGCACGGTTGGTGGGTCGCGGCGGGAGCCCGGTTCCGGTCGGCGTCCGGTCCCGGGGTGCGGATCTCCGTCGCCGAGCTGGAGCCGGCCGACGCGGTGCGGTTGGCCTCGGACTTCGCGGCCGTGCTCGGCGAGTCCGAGGCCACCTACGGCGGCTGAAACGTCGTCTCTCGCGAGGTGCTCTCAGACTCGCTTGCGGGCGAGGTCTTCGTAGAAGTGCAGGAGTTCCAGGTTGTCGACGGAACCCGGGTTGACGGCCTTTTCCAGTGGGGTGCCCTGGAGGAGGCGTTTGACCGGGACCTCGATGCGTTTTCCGGTGAGGGTGTGCGGGATTCCGGGCACCTCGATGACCTCGTCGGGGACGTGGCGTGGCGAGAGGTGTTCGCGGATGGACTGTTTGATGCGGCCCAGCAGTGCCCCGTCGAGGACAGCCCTGGGCGCGAGGTGCACGAAGAGGGGCATCCAGTAACCGCCGTCGGCCTGTTCGATGCCGATGACCAGGGATTCCTTGATCTCGGGGAGCCGTTCGACGACCTCGTAGATGTCGGCCGAGCCCATGCGCACGCCCTGCCGGTTGAGTGTGGAGTCGGAGCGGCCGTGGATGACGAGGGAGCCGCGCGAGGTGACGGTGATCCAGTCGCCGTGCCGCCATACGCCCGGGTAGGTGTCGAAGTAGCTGTCGTGGTAGCGGCTGCCGTCGGGGTCGTTCCAGAAGCGGACCGGCATCGACGGCATGGGGTTGGTGACGACGAGCTCACCGACCTCGTCGATGACCGGGTGACCGTTCGGGTCCCAGGACTGCAGGTCGGTGCCCAGGCAGGGGGCCTGGAGTTCGCCTGTGTGGACCGGGAGCGTCGGGACCGCCCCGGCGAAGCAGGAACACACGTCCGTGCCGCCGCTGACGGAGGCGATCCACAGGTCGTCGCGGACCTCGTCGTGCAGCCAGCGGAAGCCGTCGGGCGGGAGCGGCGAGCCCGTGGTCGCGACGCACTGGACGCGGGAGAGGTCGAATGCGCGGGCCGGGTGGACCTCCGCCTTGCGGCAGGCCATGACGTACGCCGCCGAGGTGCCGTAGAGGGTGGCGCCCGTGCGTTCGGCGATGCGCCACTGGGCGCACGTGTCGGGGTAACCGGGACTGCCGTCATAGAGGATGATCGTCGTACCGGTCAGGAGACCGGAGACGAGGAAGTTCCACATCATCCAGCCGGTCGAGGTGTACCAGAAGAAACGATCCTCGGGGCCCAGGTCGCAGTGCAGGCCGAGCTGCTTGAGGTGTTCGACCAGGATGCCGCCCTGGGAGTGGACGATGGCCTTGGGCAGGCCGGTCGTGCCGGAGGAGTAGAGCACCCAGAGGGGATGGTCGAAGGGGACCGGTTCGAAGACGGGTTCCTCGTCCGCGGCCGTCAGGGCCGACCAGTCCAGGGCTCCCTGGGGCGGTTCGGTGCCCAGGAGGGGGATGTGGATCACGGCGCGCAGGGTGGGCAGTCCGGCTCGGAGTTCGGCGACGACGTCACGGCGGTCGTGCTCCTTGCCTCCGTAGCGGTAGCCGTCGACGGTGAACAGGACGACGGGTTCGACCTGCTGGAAGCGGTCCAGGACGCTGCGGGCGCCGAAGTCGGGGGCGCAGGAGGTCCAGACGCCGCCCACGGCGGCCGTGGCGAGGAGGGCCACGACGGCCTGCGGGACGTTCGGGAGGTAGCCGCTGACCCGGTCGCCGGGGCGCACGCCGAGGGCGCGCAGTTCGGCCGCCAGCGAGCCGACCTGGCGGCGCAGCTCGGACCAGGTCACCGGACTGGGTTCGTGGGTCTCGTCGACGTACAGCAGGGCCGGTTCCGCCGGACGGGTGGCCGCGGCGCGCAGGGCGTGCTCGGCGTAGTTCAGCGTCGCTCCGGGGAACCACTGGGCGCCGGGCATGGCGCGATTGCCCAGCACGCGCGCGTAGGGTGTCGAAAACCGTACGTCGAACCACTCCGTGACGGCTTTCCAGAACGTCTCCAGCTCGTCGACGGACCAGCGGTGCAGTGCCGGATAGCCGCCTTCGGAGGGGGCTCCGTGTTGCTCGGCCGCCCAGGTCTGGAACTTCGCGACCTGGGTCTGGGCGATGCGCTGCGGATCGGGCCGCCAGAGCGGCTCGGGGTTCACGGTCGGCATGGGGCGGCTCCCGGACTCTGCGCGTCGTGTGCGTCGCCCGCGCACGAGCTGGGGTGGAGCGCGTGACGCGGCTGACACGGACGATGCCATGTGATCGACTTCTGCACCAGGGTGGGTTGCGCACAGTCCGTGTCGTGAAGATGTGGCCCCACCCCGGGTGAACGCAAGTTGAACGACCCGCGCGCGTGGCGCGGTCAGTGACAGGGTGAACAGCATGGACGGTCGTGACCTGGTGCGTTCGATGAAGCGGGTCGGTCCCGCGGGTGCGGGCCGGGGGTTGCGCACGGTGCGGGCCGCGTGGCGCAGGAGGCGCGCCGATGCCACCGGGCTGCCGGTGCGGGGTCCCGAGCGGGCACGGGTGCCGGGTCTCGTGCAGGAGGTGGAGCCGGGACCCGGCGGTGGGACGCTCCGGTTCAGCCGCTCGGAGCTGACGATCCGCGTCGCGGTGAACGGGGCCGTGTTCTGGGGCTGGGACGGTGCCGGGCCGGAGCCGTCGTACGCGCTGGCCGGCCGCTGTCCGGAGCCGGATCCCCGGGCGGTGCTGGAACCGGACAAGGACGGTGGATGGCGGGTCGTCGCCGAGCGGGTGACGGTCGTGGTCTCGCGGCACGGCGCCGTGGAGGTGTGCACGCCGGGAGGCGTGGTGCTGCGCCGTGATCTGCCGCCCCGGTGGTGGGAGCCGCAGGGCGGAGGACCGGCGCGCTGGATGCAGCGCTCGGAGGTCGCGGCCGACGCGCGCTTCTTCGGTCTCGGCGGGCGGGCGTCCGGGCCGCGTCTGCGCGACGGGACGTACCGGCTGTGGAACACGGATCCCGGGCACGCGTTCGATCGCGAGGACGATCCGCTCTACCTCACGATGCCGGTGCAGCTGGTGGTGGCCGACGCGGGCACGCACCTGGTGTTCCACGACACCTCCTGGGACGGCTCGGTCGCGCTGCAGGAGGGCGAGGAGGGAGCCGGCTCGGGACATGACCGGTCCGGTGGGTGCGAGGTGCGGATGGACGGCGGACCGTTGCGCTGCTGGGTGATCGTGGGCACCCCCGCGCGCGTGCTGCTCGCCTGGGCCTCGCTCACCGGGGCGCCGGCGCTGCCGCCCGCGTGGGCGCTCGGACACCATCACGCGCGCTGGGGCTTCGGCAGCGAGCAGGAGGTGCGCCGGATCGTGGCGGGCTATCACGAGCACGGCCTGCCGCTCGACGCGGTCCACCTCGACATCGACCACTACGACGAGCACCGGGTGTTCACCGTCGACGAGGACCGCTTCCCGAAGCTGTCGGTGCTCGCCGAGGAGTTGCGGCGGGACGGGATACGACTCGTGTCGATCGTCGACCCGGCGGTCAAGGCCGCGCCTGGCAACGCCGTGTACGACAGTGGGCTCGCAAAGGACGCGTTCGTGCGGGACGCGTCGGGGCGGCTCGTCGAGGGCGTCGTGTGGCCGGGGGAGGCCGTTTTCCCGGACTTCACGCACGCGCGCGTGCGGCAGTGGTGGGGAGGTCTCTACGCCGAGCGGCTCGCCCAGGGGTTCGCAGGCTTCTGGCACGACATGAACGAGCCGACGTCGTTCGCCGCTTTCGGGGAGTCGACGTTGCCCCGGTCGGCCCGGCACTCCCTGGAGGGGCGCGGTGGTGATCATCGCGAGGCGCACAACGTGTACGGGCTGTGCATGGCCCGGGCGGCCTACGAGGGGCTGCGGGAGCTGGTGGCGGACCAGCGTCCGTTCGTCTTCTCCCGGTCCGGCTGGGCGGGCCTGCAGCGCTACGGCGGCACCTGGTCCGGGGACGTCGCCACGGGCTGGCCGGGACTGCGGGCGTCGCTGTCCCTGGTGATGGGGCTCGGGCTGTGCGGGGTGCCGTATTCGGGGCCGGACGTGGGGGGTTTCGACGGCAGTCCGTCTCCGGAGCTGTATCTGCGCTGGTTCCAGCTGGGCGCGTACCTGCCTCTCTTCCGCACGCATGCGAGTCTGCGGGCGGGACGCCGGGAGCCCTGGGAGTTCGGTCCCGAGGTGTTGGAGCACGCACGCGTGGCGCTCGTCGAGCGTCGGCGGCTGTTGCCGTATTTCATGACGCTGGCGCATCTGGCCCGGCGTACGGGAGCCCCTTATGTGCGCCCGGTGTGGTGGGGAGCGCCCGGTATCCGGGCGTTGCGGGACTGCGAGGACGCGTTCTTGTTGGGTGACTGCCTGCTGGTGGCGCCGGTGCTCGACCCGGGCGCCGACCGACGTGCGGTGCAGCTGCCGCGGGGGCGCTGGTACGACACGGCGACGGGGCGGGCGTACGAGGGACCGGGGCAGGTGCTCGTGGACGCTCCCCTGTCGCGTATTCCGGTGCTCGCGCGCGCGGGTGCCGTCATGCCCGTGCGGGGAGACGACGGCGCTGTGGAGCTGGAGGTGTGGGCGCCGGTCCGGGGGCGGACGGGTGGTGGTCTGGTGGTGCGGGACGCGGGCGACGGCTGGGCGGAGCCGGAGATCGAGCGGTACGTGGCCCGCTGGGAGGGCTCGCGGGTCGTCGTCGAGCAGGAGGGCGAGGACGGCGTGCGCGTGCCGTCCCACCCGGTGCGCATACGCGGGCTCGACGAGCGTTGAGCTCAGATGTAGCGGCCTTCGAAGAACGCCCGCACGGCGTGCGTGTGCAGGGGGAAGGCGAGCTCCTCGGCCCTGCGCAGGAGGTGCCAGCCCTCGGTCTCGTCCGTGGCGGCGGACGTCGGGAGGCGGTCCGCGGGACGCTCCGGAAGGAGCCCGAACAGCAGCAGATGGCCGTCGGGGGAGCTCATGGCGTCGGCCAGCCGCACCTCACGTGGCGTCGCGGCTATGCCGGTCTCCTCCATGAGTTCGCGGACGACTGCCTGCCGCCAGTCCTCACGGTCGTCGATGTAGCCGCCGGGCAGTGCGACGCCCCCGCGCGCGGGGGCGATGGTGCGGGTGATGACGACCAGGGCGGTGCCCTTGGTGTCGTACACCGGCTGGAGTGCGACGGCCACCGGCAGCGGGTTGCGGTAGGCCACGGCGGCGCAGGCCCGACAGGTGCGGGGCCAACCGGTGGCGCCCTCCCCGTAGGGCGATCCGCAGCTCGAACAGTGGGAGTCGCGCGCGGAGTTCGAAGTGGAGTGCAGAGTTTCGGACACGCGGCGGAGCGTATCCGATCTTGGGGAGGGCGTCGTACGGAGGCGGTTCAGTGCTCCCTGGGGAGGGAGCCGGCGGACACGGGGAAGTCGAAGTAGGTGTCCGGATAGGGCTCGGGTTTGAAGGTGTAGTGCCACCACTCCTCGGCGAGGTTCACGAAACCGAGGTGCTCCAGGGTGCTTTTGAGGAGCAGCCTGTTGGCGCGCTGTTCGCCCTGGATGCGCGGGTCGAGGGTGTGGGCGAGGGTGTCGAAGCAGTCGAACCCCGTGCCCATGTCGACCGTGTTGTCGGGGAAGCGTTGCTGTGGTGGGGCGTAGCAGGGAACGAGGGGTTCACCGGGGACATAGGGCCTGGTCGGTGTGGCCGGGAGCCGCACGATGGTGAGGTCCGTCGTCGAGCCGCGGCTGTGACCGGACTTCTCGGCGATGTAGCCGTCCTCGAACAGACGGGATTTGTCGACGTTCGGGTAGAACTCCCCCTTCATGCCCTGGGCGTTCAAGTCCTCCGCCCAGCGGACGAAGTGGTTCACGGCGCGCTGGGGCCGGTAGCAGTCGTACACCTTGAGTGTGTATCCCTGGCGCAGCAGCTTCGTCTGGGCCCGGTGGAGCGCCTCGGCCGCCGACCGGGTGAGGATGCAGATCGGCTGCCGGTAGCCGTCGATGGTCTCTCCGACGAAGGTGTGCGGGGTGACGTAGCGCATCTCCTGAAGGATCGTCGGGTCCACGGTTCTCAGGGTCACGAAGTCCGCGGGGGCCTTGGGGGCGGTGTGGGCCCGCGCGGTGACGGTGGCGGTGGTCACGGCCAGCAGGGCAGCCACTGCGGCGACCACACCGCGTACTGCGCTCGAGAGTCGTGTCATGTCTCCTCCCTGCCCAATTCCGGAGGGGCGTGCCACACTCCTGACGTATCGTCAGATTCCGTGGCCGGGAGGGAACCTTGTCGCGTACACGCACGCCCGTGGTCGCCGGGTGGTTCACCGGGGACGGGGAGGACTTCAGGTTGCTGGGGACGCGCTGTTCGGCATGCGGCTCGGTCTTCTTCCCGCGTGAGGACACGCACTGCCGTAATCCGGGCTGCCGGGGCGGCGCTCTGGAGGAGGTCCCGCTCTCACGACGCGGGCGGGTCTGGTCCTATACGGACAGCCGATACCGTCCTCCGTCACCCTACGTGACCGATCCGGAACTTCCGTGGGACCCGTATGCGTTGATCGCTGTGGAGCTGGAGTCCGAGCGGATCGTGGTGCTGGGACAGGCGGTTCCCGGGGTCACTGTCGCCGATCTGACAGTGGGCATGGAGGTGGAGGTCGTCCCGGGCGTGCTCGACGAGGATGCGGAGACGACCTGGACGACCTGGCGATGGCGGCCGACGGGGGTGGCGGGATGACAGCAGAGGTGGCGGTGCTCGGCGCGGGGATGCATCCGTGGGGCAAGTGGGGGCGCAGTTTCGTCGAGTACGGCGTGACTGCGGCGCGGGCGGCCCTCGCCGACGCGGGCGTGGACTGGCGAGAGGTCGGTTCGATCGTCGGCGCGGACACGGTGCGTGGCGGCTATCCGGGGTACGTGGCCGGGGCGACGTTCGCGAAGGCCCTGGGATGGCAGGGAGCCCGGGTCTCGAGCGTGTACGCGGCGTGCGCGTCGGGGGCGCAGGCGATCAACACGGCCCGGGCCCAGATCCTCGCGGGTCTCGCGGACGTGGTGCTCGTGGTGGGGGCCGACGCGGCCCCCAAGGGCTTCTTCCGTCCGGCCGGCGGGGACCGGCCGGATGACCCCGACTGGCTGCGGTTCCGGATACTCGGCGCGACGAATCCGACGTACTTCGGGCTGTACGCGCGCAGGCGCATGGCGGTGCACGGGGACACACCGGAGGACTTCGCCCAGGTCAAGGTGAAGAACGCGGCCATGGGGGCGTTGAATTTGAACGCGCGCTATCGGAAGCGGGTCACCTCCCAGGAGGTGGCGGCGTCGGCTGTGGTCGCCGATCCGCTCCGGCTGCTGGACATCTGCGCGACCTCGGACGGCGGGGCGGCCCTGGTGCTCTCCAGCATGGCGTTCGCCCGTCGGCACGGGGCGGCGGAACCGGTGCGGATCAGGGCCGTGTCCACCGTCACGCCCCGTTACCCCAACACAGTGCTGGACCTGCCGGACATGGCGACCGATTCCGCGTCGGCGGCGGAGCCGGCTGGTGAGACCTTCCGGGCCTCGATCGCCCGAGCCGCCTACGAAGAGGCGGGCATCGGTCCCGAGGACCTGTCCCTGGCCGAGGTCTACGACCTGTCCACCGCCCTGGAGTTGCAGTGGTACGAGGACCTGGGGCTGTGCGGCGACGGTGAGGCCGCCAAACTGCTGCGGGACGGAGCGACGGCTCCCGGTGGCCGTATACCGGTGAACACGAGCGGAGGACTTGCCTCCTTCGGCGAGGCGGTGCCGGCGCAGGCGATCGCCCAGGTCTGCGAGGTCACCTGGCAGCTACGGGGAGAGGCGGGAGACCGCCAGATACCGGGCGCGCGCGTGGCCGTCACGGCGAACCAGGGGCTGTTCGGGCATGGTTCGGCGGTGGTCGCCGTACGGTGAGCGGAAGGGAGCCCTCGGCGTGACACGGCCGTCCAGCCGACCTTTCACACACACTGCGATCGCCCCAAAATCCTGCGTGAACGTCTCATGAACTGCGCCTGGGCGCGCGCCCGCAGCGCCATCATGCTCCCGTGCACTCCTGGACGGACACTCTCCGCTTCGCCTTCCAGCCGGTGGTCAACCTGACCACCGGAGGGGTCGTGGGGCTGGAGATACTTGCCCGCCCCGAGGCCGGCGACATCCTGGCACGGGCTCGCCGGGAGCCGGAACTCGACGGCCGGCTGGCCGTGTTGGCGGTTCGCGCGGCGGTTCGCAAGGAGACCCTGCTGCCCCTGCACGTGAACGTCTTCGCCAGCACCCTCGCCGATCTCGGCGGGCTCACCGCGCTGCACGACGCCGTGCGCGAGGCAGGGCGGCTGCCGTGGGAGGTGACGCTGGACGTCGTCCCGCCCTACACGCACGTCCCCCAGCGCGCGCTCCTGGACGCCGTGGACGCACTTCGGGGCCACGGCTTCCGGATCAGCGCGGACGGGGTCGGGGACGGGGACGCACCCCTGCGGCTGCTCGTCGACATCGCGCCGGACCTGGTGAAGCTCGACGCCTCACTCCTGGCACGGCCCGCGGCGGTACGCGCGATGCGGACCCTGTGCGACGAGCTGAAGGCGTTCCTGGTCGTCGAGGGCGTGGAGACCGAACTGCAGTGCGCGGCCGCGCTGTCGGCGGGGGCACAGCTGGCGCAGGGTGCACTGTTCGCACCGCCCAGCCGCTTGCCCGCCGCCGACGTGTACGTTCCGCCCCTCGGCCGCGGCCCTGCACCGGCGCCCCCGTCGGGGCCCTCGGTGCGGGAGTTCGTGCGACCGGCCGCGCTGCTGCCGGCGACCGCCTCCGCCGGACAGGTACGGGCGCTGCTCACCGGGTCCCCGGATGTGTCCGGGGTGCTGCTCGTGGACCGCGAGGGGGTTCCGGTCCGCTCGGTGCACCGGTCGCGCTTCCTGCTGTCGATGTCGGGGCGCTACGGCCACGCCCTGTACGCGGACCGCCCTGCGGCCAGACTGGGCGATCCACCGCGGACGGTGGGGGCGGACGCGACGGCCTGGGAGGTACTGGACGTGGTCGCGGTCGGCGACCGGGACCGCGCCTCCGACGATGTGGCCGTCGTCGACCACAGCGGGCGATGCATAGGCGTGGTCCGGCTCGCGGACCTCGTCCGGGCGCTGGCCGAGACCCGGGTCGAGGAGGCGGCCGGGCTCAATCCGCTGACCCGGCTGCCCGGTTCGGACGCGATCACCGGGGAGGTGGACCGGCGGATCGCGGAGGGGCGGACGTTCGCGTTGAGCTGGCTGGACATCGACCACTTCAAGCAGGTCAACGACGAGGCCGGGTTCGTGGCGGGTGACGAGCTGATCCGGTCGGTGGGAGCGGCTCTGCGGATCGCGGTGACAGGGCATGCGCGCTGGGGACAGCACGCGCGCGTGGGGCACATCGGTGGGGACGACTTCCTGGTGCTGGCCGATCCGGAAGGCCTGGATCCGCTGGCGGCCTCCGTGCTGGACGCGCCCTGGTCGGCAGGCGGACGGCCGGTCACGCTGTCGCTGGCCACGGTCCTGTGCCGGCCGGGCAGCGTGAGCGATCACCGGCAGGCGGCGGCGTGTCTGGCGCCCTTGAAGAAGGCTGCGAAGTCGTTGAGCGGCGCGAGTTGGGTGATGGGGCCACGCCGGGCTGGCCGGATGCGAGATCCGGCGCGGTTCGCAGCCGATGGCTCCCGCGGGTACGGGCGCGGTCGGGGCGGAGCCCGGGATGAACTGACCTGACGGTCGGGAGCTCACACTAGGCGGCCGGGCCGTGGAAGCCGCCCCCGGTTCTGGGCTCGGATGGGCGCCCTCTCCCCCCGGGTGCCCGCGCCCCCAGGCGTCGGCTTCCATGGTCCGTGCTGCACACCCCCCAACCGTTGCTGTCGGCCTCCTTGACGCTCTCTGGGCACCGGTGAACACTTCCCGGTGTCAGCCGACATCGCCGTACATTCTCGGCGTATCCAGGCGCGCGCCAGGGGGCTCCCCGACGGAAGTCCTGCTCCCCCACAGGCGATTCGGCTACGACGGCACGCTCGTCACGGACGCCGGGTGGGGCGCGGGATCTCCCTGCCCCGGCCGAAGCAGCCACGGGAACCGCACCCTGCACGGAGCACCGGGGTCGATCCGCCTCGGACCGGGCCAAGGAGCCGCCATGAGCAACGCGCATCGTGCACACCTTCCTGCCCATCCCGAACAAGGGCACCTCGGACTGGGGTTACGCCTGGATCCCGGTCGTGGGTCCGCTCGTCGGCGGAGCGCTCGCGGGGCTCCTCTACAACGCGGCCTTCTGATCGTCCGACACCCGTGCAGCCTTCTCAACCCAGCCCAAGGGGTAGCCATGACGGACAACGCCGAGAAGTACGTCGCCGCAATCGACCAGGGCACCACCTCCAGCCGCTGCATCGTCTTCGACCACCACGGCGCGATCGTCGCCGTCGACCAGCGTGAGCACCGTCAGATCTTCCCCAAACCGGGCTGGGTGGAGCACGACGCCACCGAGATCTGGTCCAAGGTGCAGGCGGTGGTCGCCGGGGCGCTCGCCAAAGCCGGGCTGCGCGCCGATCAGATCAGCGCCCTCGGCATCACCAATCAGCGCGAGACGACCGTCCTGTGGGACCGCGCCACGGGCAAGCCGGTGCACAACGCGATCGTGTGGCAGGACACACGTACGGCGGCGCTCTGCGCTCAGCTGGGCGGATCCGACGGGCCGGACCGATTCCGTGAGCAGACCGGGCTGCCGTTGGCCAGCTACTTCTCGGGGCCCAAGGCGGCCTGGCTGCTGGACAACGTGCCGGGCCTGCGAGCGCGCGCCGAGCGCGGCGAGATCGCCTTCGGCACCATCGACTCATGGCTCATCTGGAACCTCACCGGAGGCACCGACGGCGGCCGGCACGTCACCGATGTCACCAACGCCGGACGCACCATGCTGATGAACCTGGAGACCCTCCAGTGGGACACCTCCATCCTGTCCGCGATGAACGTGCCGGAGGCCGTCCTGCCGGAGATCAGGTCCTCCGCCGAGGTGTACGGCACTGCGGTCGGCCAACCACGTACGGGACGGGGAGTTTCCTGCTGCTCAACACCGGTAACCGGCCGGTGGCCTCGAAGAGCGGGCTGTTGACGACGATGGGGTACAAGATCGGCGGTGAGGTGCCCGTCTACTGCCTGGAGGGTTCGATCGCCGTAACGGGTGCGCTCGTGCAGTGGTTCCGGGACCAGCTCGGCATCATCCGTACGGCTGACGAGATCGAGAGCCTGGCGGCGAGCGTCGACGACAACGGCGGCGCGTACATCGTGCCCGCGTTCTCGGGGCTGTTCGCGCCGTACTGGCGCTCCGACGCGCGCGGCGTCGTCACCGGACTCACCCGCTACGTCACGAAGGCCCACCTCGCACGGGCGGTGCTCGAGGCGACGAGCTGGCAGACGCGCGAGGTCGTGGACGCCATGTTCCAGGACTCCGGGGTGCGGATCACCACCCTGAAGGTGGACGGGGGCATGACCAAGAACAACCTGCTGATGCAGCATCAGGCGGACGTGCTCGGCGTGCCCGTGATCCGGCCGCGGGTCTCCGAGACGACCTGCCTGGGCGCGGCGTACGCGGCGGGCCTGGCCACCGGCGTGTGGAACGACCTCGACGAGCTCAAGACGCACTGGCAGAAGGACGCCGAGTGGTCTCCGTCGATGGAGGCGTCGGTGCGCGACCGCGAGTACCACAACTGGCGCAAGGCCGTGGAGAAGAGCTTCGGCTGGCTGCAGGACGGTGAAGGCTAGGGCGTGCACGTGCGGCTGATCCACTGCACGCGCGCGTGTGTCTCGCTTGTGCCACACACGCGTGCGGCTCCTCGCGCCGCGCTTCCCCCTGAACCACGGCCCGTACCCCGGTCGGCGGGGGTACGGGCCGTGCCGGTCGGCGGCCGTCCCTCAGGTGGTGACGGCCTCGCGACGTTCGGCGCCGTAGTCCATCGCGTGCTGGACCACGCCGACCAGCACGTCCCGGACCGACCTTCGGTCACGGGCGTCGCACAGCACCACCGGTACGCCGTCGTCGAGGTCGAGGGCCTGGCGCACGTCTGCCTCCGGGTACCGGGCGGCTCCCTCGAAGCAGTTGACGGCGATGAGGAAGGGGATGGAGCGCCGTTCGAAGTAGTCGACGGCGGCGAAGCAGTCCCCCAGGCGGCGGGTGTCGGCGAGCACGATGGCGCCGAGCGCGCCCTCGGAGAGCTCGTCCCACATGAACCAGAACCGTTCCTGGCCGGGCGTCCCGAACAGGTACAACACCAGATCCTCGCGCAGGGTGATGCGGCCGAAGTCCATGGCGACGGTGGTGGTGTGCTTGCCCTCGACGCCGGTGGTGTCGTCGACCGGGCGGCCGGCCTCGGTGAGGTACTCCTCGGTGCGCAGCGGCTTGATCTCGCTGACGGCGCCGACCAGAGTGGTCTTGCCCACGCCGAAGCCGCCGGCCACCAGGATCTTGAGCGTGACGGGCTCGACCGGGGGCTTGCCGCGCTCAGAACGCCCGGAGATCATCGATCACTTCTCCTGCTTGATGGCTTGACTGGGGGTGTGGGGCGGCGGGCCGTAGCCTCCGCCTCCAGGGGTCTCGATGACGAGTACGTCGCCGGGGCCGACGTCCACGGAGTCGCTGCCGCCGAGCCGGACCACCGTGCCGTCCGCGCGTTCCACCCGGTTGGCGCCCAGCGCGCCGGGGGCGCCTCCCGCGAGACCGTACGGGGGGACTCGGCGGTGCTGGGACAGGGTGGAGACGGTCATGGGCTCGTGGAACCGGATGCGGCGGACCGCACCGTCCCCACCACGCCATCGCCCCGCCCCTCCGCTGCCCGGCCGGACCGCGAACTCCTCGAGTCGGACGGGCAGCCGCCACTCGAGGACTTCGGGGTCGGTCAGCCGGGAGTTGGTCATGTGGGTCTGGACCACGCTCGCGCCGGGGAAGCCGTCACCCGCGCCGGATCCGGAGGCGACGGTTTCGTAGTACTGGTGGCGTTCGTTGCCGAAGGTGACGTTGTTCATGGTGCCGGAACCCTCGGCCTGGACACCGAGGGCAGCGTAGAGGGCGCCGGTGATCGCCTGGGAGGTCTCCACATTCCCGGCCACGACGGCGGCGGGCGGTTCGGGCGCGAGCAGGGAACCGGGCGGCACGACGATCCTCAGGGGGCGCAGGCAGCCGTCGTTGAGCGGGATGTCGTCGGCGACCAGGGTCCGGAAGACGTACAGGACGGCCGCGTTGACGACGGAATAAGGCGCGTTGAAGTTGGTGGTCAGCTGCGGTGAGGTGCCGGTGAAGTCGACGGTCGCGCAGCGGTTCTCGCGATCCACGCGCACGCGTACCCGGATGACGGCGCCCGAGTCGGTCTCGTAGGCGTAGGCGCCGTCGTCCAGGGCGTCGATGACGCGGCGCACGGCTTCCTCCGCGTTGTCCTGGACGTGCCTCATGTAGGCCTGTACGACGTCGAGCCCGAAGTCCTCGATCATGCGGGCCACCTCGTCGACGCCCTTGTGGTTGGCGGCGATCTGGGCGCGGAGGTCGGCGAGGTTGGTCCGGGGATTGCGCGAGGGGTACGGCGCTTCGGTGAGGAGACGGAGGGTCTCCTCTTCGCGGAATCGGCCGTTCTGCGCCAGCAGCCAGTTGTCGAAGAGGATGCCCTCCTCCTCGATGGTGCGACTGTCCGCCGGCATGGACCCGGGGGCGATGCCGCCGATCTCGGCGTGATGGCCGCGCGAGGCGACGTAGAAGAGGAGCTCTTGCTCACTCTCCGTGACTTCGGCCTGCTCGGCCGTGCCGGCGCCGAAGACGGGGGTGATCACCGTGACGTCCGGGAGGTGTGTGCCCCCGTGGTAGGGGTCGTTGACCGCGTAGGTGTCGCCGGGGCGCATGGAGGTGCCGCGGCGGCGGATGACCTCCTTGACGCTCGTCCCCATCGATCCCAGGTGGACGGGGATGTGCGGGGCGTTGGCCACCAGGTTCCCGTCGGGGTCGAAGAGGGCGCAGGAGAAGTCGAGGCGCTCCTTGATGTTGACGGACTGGGCTGTGGACTCCAGTCGGGCGCCCATCTGTTCGGCAATGGACATGAAGAGGTTGTTGAAGACTTCAAGGAGAACCGGGTCGACTTTTGTGTCGAGATCGGAACTCTGCGTAATCGCCGCGCGTTCCATGACCAGATGCCCGTCGTGGCTCGTCGTGGCCTCCCAGCCGTCGTCGACCACGGTGGTGGCACTGGCCTCGGTGATGATCGCGGGGCCGGTGACGGTCTCGCCGGGAGGGAGGTCCTCGCGGCGGTGGAGGGGGACGTCGCGCCAGGCGCCGCCGGTGTGGAGGCGGACGGTCCGGGGTGCGGCGGTGTGGCCTTCGTACGGGGCGAGGGCGGACAGATCGGGGGGTTCGGTGATGCCAGTGGCTTCCACGGAGAGTGCCTCGACGACGATCGGGCGGTCGAGCGTGAAGGAGTACGTGGCGCGATGACGTTCTTCGAAAGCCCGCCTCATCACGGCGGGTTCGGTGAGTTCGACGGTGAGGGCGGTGTCGGTGCCGTCGTAGCGGAGCTGCGCACGGCGGGTGATGCGGACGCGGTCATCGGGGATGTCCTCGGCGCGCAGTTCCGCGCGGGCCGCCGCTTCCAGATCGTCGGCGGTCTTGAGGATCGCGGGCAGTGCGGCGGCCTCCAGGGGCGCTTCCACGGACTGTTCGCGCATGGCCGTCGTGTCGGCGAGTCCGATGCCGAGCGCGGACAGCACGCCCGCCATGGGGGGCACGAGCACGGTACGGATGCCGAGGAAGTCGGCGACCCTGCACGCGTGCTGTCCGCCCGCACCACCGAAGGTGGTGAGGGCGTAGCGGGTGACGTCGTGGCCCTTCTGGACGGAGATCCGCTTCACCGCGCCCGCGATGTTGGCGACGGCGATCTGCAGGAAGCCCTCCGCGACCTGCTCCGGCGTGCGGTCGTCGCCGGTCTGCTCATGGATCTCGCGCGCGAGGGCGGTGAAGCGGTCGCGTACCAGGGCGTCGTCGAGCGGCTGATCGCCGTCGGGCCCGAACACCTTCGGAAAGTGGGCGGGTTGGATGCGGCCGAGCATCACGTTGGCGTCGGTGACGGCGAGCGGGCCGCCGCCGCGGTAACAGGCCGGCCCGGGGACCGCGCCGGCCGAGTCCGGTCCCACCCGGTAGCGGGAGCCGTCGAAACGGAGGACGGATCCGCCGCCCGCGGCGACGGTGTGGATGTCCAGCATCGGGGCGCGCAGCCGTACGCCCGCGATCTGCGTGGTGAAGACGCGTTCGTACTCGCCCGCGTAGTGGGAGACGTCCGTGGAGGTGCCGCCCATGTCGAAGCCGATGACCCGGTCGAAACCCGCGAGCTGGGACATCCTGGCCATGCCGACGATGCCGCCCGCGGGCCCGGACAGGATGGCGTCCTTGCCCCGGAACTGGCTCGCCTCGGCAAGACCTCCGTTGGACTGCATGAACATCAGTCGCACACCGTGCAGCTCGTCGGCGACGCGCCGGACGTAGCGGCGCAGCACGGGCGACAGGTAGGCGTCGACGACGGCCGTGTCCCCGCGCGGGACGAGCTTCATGAGCGGGCTGACCTCGCTGGACAGCGAGATCTGCGCAAAGCCCGTGCGGGCGGCGAGCTGCCCGACGGCCTGTTCGTGGGCGGGGTGGAGATAGCTGTGCATGCACACGACGGCGACGGCCCTGATCCCGTCTTCGTACGCCTCCCGCAAAGGTCCCGCGAGGGCGTCCAGGTCCGGGGCGCGCAGGACGCTGCCATCGGCGGCGATGCGCTCGTCGACCTCCAGGATCCGCTCGTACAGCAGCTCCGGGAGCTCGATCCGGCGGGCGAAGATGTGGGGGCGGTTCTGGTAGGCGATGCGCAGCGCGTCGCGGAACCCGCGGGTGATGACGAGCAGCGTGCGCTCGCCCTTGCGTTCCAGCAGCGCGTTGGTCGCGACCGTCGTGCCCATGCGGACGGTCTCGACGGGGTCCGGTGCCCCGGCCAGGAGGGCGCGGACTCCGGCGACCGCCGCGTCGGCGTACCGCGCCGGGTTCTCCGACAGCAGTTTGTGCGTCAGCAGCCGGCCGTCGGGGCGGCGCGCGACGATGTCGGTGAAGGTGCCGCCCCGGTCCACCCAGAACTGCCAGCCGGTCACGTCCTCACCTCGCTTCCGCGCTGCTCACAGCGCTCGGAGGCCGTTGATCACGTCGCGCAGAATACTCTCGTCGGGCAGTTCGGCAGGGGGGACCGGTCGGTTCACATGGACGAAATCCGCGTCCACGAGGTCTCCGATGAGGACCCGCACCACTCCGATGGGCAGGTTGAGTCCGGCGGCGAGTTCGGCGACCGACTGCGGTGCGTCCTGGCACAGCTCCACGATGCCCACATGCTCCGGGGACAGCCCGGGATCCTGTTCCGCCTCGTCGGCGTGGGACTCGGCCACGACCACCGCGATCAGATCCAGGCGGTGCTGCATCGCACTGGTGGTACGGCCGCGCGTCATGGCGTACGGACGCACGACCGGTCCGGCCTCGTCGTCGAACCAGCGGCTGTTTCCCTGACCGTCTGTGCTCATGCCATCCCACTACCCGCCCGAGGGCAGATCGGTGCGCGGGGTGGTGCCCAGATGTACGCCGACCCGCTTGACGAGGAGCGTCATCTCGTACGCTACCTGCCCCACGTCCGAGTCCGCGTCCGAGAGGACGGCGAGGCAGCTGCCGTCACCGGCGGCCGTGACGAACAGAAAGGCGTCATCGAGTTCGACGACAGTCTGGCGGACGCTGCCGGCCTCGAAGTGGCGACCGACGCCCTTGGCGAGGCTGTGGAAGCCGGAGGCGACGGCGGCCAGGTGCTCGCCGTCCTCCCGGGACAGGTCCTTGGACACGCCGGTCGGCAGGCCGTCGCCGGAGAGGACGACGGCCTTGCGGATGCTGGCGACACGGTCGACGAGTTCGTCGAGGAGCCAGTTGAGCTCGCCGTTGGTGGTGCTGTGGCCGGTCGTCTTCGGTGCGGTCATCGACCGTCCCCCTTTGTCGTTCCTTGTGGTGCTGTGCCGCTGTGGGCGTCGTCGCCCGCGGCGTTCTCTACACGGCCACGCTGCCAGCCCCGCTGGAGCGAGGCCATGCGGCTGCGTACCTCGTCGGCGTCCCGATCCGCGGGGTCGGCACGGTTCTCGGTGCGCGGATCCGGGCCTTGCCGAAGTTGCGGGGCCAGGTTCGCCTGGCGCACGCGCCGTGGCAGCGCTCGGGTGCCGGAGCCGTTGTCATGAGGCGCGGTTCCTGGGTTCCGGGTGCCGCTGCCCCAGTCACCGGCCTGTGCGCTCCCGTGCGTCCCGGCGGCCTCGGTCGCAGCGCGCCCGGCCGTGTCGTCGGGGCCGGTGGGCAGCGCAGGGGTCTGCCGGCTGCGCCGTGGGAGGACTGGAGGCTGGGACTGCTCGTCTGCATCGCGCCCGGGGTGTTCCGGCAGTGCGGGCCGCTCGACGGGGCCGCCGTTGCGGGGGATCTGTGCCGTGGTGCCGCGGCGGCGGGACGGCAGAGGCGCCGGGCCTTCGCCCTCCACACGGCGGGGGCCGGGCCTGGCGGGGGGCTCTGTGTCCGTCTCCGCCCGCCGGGGCCGCTGGTCCGTGACCGGGCGCCCGTGCGAGCTGACCAGCTTGGGCGTGCGCGAACCGGGCAGCAGCGGTACCGGGGCGGCCGGGTCGTCACTGACCGCCGCCTCGGGGTCGCCGAGGCCGTCGGGCAGCCTGCGGTGCTGGTCGAAGGCACCGGCGGCCGGCTCGTCCTCAGCACGGGTGAGGGAGCGGCGCGGACGGAACAGGCCGCCGTGCTCGTCGTCCTCCTCCAGCGCGGCCGGGAAACCTCCGAGGGCGTCCAGGTCGACGGGGGCCTCCAGCTCGACGGGACCGTCGAGCATCGAGGCGGGCAGGCCGGGAAGCTGCACCGAGGCCGCGGAGAGCGCGGCCCTGCGGGTCTCCCCGGACTCCGGCTCCTTCGGGGGCCGGGGGCGGTCGAGGCGGAAGCCGATGCCGTTGGTGTCGGGGACGTCGTCGGTCAGCAGTGCGTCGGGGATGAAGACGATGGCGGTCGTCCCCCCGTACGGCGAGGGCTGCAGGGAGACGCGGACGTTCTGCCGCTGGGCGAGCCGGCTGACCACGAACAGCCCGAGGCGGTCGGTGTCGGACAGCTCGAATTCCGGTGTCTCGGCGAGCCGGAGGTTGGCCTCCAGGAGAGCCTCGGGCGCCATGCCGAGGCCGCGGTCGTGGATCTCGAGGGTGAAACCGTTGGCGACCCGGTCGCCGAACACCTGGACGGCGGTGTGCGGCGGGGAGAACACCGTGGCGTTCTCCAGGAGTTCGGCCACCAGGTGGGTGAGGTCGGCGACGGCCGGGCCGGTCGCCGCAAGGCGGGGCAGGCGGCGGACCTCGATGCGTTCGTAGTCCTCGACCTCGGCGACCGCGGCGCGCACGATGTCCATCAGCTGAACGGGCTTGCGCCACTGCCGGGAGGGGGCCGCGCCGGAGAGGATCACCAGACCCTCGGCGTGTCGGCGCATGCGGGTGGTGAGGTGGTCGAGGCGGAAGAGGTCGGCGAGTTCCTCGGTGTCCTCGGTGCGACGCTCCATGGTGTCGAGCAGGGTGAGCTGCTTGTGCAACAGGACCTGGCTGCGGCGGGCGAGGTTGACGAAGACCTCGGAGACGCCGGCCCGCAGCTCGGCCTGTTTGACGGCGGCCTCGACGGCGGCGCGCTGGAGGGTGTTGAGGGCCTGGCCGACATCGCCCATCTCGTTCTTGTCGTACTCCAGCCGCGGAACCTCGGTCTCCACGTCGACCTGCTCGCCCGCGGACAGGCGGCGCATCACGCTGGGCAGCCGCACACCGGACGCCTCATGGGCCTCCAGCCGAAGCTGACGCAGGTCGCGGATGAGGCCGCGGCCGATGCGCACGGACAGGACGAGGGAGACGAGCAGGGCGATCAGCCCGAAGACACCGGCGACGACCGCCTTGACGATGACCTCCGTCGCCACCGGACCGACACGGTCCTGATAGCGGTCGTTGGCCTGCTCGTCCAGGGTGCCGAGTTCGTCGAGGACGTTTCCGGCCGCGGTGTCCCAGTTCCGGGCGCTGACGCCTCGGGGCAGGCCGCCGGGCGTGGTGGCGACGACAGCCTGTTCCACCGTCCGCAGCGGGGCGGTGGTGGCGTTCTTCCAGAAGCTCTCGTAGCGTTCGCGCTCCGCGGTGGGCAGTTGGGCGAGGCTGATGTCGTAGACCACTCCCCGCTGAGCCGCAAGGTCGGAGACGTCGCGGATCTCCTCGCGGCTCAACTTGCCCACGACCAGGGCGGAGCCGAGCAGGGCATCCTCCTGGGAGAGCAGTTCACGGGCGCGGGCGACGCCGACGAGCGCCCGGTACTGCTTGTCCATCTCCACGCTGTCGACCACGTCCATCTTCGCCAACAGGGCGTAGCAAGGGTCGATCAGCTGGGTGTAGAGGTCGAGGGCCTGGGCTCGGGTGACGGTGCCCTCCTCGACGCTGCGCCGCAGGGAGTCGACGCCGTCGAAGGCGTCGAGGACCGCGGTCAGGCCCTCGCCGTCCTCCTGGTCGAGGACGTCGCGTACGTCGGGGTCCCGGGCGTTCCCTCGGATCTCGGCGAGTGCCTCGTCGGTGGCAGTCCGGGTGCGGCGCAGCGCGGACAGCGCGTCGGAGGCACGGGGGTCGGCAAGGTAGACGAGGGTCTGGCGGCGTTCCTGCTGGACGACGCGGACGGTGTCCTCGATGGGGTAGCCGACCTTCTCGACGAGGGACGACATGGTGAACAGACGGCTCGCCTCACGTCCCGTGAGCACCGTGGCGAAGCCCCAGATCGCGGTCAGGGAAACCAGCGGCACGAGGAGCAGCGCCACGATCTTCCGGCGGATCGACTTCCCGCGAAAGCGCATGGCCTCCCCCAGCTCGAACCCCCACCGACAGGGGGTACGCATGTGCGTCAACAAACGGCGCGAGCCTACTACCGACACACAGGTAACTCGAAGAGCGGTCCGGAAGCTGAACTTCCGTACCGAGGGCGAGACATGGTGTGTTGTCCGGGCATTGTGGGAGATTGCCTCCCCGAATCCGGTGCGCGACTCCAGGCCGGATCCGACCGGCTCTGCAAACGAGTTGGCCAGATTTTTTCGCAACGCGGGAACATTCGGGGCAGGTCGTTCGTCCTACTCATTGGGAATTGGGGGCGGAATCGGCCACACGAGCCGTATGCCGCACCTGGGCGGCGTAATTCAGCGCAAGCCGGGCAGCCACTGGGGAGCCGGGTCTTCGACCCGGAGGCGAGCGGACTGCTGGCGGTGGGGAGTGACACGGTGATGGGCACGGCGGAGCGGCGTGAGGCACCCGAGGACGGCGCGGCGGCGCGCGGTACCGCGCTGCGGGATCCCGAGGCACGGGATCGCGACATTCCGGCGAACAGGCATATGACAGCGGAGCGGCGTGACGGTTCGACGGGCACGCGAGGGTCGGCCGACCGCGGCGTCCCGGCGGCCGCGAAGTCCGTCGGTGCGAAGCGAGAGGGCGCCCGGCAGCCCGGTGCGGCCGCCTCGGGGCAACAGCGGGCGGCCTACCGGCCGTTGTGGGTGGAGGAGCCCGCACGTCGACGCCGAATGCCCGACCCGGTGCGTACGGCGGCCGTGCGTGCGGTGCTCCTCATCGCCGTGACACTGATTCAGGCGATGGTCGCCTTCCTGTGCACACTCGCCGGATCCTGGCTGGCCTTCCCGATGGTGATCAGCGGTGTGGTCAGCACGGTGCTGGCCACCTGGGGCGCGCTGGACGTCTGGGTGACGCGGCAGGTGTGGAACCAGCGCAACGGCGTGGTGTCGACACCGAGCAGCACGGCGCGTTCGTTGCGCCGCGAGCGCCGCCGGGCGCGACGGCAGGCACGGGTGGCCGAACGCCGGCAGGAGCGGATACGCAGGCAGAGCGGCACCGGGCAGCTGTCCCACTCCTGAAGCCGGCCGACGCGTCCCTGAAGCGAGCGGCGACTCAACGGCTACCCCACCTCGGAGTACGCCTTCTGCCTCACCGCCCCTCAGGGGGCGCTGTCGGGTACCGGCCGTTTGAACATGCGGGTCGCCGTGATCTCGCTGTGCACCGCCTCCCCCGCCTGGGGCTGCTGCGGCAGGCCCGGGCGGAGGTGTTCCTCGACGCTGATGTACTTCAGGCCCGCCCGGAGGTCGGCGTCGTTGCGCAGCCGGATGACCAGCGGGAACTCAGCCAGCGCCGTCGTGTCGAACAGGCCGGTCGTGTACAGGAGCTGCACGCCCAGGGCGTCCGAGACGGCGCGCTGGAGCTCCAGCAGATAGGTCGCGTTGGCGCGGCCGATGGGGTTGTCGAGGAACAGCGTGCCCGCGTGCCGATGCTTGTCCCGGCCCCGGTCGTTGCTCCTCAGGGCCGCCATGGTGCAGTACAGGGCGATGGCGGCGGTGAGCAGCTGGCCGCCGGAGAACACGTCGCCCATCTGACCGACGGGGACCCGCTCGGCGCGCAGGACAGCGTCGGGCTTGAGGATCTCGACTGCGACGCCCTTGGGCTCTAGGGCCGCGCCGACCCCGCGCAGCAGCAGGGACATGCCGTCGCGCCGCAGGTCGGAGTTCTTCTTGACGGCCGCCCGGGTCGCGTCGTCGATGACCTCGCCGAGCCGCTCGGTCAGGGTGGCCTGATCCGGTTCCTCGAAGCGGATGCGCAGGAACTCCTGGCCGGACCACTCGCCGAGTCCCTCGGGCAGGCGGGAGAGCCGCTGGGCCGAGCGCAGGGTGGCGAGCGCGGACTCGACGAGCCCCCGCAGCCGGTCCACGATCGAGTCCCTGTTGCGCTCGAGCTGCGCCAACTCGTCCGTCAGGACACGCAGTCGGGGTGCGAACGCGTCGGCCCACTTCTGTGCGTGCTCGGGCAGCGCGGCGGCGGGCAGCTCACGGATCTGCTGGCGTGCGGGGGTGCGGACCTGCTCGTAGCGGGTGGAGTTGGCATGCCGGACGAGGATGTCGCCGGCCTCGCGTACGGCGGACTCGGCGGCGGACAGGTCGGCGGCGCAGCCGCGCAACGAGCGGCGGGCCTCGGCAGCCGAATGGCGGGCCTCCTCCAGGGTGCCGGGGTACGGCTCCGGCTCCTCCTGCTCCTCCTCCTGCGGGTGTTCGCGCAGCAGGTCGCGGAGCATCGCGGCGATCTCGTCGAAGCCGCCGGCCGCGTCCTCGGCGGCCCGGTGGGCGGCCAGCAGTTCGGCGTGCGCCTCGCGGGCCTGGCTCAACGCCTCGGTGCGGGAGGCGAGTTCGGCCGTCGCGGTGCGCAACAGCGCCTGCGCGTGTTCGGCGTCGCGCGGCTGGAGCTCCTCGGCCAGCCCGGTGTGGGCCTCGCCGTCCTCGGGCGCGAGCCGCTCGTGCTCACCGCGCAGTCGCCCGAGCTGCTCGCTCGCGGTGGACATACGGGTCTCCAGGAGCTGCACCAGCTCCTCCGCGCGTGCGGCGGCGGCCTGCCGGGACGGCCCGTCGGAGCCGTCGGGCGACTGCAGCAACTGCTCGGCACGTGTACGGACCTTGTTGCTGAGCCGGTCCAGGTCCGTGCGGGCGGCGCTCTCCTCGCCCTCCGCGCGGGCCTGCTCGGCCCGCAGGTCGGCGCCGACGCCGACCTTCTCGTACAGCTGGGAGGCGGCCCGGTAGGCCTCGCGGAGGGCGGGCAGGGACGCCCTGGACGCGTCCGGGTCGGTTTGCGGTACGTCGTCGGGGGCGCCGGCGATCTCGGCGCGTTCGGCGCGCAGCGCACGGGCGGTGCGGCGGGCGTCGTCGGCGGCGCGCTGGGCTCCGCGGCGATCCTCGTCGGCGGCGCGGGCGCGTTCCAGACAGGACTGGGCGCGGGCCTCCGACTCGGCGGCCTCGTCGGCGAGTTCGCGTACCTTGACCTGCCAGCCGGCCCGCTCGCGCAGCCGGAAGGCGAGTCCGGCGAGAGCGTCGGCGGCCCGCCGGGCCTTCTGCGCGGCCTCCTGGCGCTCGTCGCGCACCTGGGCGGCCTCGGCGGCGGTCTCGTCGGCCTCCGCTCGTACGGTCCGCGCCTCGGCCAGCTCGGCCTCGGACTCCTCGGCGAACTCGCGCGCCTCCCCGGCGGCGTGGGCGAGTTCGGTGAGCCGCCCGGCCGGACAGCCGGTACGCCAGGAGGCCAGCCGGGCGGCCAGCTCCCGGTCCTTGCCGAGGCGCGCCGCGAGCCGGCGGATGTCCTCGTCCCGCTCGGTCGCCCGCGCGCGCAGCGCCTGTCGTTCCTCGTCGGCGGCGTGCTCGTCGTGCATGGCCGGGTTCGGCGGGACGAGGAAGACGTCGTCGCTCCGCGTGTCGGCGGCCGGGGTCGGTGCGAGCAGAGCGGCGGCCGTGCCGACGGCCACCGCCGAGCGCGGCAGCAGCGCGGCCTCACCGAGCGCCTCCCGCGCGCGTGCGTGCGAGTCGGGGTCGGTGATGATCACGCCGTCGACGAGCTCGGGCCGGGCGGCGAGCACGCGCGCGTGGTCCACGGGGTCGACTGCCTGGGCGAGGTAGCGCCAGCCGGGAAGGGCGGGGATGCCGTGCTCACCGAGGAACTCGACGGTGGCCAGCACGTCCGGCCCCGGCGGCAGCAGTCCGCCGTCGCCGAGCGCGCCGAGGATGCGGGAGTCGTCGGCGGCGGCGGTGCGCAGCTCGAACAGCTGCCGTTCGGCGGAGGAGACGGCGTCGTCGAGGAGTTCGCGCAGTTCGTCGGCGCAGCGGTCCAGGTCCTCGGGCGTGAGCGAGGAGCCGTCGTCCGGCTCGCCGTCGTGACGAGGCCGGGGGATCTGCCGGGGGGCGCCGCCGCCGGTCAGGCCGAGCAGTTCGGCGAGCCGTTCCTCACCGGCCAGGGACTCGGCGAGCCGCTGCTCGGCCTCGTACGACCGTTGCGCGGCCGTCGCCGCGTCCGCCGCGCGGGCCGCGGTGAGCTCGGCGCGGGACTCCGCGGAGGCGGCCTCGCGGGCGTGCTCGGAGGCTCTGTGCGAGGCCTCACGGGCGATGTCCCAGGCGGCGACGGCCGTCTTCTCGGCGTCGCTGGCGGCGAGGGCCGCTCGCGCGGGATCGGCGTCGGGCGCGCTGTCGTCGAGCCAGCCCGCGCGCACGGCCTCGGCGGTCTCCTGCTCCACCTCTGCGAGGCGCTGGCGCAGGTGCCCGACCTCGCTGCGGGCGCGTTGGGCGTCGGTGGCGGCGGACGTCGCGTCGCGGTGGGCGGACTCGCCGACGTCCTGGAGGGCGGCCGAGCGCTCCTCCTCCTCGTTGGCGAGGGTCTCGGCGCTCTCGGCGGCCGCGTGCAGGGCCCGGACGAGGTCGACTGCGGCCTTGGCGCGGGCGGCGAGGGCGGGCGCGGCGTCGCGTTCGGCCTCCTGGATGGCCGCGGAGACACGGGCGACGCGGTCGGCGGCGGCGCGATGGCGCAGCACGGCCTCGGCGGCCTGCCAGGCGGAGTGCAGGGTGCGGGCGTCGGCGAGTTCGCGCTTCTGCGCGGCGGCGGACTTCTCGGCGGCGGCGAGCGCCAGCGAGGCGTGCCGGAAGGCGAGTTCGGCGGCGATCAGCGCACTGCGCTCGCGTGCCCCCTCGGAGTGCGTGACGGCGTAGGCGGCGGCCGTGACCCGCTGGGCGAGATCGCCGGCCCGCACCTTCTCGCGTACGCCCCGCGCGGACAGCCGGCGGGCCTGCGCGCGGGTGCGCCGCTCGGCGCCGGCGTGGACGTCACGCGCGCGTGCCCGCGCCTCGGCGGCCTCGACGATCCGCCCCAGCAGGTCCACCGAACCGGCGGTGAAGTCCCGTTCGGCGATCAGTTCGGCGCGGCGGCCCAGCTTGTTGCCGAAGCCGCTGACCAGGTCGGCGAGTCCGTCGGTGTCGCGTGTGTCGGTCACCGCGCGCAGCAGCAGGTCGGTGAAGTCGGAGTCCTTCTTGACCGCGAAGAGGCCGGCGGCCTCGCCCTCGTCGGCGTTCATCTCCCGCTGGTAGCGGAAGAGTTCGGGGTCCAGGCCGAGCTCGCCGAGGTGCTCGATCCACCGGTCGTGGATCTCCTCCCAGTGCACCTCCAGGTGCGGATACGCCTTCCCCGCCTCGGTGAGGGCGTCCCGGAACCCTTTCATGGTGCGCCGCCGCCCCTGCGCCCCGGAGGCTCCCTCCACGGGCGGGCGTACCGCGGTGGACTCGGCGACGGGCAGGTTGTCCAGACTCAGCCCGGGCCCCGGCCGGAACGAGTACCAGGCTTCCGCGAACTTCCGCGGATCGTTGGACACCTGCCGCCCGCGCCACTCGCTGACCTTGCCTACGACGACGCACTCACCAGTGAGCACGTGCTGCCATTCCAGCGCCACGTGTCCGCAGTCGTCGGCGAGCAGGAACTTGCGCAGCACACCGGAGCTGGCGCCGCCGAGGGTGTTGCGGTGACCCGGCAGCATCACGGAGAAGATCAGCTTGAGCAGGACGGACTTGCCGCCGCCGTTCTCCAGGAAGAGCACGCCGGCGGGCGCGGGCCGGCGCGGCGGGCCGACGGGCTCCTCCTCGAAGAACTCCGCCTGCATGGGCGCGGGGTCGGGCACGACGTCACCCACGCCCCGCAGGTCAAGCACGGTGTCGGCATAGCGCGCACCGGCAGGCCCGATGGAGTAGAGGCGGACCCGGGACAGCTCGTACATGGCGGACTCTCGTAAGTCTTCGGCAGATCGGCAGATCAGGGGGTTGGCGGTTCTTCGGGCTTCAGAAACCTCAGGACCTCAGGAGCCTCAGGAATGGAACGGGAGTCCGGCGTCGGCCACCAGTTCCAGATCGTCGGTCTCCTCGGGGGGCAGCAGCGTCGGCGTGCCGTCGGTGACCGGGACGACGCCCAGTTCCAGCAGCTCGGCCATGGCGGCGCCGCCTGCCATGTCACGCACCTGGAGCTGGTAGCGCGCGGTGGTCCGGTAGGTTCCGCCGTTGTCGTCGCCGGTCCGCTGGAGGAACCCGGAGTCGGTGAGGAACCCGACGGCCTTGCCGACGATGCCGGTCGTCGAGCCGGCGAGTCTGCGCGCGTCCTTGGTGGCGCCGGTGGAACTGCGTCTGGCCCAGATCCGCCAGGCCGACTCCAGGCCGGGCGCGTCGGTCGCGGGGTCGGTGTTCTCGCCCTGCTCCTCCGCTCGCTCCTCCAGGCGCCGACAGGCCTGGCGGACGAAGGCGTCGACTCCGTTGACGCTGACCCGCCCGATGTAGCCGTCGTCGGCCAGGTCCTCGGGCCGCGGGAACGCCATCGCGGCGACGGCGAGATGCGCGAGGCCGTGCAGGAAGCGGTCGCCGCCGTCGGCGGACGTACGACGCGCGTAGTCCCCCATCCGCACGGCGAACACCGAGTCCTCGGCGGCGGTCACCGCCATCCCCGCGCGCGGGGACACCTCCAGCACGATCAGACCGAGCCCGGCGGCGACGGCGTCGGCGAGCCGGGCGAACGCCGGGTCCTCCCGGTAGCGCCGCAGCAGCTCCGCGTACTCCTGGTCCCGCGCGGGCTGCAGTTTGGGCTGCAGCCCAAAGGCGACCAGCCGCGCCGCGTCGGCGGCGTCGGCGGGGGTGACGGAGGCGTTCGCCACCAGGGAGGGGGCCTCCGTGTCGCTCCAGTCGACGTGCTCGGTCACGGCTTCGGCTCCTCGGTGTTCTCGTGCTCGTCCATACTGTTCCCGGCTCGGCTCCCGGTCCGAATCCCCGCCCCATTCCCCGCCCGGCTCATGCCGCCTCCGTGCGGTCCGCTGCCATCCCCGCGGCGTCCAGCAGGGCGGTGCCGACGATGAGGTCGGCCCCGCCGAACTCCGGGTCGTCCAGTTCCGTCCCGTCGTCCACGGCGAACAGCAGTTTCTCCTCGCCCTGGCGGTAGGCCGTGCCCACGGCCGGGCTGGCAGCGTGCACCGCCAGCAGTGCCACCAGGTACGGCAGATCGAGGTCGCCAGTGCCGCGCGCCTGCGCCAGCAGTCCGGACAGCCGGCGCGGCGCGTCCGCCGGCAGGTCGAGCAACTCCTTGGCGACCGCCAGCTGTTCCTCGCTGAACCGGCTGTCGTCCGGCGTCGCGATGAGGTCCGGCTCCGGCATCTCCGCCCCCAGGTGCTCCCGTTCCACCGGCGGCGTCAGCAGCAGGTCGACGAGGTCGCCCACCCGCACGGACGCCGGCGTGCGCAGTCCGGTCCCGCGCGCGAAGAACGCGTCCGTGACCCGGACCGCCTGCTCCAGCGGCAGCGGCAGCACGGGCGCGACGAGATGCCCGTACAGGTCTATCCCCGACGAGGTCATGGGGGTGGCGAACGCCTGGCGGTCCTGCTCGGCGCGGAACAGCGGACCGGCCTCCAGCAGCCGGGACTGCAGCAGTGTGTGCCGGCGGATGCAGTCCTTGACGATGTCGACGAGTTCGGCGGCCCGCCGCTTGTTCTCCGCGTCCTCGATCTCGTCGCGGGCCTTGCGGATGTTGGTGAGGATCGCGTTCTCGTGGCGGTAGCGGTCGGCGACGTGGTCGAGGGCCTCGGCGATCATGTCGGGCACGGAGTTGAGCCAGTCCACCGCGCGCACGTTGCGCCGGGTGGCCTCCAGGGCGCGGCGCAGGGTCTCCGAGTACTGCACGGTGCGGTAGCGGGCCTGCTCGGCGGCCAGCTGGGCGTCGGCGAGGCGGCCTCGGCGGATCAGCACCTCGAGCTTGACCTCGGCGGCGATCTGCGCGCTGGTGACGTCGGTGTCGAGGGCGCCCACCAGGACGTTGACCGCCTCGTCGGTGGTGCGGAGGTAGACCGCGCCGCCGTAACCCGGGACCTCCTCGATCAGCTTGAAGTCGTAGTCGCGGCGCACATACGTGCCGTCCGGCGCGAACGTGCCGTAGGCGGCCCGGAAGCCGCGGTCGACGCTGCCGACGTTGATCAGGTTCTCCAGGACCCAGCGAGCCACCCGCTCGTGCTCGGCGACGGGCCGCCGCGGGGCCTGTGCGGCGATGCGCGGCAGGAGACGGGCCACTATCTGGTCGTGGTCTGCGCCGGTGTCGAAGTCCATGTTGAGCGTGACCAGGTCGATGGCGGCGAGGGCGAGCTCCGCCATGCCGTACACCGAGTACTCACCGGCGAGATTGACCTTGCGCGCGTCGAGGTCGTGGATCGGCGCCGTGCAGGCGAGCGCGCGCAGCCGCCGCGCCAGCCCCTCGTCGGCGGCCGGACCCAGCGCGGGGCGCGGCCCCGCGCTGAGCTGGGGCGGAACACGGTCCGTCGAAGCAGGCGAAGTCACGGTGCACAGACTAGGTCCTCGGTCTGACATCGACCCAAACGACGCGGAACGCCTCCGGCGGTCGGGCGGGCGACGACCGGTTGTGTTTCGTCTGCGGGCCGGTGGGGGCCTGTCGCGCAGTTCCCCGCGGCCCTAAGGAGCGCTGTCCTCGCCCACCCTTCGCCGGTACACCTCGACCACCCGCGCCAGCGAGTCGGTCAGGTAGGTCTCGAGCAGCTTTGCCGCCCCCTGCCTGTCGCCGGCCTCCAGGGCCTGCAGGATCTGGCGGTTGCGCTGGAGGTACGGCTCGTGCAGCCGGCGCGGCTCGCCGACGAGGTGGAAGGCAAGCCGCAGCTCGGCGAAGACACTGCGCATCAGCTCGTCGGTGCGAGCGCTTCCGGCCAGGGCCACGAGTTCCCGGTGGAAGTGGAAGTTGGCGGTACCCAGTTCTTTCCAGTCATTCTCGAGAGCTGCCACCTGGCCCTCCGTGACGCTCGCCCGGAGACCGTCCAGCGTGTACGGCGGTTCCCCGAGCCCGCGCACCACGGCGCACTCGACGAGCATGCGCGTGCGGTAGATGTCCTCGACGTCCTCGACGGTCACGACCCGGACGAACACGCCCCGGTTCAACTCGTGGACGAGCAGACGCTCATGGGTGAGCAGCCGGAACGCCTCGCGCAGCGTGTTGCGGGAGACCCCGAGCGCTCCGCCGATGCTGTCCTCCGACAATCGCGTCCCGGGCGGGAAATAGCCCTCGGCGATACGGCTCCTGAGGATGTCCGAAACCCGTTCGGCCGTGCTCGTGCGGCCCAGGAGGGCGCGGTCGTCGGCCAGTCCCGCCAGCTGCTCTGCCATGCCCGGAATTCAACCGCAGTCACGAGAACGAAACAACATGGGTATTGAAGGATCGTTCAACGATCCTCTACCTTCCTTTCCAGGCACGGCACGGCTCACTCCCCGCACCCTCCGTCATCCCTCAGCGAGGTGCCCCATGAGCACGACCCCTCCACCACAGGCCCCGACCACCGACGCCCACGCCACCACGACCGAACACATTCGCAACGACGGCGCACTGGGCTGGCTGCGCGCCCTCGGCCCGCGCGGCCGACGCGCCTTCGCCGGCGCGTTCGGCGGCTACGCCCTCGACTCCTACGACTACTTCACGCTGCCGCTGAGCATGGTCGCGCTGGCGGCGTACTTCGGTCTGGACAGCGGCCAGACCGGCCTGTTCACCACCGTCACCCTGGTGGCCTCCGCGATCGGCGGGGCCGTGGCGGGCGTCCTGGCCGACCGGATCGGCCGGGTCAGGGCCCTGATGATCACCGTGATCACCTACGCGGTCTTCACCGTCGCCTGCGGCTTCGCGCCCACCTACGAGACGCTGCTGGTCTTCCGCTCCCTGCAGGGTGTCGGCTTCGGCGGCGAGTGGGCGGTCGGCGCGGTCCTGGTCGCCGAGTACGCGAGCGCGAAGCACCGGGGTCGCACCCTCGGCGCGATCCAGAGCTCCTGGGCCGTCGGCTGGGGTCTCGCGGCCCTCGCGTACACGCTGGTCTTCTCCTTCTTCGGCGACGACATGGCCTGGCGCGTGATGTTCTGGACGGGCGCCCTGCCCGCGCTGCTCGTCGTGTGGATGCGGCGCCGGGTGCAGGACGCGCCGCAGGCCACGGCCGCCCGCGAACAGAGTGCCCGCAAGGGGTCGTTCCCGGCGATCTTCAAGGGCCCGCTGCTGCGGACGACGCTCTTCGCGGGCCTGCTCTCCACCGGTGTGCAGGGTGGCTACTACACGCTGGCGACCTGGGTGCCGACGTATCTGAAGTCGGAGCGCGGCCTGTCCGTGGTCGGCACCGGCGGCTATCTGACCTTCCTGATCTCGGGCGCCTTCCTCGGCTATCTGACCGGCGGTTACCTCACCGACCGGCTGGGCCGGCGCCGTAACATCTGGCTGTTCGCCCTGCTGTCGGCGGTGTGCATCCTGGCGTACGCCAACATCCCGAGCGGCGCGGACACCCTGCTCCTCGTGCTCGGCTTCCCGCTCGGGTTCTGCATGTCGGCGATCTTCAGCGGCTTCGGATCCTTCCTGAGCGAGCTGTATCCGACCGCTCTGCGCGGCACGGGACAGGGCTTCACGTACAACACCGGCCGCGCCGTGGGCGCCGTCTTCCCCACCGCGGTCGGTTTCCTGGCCGACAGCTGGGGTGTGGGCGGTGCGCTGGTCTTCGGCGCGATCGGTTACGCCATCGCCGCCCTGGCGCTGCTGGGGCTGCCGGAGACCCGCGGGAAGGAACTCGAGTGACCCGTCCGATACTCACGCAGGACCGCCGACCGCCCCGTACCGAAGACCCTCCCGTCACCCTCGTCGACGAGCACGCGCACGCGTGGCGCCCCGAAACCGCCCGGGCCCGCTTCCGGGCGGGCCTGACCGGCCCCACGGCCGGAGTCGCGGCGGGCCACACCCAGGTCAACCTGATCTCGGTGCCCGCGGACTGGGCGTACGACATGCTGCTGTTCTGCCAGCGCAACCCGAAGCCCTGTCCCGTCCTCGACGTCACCGACGCCGGCTCCGTCACCACCGTGCTGGCCGAGGGCGCGGACCTGCGCACCGATCTGCCGCGCTACCGGGTGTGGGCGGACGGGGAGCTGGTGGACGAGCCGACGGACGTGCGCGCGTACTGGCGTGACGACCTGGTGTCGTTCCTGATCGGCTGCAGCTTCACCTTCGAGTGGGCGCTGACCGGGGCGGGCGTACCGATCCGCCACATCGAGCAGGGACGCAACGTCCCGATGTATGTGACGAACCGTCAGTGCCGGTCCGCGGGCCGGCTGCACGGCCCGATGGTGGTGTCCATGCGGCCGGTGCCGCCGCAGCATCTCGCGGCGGCGATCCGGGAGAGCAGTCTGCTCCCGGCGGTCCACGGCAGCCCCGTACACTGCGGCGACCCGGCGGGACTGGGCATCGACGACCTCGGCCGGCCCGACTTCGGCGACCCGGTGGAGGCCGCGCCGGACGACATCCCGGTGTTCTGGGCCTGCGGAGTGACCCCGCAGGCCGCGGTGACGGCCTCGCGCCCGCCGTTCGCCCTCACCCACGCCCCGGGACAGATGTTCCTCACCGACGCCCGCGACGAGCAGTACCGCGTGGCCTGAGAAGGAGACACGGAAAGCCATGACCGCGACGACCGCGACGACCGCGATCGATCTGAACGCCGACCTCGGCGAGGGCTTCGGCCGCTGGCAGCTGACCGACGACGAGCAGTTGCTGTCCGTCGTCAGCAGCGCGAACGTGGCTTGTGGCTTCCACGCCGGGGACGCGGCCACCATGCGGCGGGTGTGCCAGCTGGCGGCCGAGCGGGGCGTGAGGATCGGCGCACAGGTCTCCTACCGGGACCTGGCCGGATTCGGGCGTCGCGCCATGGATGTGCCGAGCGCCGAACTGGCCGCCGAGGTGGCGTACCAGATCGGCGCCCTGGAGGTGTTCGCCCGGGCGGCGGGCGCGCGCGTGGCGTACGTGAAGCCGCACGGCGCCCTCTACAACCGGGTCGTGCACGACGAGGAACAGGCCGGCGCGGTGGTCGACGGGGTGCTCCTCGCCGACGCCGCGCTGCCCGTGCTCGGCCTGCCCGGCTCGCGTCTGCTGGAACTGGCCCGCAAGGCGGGGCTGCCGACCGTCCCGGAGGCCTTCGCGGACCGCGCGTACACCGAGGCGGGCACACTCGTGCCGCGAGGGCAGGCCGGGGCCGTGGTCTGCGACCCGGACGCCGTCGTGGAACGGTCGGTGAGCCTCGCCCGCCTCGGCCGGGTCACCTCCCACGCGGGGTCCTCCATCGAGGTACGCGCGCGTTCCCTGTGCCTGCACGGCGACACGCCCGGGGCGGTGGAGCTGGCCCGCCGAATCCGGCGCCGGCTGGAGAAGTCGGGCGTGCGGGTGGAGGCCTTCGCATGAGTCTGCGCGTCCTGTCCGTCGGCGATGACGCCCTCCTGGTCGAGGTGGCCTCGGATGCCCAGGCAGAGGCCCTGCACGCGGAGCTGCTGCGCCGTCGTGCGGCGGGCCTGATCGGTGCCCGTGAGATCGTCCCGGCCGCCCGCACCGTCCTCCTGGACGGCCTGACCGACCCCGGCCGGCTGGCGGCCGAGCTGGCCGCCGCCGACGTACCGCCCGCGCCGCCACGGGAGCAGGACGTCGTGGAGATCCCGACGCGTTACGACGGCCCGGACCTGGCCGAGGTCGCCGCTCACTGGGGTGTCTCGGAGCGGGAGGTGGCCCGCATCCACGCGGCCGCCGAGTTCCGGGTCGCCTTCTGCGGGTTCGCGCCCGGCTTCGGCTATCTCACCGGCCTGCCCGCGCGCTACGACGTCCCACGCCGGGCCACTCCGCGCACGGCCGTCCCGGCGGGATCGGTGGCGCTGGCGGGGCCGTACACGGGCGTGTACCCGCGCTCGTCGCCGGGCGGCTGGCAGCTGATCGGCACCACGGAGGCCGTGTTGTGGGATCACGCGCGCGTACCGGCCGCCATGCTCGCGCCGGGTACGCGCGTGCGCTTCGTCCCGTCGGATCAGGCGGATCAGGCGGAGCAGGCGCGGCCGGTGGGAGCGGTATGAGCGACCGCGCACTGTGCGTCGTCCGCGCCGGGGCGCTCACCACCGTGCAGGACCGGGGCCGTCCCGGACACGCGCATCTGGGCGTCCCCCGTTCCGGGGCGCTGGACCCGCCCGCGGCGGCCCTCGTCAACCGGCTGGTGGGCAACGCGCCCGACGCGGCCGTCCTGGAGACCACGCTCAACGGCTGTGCCCTCAGGCCGCGTTGCGACGTGGCCGTGGCGGTCGGGGGTGCGCCGTGCCGGGTCAGGGTGGACGGCCGGCCGGTCGCCTGGGGCGCGGCCGTACGCGTACCCGCCGGTGCGGTGCTGGACGTCGGACAGGCCCTGTCCGGTGTACGCGGCTATGTGGCCGTGGCCGGCGGCATCGCCGTCGAGCCGGTCCTCGGCAGCCGCTCCACGGACCTGCTCTCGGGCCTGGGCCCCGACCCGCTCACGGACGGCACGGTCCTGCCCCTGGGGCAGGACCTCGCCCCGCACACGCGCGTGGACGTCGCCCCGCAGCCGGCTCCCCCGGCCGAGCTCGTTCTGCGGGTGACGCTCGGCCCACGGGACGACTGGTTCACCGCCGACGCGGTCCGGGCCTTCACCTCGCGGACGTTCCGCGTGTCCTCGGCGAGCAACCGCATCGGGCTGCGCACCGAGGGGCCCGCGCTGGAGCGAGCACTGAGCGGGGAACTCGCGAGCGAGGGCATGGTCCTGGGCGCCGTACAGGTGCCGCCCGCGGGCCGGCCGGTGGTCTTCCTGGCCGACCACCCGACCACCGGGGGCTACCCGGTGATCGGGGTGGTCCGCGCGACCGACCTCCCGGCGGCCGCCCAGGCGCCACCGGGAACACCGGTCCGCTTCGTGGCCGTACGGCGACGGTGACGGTACGCCGACGGTGACGCCCCGGGCACCTCAGGCGGCGTCCGGCTGCCGTTCCGCCACCGACAGGGCGGCGAGCGCGGCGGACACGGCCGCGGAGGCCCGCAGGTCGAGCCGGGCGCTGGTGCCCCGCACGCGGTGACGCATCTCGTCGGCCGCCAGGGTGAGCAGTTGCGGAAGCAGGTCGGTGCACCGCCGGGCCACCCAGCCGGTGCCCGCGGTCGCCAGCCACCACAGGCTCGCCGACGTCGTGGGCGCCGGGAACTCGGGCTCGGGCGAGGGCGCGGGCCCGCTCGCGAGGCCCGCCTCCGCCAGCACCGCGTGGAAGCGCACGGCCAGTTGCCGGTGCCCCCGTTCGCCGGGGTGGAGCCGGTCCGCGCTCCACATCGCCCGGTCGGTGAGCCAGGCGCCCTCCGAGGCGTGCAGGTGGACGGCGCCGTAACGCTCGGAGAGGGCGTGGACGACGGTGTTGACGGCGCGCTGTCTGCGGGCCAGCGGCCGGGCGAGGGCGCCGGGCAGCCCGAGGGTTGCGCCCGGATCGGGCAGGCACGCGGTGAGCAGGACGGCGCCCTGCTCGGCGAACGCACCGTAGACCGTGTCGAGCCGGGCGGCCACGGCATGGATGTCGAAGGTGCAGCGCAGGGTGTCGTTGACGCCGACGACGACGGAGACCAGGTCGGGCCGCAGCTCCAGCCCGGCCGGGAGCTGCCGTTCCAGCACGTCCCGTGTCTGCGCCCCGCTGACCGCGAGGTTGGTGAACTCCACGCCTGCCGCAGGCCCCTCAGCCCCCTCGACCGCCCTCTCGACCCCTTCGGCCTCACCGGCGAGCCCGTCGGCGAGCAGCGCGGCCCAGCCGCGCCACCCGTCGCCCACGGGGTCCCCGACGCCCTCGGTGAGCGAGTCTCCGAGGGCGACGAAACGCACGCGTCTCATCCGAGGCCTCCGGGCACGAACGGACGGACAGGTGCGGCGGGCGGTGCCGTCGCCGGAGCAGGACCCGGTGCCGGTGCCGTCGCCGGAGCAGGCGCAGCCGGGTCGTAGACGTCGCTCCGGGCGGGCGGCGTCGCGTCGTGCGCGGCGAGAAACGCCTCGACCGCCGTCCCCCAGCCGAAGCACTCCGCACGCGCGCGTGCCGCCTCCCTGCGGGCCGCCGGCGGGCGCTCGAGCAGGTGCTCCACGGCCTCCGCGAAGGCCTCCCCGCGGTCGGCCGCGGTGGCCCCGGCGGCCCCGATCACCTCGGGGAGCGCCGAGGAGGCGCTCGCGACGACGGGCGTCCCGCACGCCATCGCCTCCAGGGCGGCGAGCCCGAACGTCTCCGCGGGCCCCGGTGCCAGGCACACGTCGGCGGAGGCCTGTAGCGCGCCCAGGGCACCGCGGTCGGAGACGTGCCCCAGGAAGGTCACGGGCAGCCCGCCCTCCCGGGCCCGCTGCTCCAGCCGCGGCCGCAGCGGTCCGTCTCCCGCGACGACCAGCACCGCCCGCACACCGCGCCGCAGCAACGCCTCCAGGGCGTCCAGCGCGGTACCGGGCCGCTTCTCCACGGAGAGGCGGGTGCACATCACCAGCAGGGTCTCGTCCGCGCGCGCGTGGACGGCCCGCAGTCCGGCGTCCCGCAGGGCGGGGTGCCGTTCGACGAGGTCGACGCCCAACGGCGCCCGGACCACGTTCCGCGCCCCGATCCGTACGAACTCGCGCTCGGCGAACTCGGTGGTGCACACCACGCGCGCGTACGTGTGCGCCGTACGGAGATTGAGGGCGTCGGCGACGCGTCCGGCCACCGCCTCGGGCACGCCCCAGGTGCGCAGGACGCCGTCCGCGGTCTCGTGGGAGACCATCACGGCGGGTACCCGGGCCCGGCGCGCCCACTTGCCGGTCCAGCGCAGCGTCGTGCGGTCGGAGACCTCCAGGCGGTCGGGGACGAGGTCCTCCAGCAGGCGGGCGACCCGCCGTTTGTCGGTGAGGACGCGGTAGCCGCCGGTGCCGGGCAGCAGTGGCCCGGGCAGGGTGATCACCCTGCCCTGCTCGGTCTCTTGGTCGCTCACCCGCTCGCCGGGCACGATGAGGACCGGCTCGTGGCCGGCCGCGCGGTAGCCCTTGCCGAGCTCGCGCAGGGCCGTGCGCAGCCCTCCCGAGGCGGGAGCCACGAAGTTGGCGAGGCGCACGATCCGCAGCGGCCCGGAGCAGGTGCCGGCGGCGCGGCCCAGGCCGTTCACCTCGGGGCTCATGCCGCCACCACCAGTCGGCGTGCGGCGAGCACGTCCTGGTAGTGGCCGATGAGCCGGTCACCGACGGCGGCCCAGGTGCGCCCCTCGACCATGGCCCGGCCGGCGGCGCCGTAGGCGAACCGTTGTGCGGGGTCGGCGGCCAGCGAGGCCACCGCCTCCCGCACCGCCCCCGCGTCGCGCGGCGGGACGAGCAGGCCGGTGCGCCCGTGGGCGACCAGGTCCAGGGGGCCGCCCGCGGCGGGCGCGATCACCGGGACACCGCTGGCCATGGCCTCCTGGACGGTCTGGCAGAACGTCTCGAAGGGGCCCGTGTGCACGAAGACGTCCAGTGAGGCGAAGATGCGGGCGAGTTCGTCGCCGGTGCGCTTGCCCAGGAAGACCGCGCCCGGCAGGGCCTCCTCCAGGCCGGGCCGGCTCGGCCCGTCGCCCACCACGACGACGCGGACGCCGGGCAGCCCGCAGGCGCCGGCCAGGAGCTCGACCTGCTTCTCGGCGGCAAGCCGTCCGACGTAGCCGACGATCAGCTCGCCGTTCGGGGCGAGGGCGCGGCGCAGTGCCTCGTCGCGGTGGTCGGGGCGGAACCGCACGGTGTCCACGCCGCGCGGCCACAGCTTCACCCGGGGCACGCCGTGCGTGTCCAGGTCGTGCAGGGCCGCGCTGGAGGGGGCGAGGGTGAGGTCGGCGGCGGCGTGGACGGACCGTATCCGGCGCCAGGCCGCGGCCTCGCCTGCGCCCATGTAGGTGCGGGCGTAGCCGCCCAGGTCGGTCTGGTAGACGGCGACGGCGGGGATGCCGAGCCGGGCGGCGGCGGCCATGCCGCGCACGCCGAGGATGAAGGGGCTGGCCAGGTGGACCATGTCGGCACGGTGTTCGGCGATGGCGGCGGCGACGCGTCGGCTGGGGAGGGCGACGCGGACCTGGGGGTAGCCGGGGAGCGGAAGGGAGGGGACTCGGACGACGGGGCAGGGCGCTTCGGCGTCCGGCCCGATCCCGGCGGCGGTGGCCGGGGCGACGACGACGGGGGCGTGACCGCGATCGACGAGGTGTCGGGCGGTCTGGAAGGCGCAATGGGCCACGCCGTTCACGTCGGGGGGAAAGGATTCGGTCACGATGACGACACGCATACCCGTGTTGTCGCCGCCCTGGACGTGGCCGCGTCAAAGTGGATCTTTCCGAAACACTAACGTCCCATGAGCGTTGCGCTGCGCCGTCGGCGCTCACCGGGTGCGCAGCGCGCAGGTCGGACGGCGTCCATGCCCGTACGCCCCACTGGCCATCGGGTGTTCACCCCTCGGGCCGGCCGCCGCCAGGCTCCCCTCCGGCGGCGGCCTGTTCCCCGGGGTTCACATGGCGGAGGCGGCGTCGGGGCCGATCCGGCTCCGTACGGCCGTCTGCACCTCCGCCTCCTCGGCCGGGTCGGCGGCGAGCCGGCGCAGGCGTTCCACGACCCGGGCGTCACCGGTCTCGGCGTGCCGGGCGGCGATCTCGCGGGTGCCCTCCTCGCAGTCCCACAGGCACTCGACGGCGAAGCCGGCGGCGTAGGAGGGGTCGGTGGCGGCGAGTGCGCGGGCGCAGCGACCCCGCAGATGGGAGGAGGCCGTCTCGCGATAGATATGGCGCAAAACCGGTGCCGCGCAGACGATGCCGAGCCGTCCGGCGCCGTCGACGAGGGTCCACAGGCTCGGCGCGTCGCAGCCCTCGCCGCGTACGGCCTCGCGCAGGGCGCCGAGGACCAGGTCGCTGTCCTGGGTGCCGCCCCGGCAGGCGAGCATGCGGCCGGCGGCGGCGCCCAGGGCGTCGGGCCGGTGGACCCAGCCGCGGGCCCGGTCGACCGCGGCGACGCTGCGCATACGTTCGAAGGCGTCGACGGCGGCCTCCACGACGGCCGTCGAGCCGGTGGCGACGGCCTGTTCGATCAGCACGGGGGCGTCGGGATCGTTGCAGTCGGCGAGGTAGCGCAGGGCGGTGCACCGGGCTCCCTCGGTGCCGTCCTTGGCCGCCTGCACGATCTCGGGGCGGTCCTCGGGCCCGGCCACGGCGGAGAGGCAGCGGGCGGCGGGGACATGGAGGGCGGCGCCGCGTTCGACGCCTTGTTGGGCCCACTCGAACACGGCCTCCACACTCCAGCCGGGGCGGGGTCCACCGGGGCTCATCTGCCGTTGCCAGCGGTCGAAACAGCCGGCCTCATGAGCGGCACGCACGCGCGTGGAGATGTGGTCGCGGGGATCCTCGGCCCACAGCCGCCAGGGCCGTGGCTCGAAGGCGTCCCGTACCGCGGCGGCCAGTTCGGCCTCGCCCTCGGCGTCGGTGGCGAACCGCGCGAGCACGGGTGCGGCGAGGGCCCGCAGTCCGGCGTCGTCGTCCCGCAGGGCTAGCTCGTCCAGCGCCCAGGCCCAGTTGGCGCCCGTGGCGGCGTATCTGCGCAGCAGGGCGAGGGCGTCCCGCCGACCGTAGGAGGCGAGGTGGCCGAGGACGGCCAGGGCCAGGCCCGTGCGTGACTCCTCGGTGTCGAAGACGTCCTCGACGTCGAAGAGGTGGGCCTCGATCTCGTCCAGCTCGCCATTGAGGTCGAGGAAGAGTCGGGCGTAGTAGAGGGAGCGGTTCTCCACCTGCCAGTCGTGGCGGGGGTCCCGCAGCACACAGTGGTTCAGCGCCGCGAGGGCCTCGGCCCGCGGGGCGGTGAGCGCGTGCAGCGTGCCGTCGCCGCGGCCCCTCTGGAGCAGGCCGAGCAGCGTACCGCTGGGCGCTATGACCGGATCGAACATGGGAAACAGCCTCACATCAAGCGTCGACGCAACCGGGGACGTGCACTACCTGGCCGCGTGACAACACGTCGGGGCGCCCGCCGTTTCCTGCTTGCTGTAGACCATTTTCCTCTGCCTCTCGTCGGTGGCCCATGCGGACCGCATCACGGCCCGCGCGGTGCGGCAACACCTGCCCAGCCATCGCGTCCGTGAATCACGACGTCATGATGACCCGGCTGTTCTACCTGCCGCGACCGAAATTTCCGGCGGCCTTGTACCGCCTCCCCCGTGGTCGTTGATTTACCTGGTCAGGAACTTCTGTTGACCTGCTCAGGAGGGTCGGCCTCAGTGTGCGCCGAACAGCTCCAGCAGGTCGGTCTTGCCGAACATGCGGGCCGTGTCGACGGCCGAGGGCGTGCCCTGGGAGGGGTCGGCGCCGGCCTCCAGCAGGGCCCCGATGACGTCCGTCTCGCCCTTGAAAACGGCCCCGGCGAGCGGGGTCTGACCCCGGTCGTTGATCCGGTCGGCCTCGGCGCCGCGGGCCAGCAGGGCCCGGACCGCGTCGGCGTGGCCGTGGTACGCGGCGAGCATCATGAGCGAGTCGCCGCGGTCGTTGGTGAGGTTGGCCGGGACGCCCGCGTCGACGTACGCCACGAGCTCCTCGGTCTGCCCCTGGCGGGCCAGATCGAAGATCTTGGTCGCCAGCTCCACGACCTCGGGGTCGGGGGCTTCAATCATCGGCCGGACCGCCTCTCGCTACAACCGTTCAGGTGAATCGCCAGCGTACTGGCTCGTCGGACACATGGCCGGTCCCGTCAGCGGCAAAGATCACGGGCAGCCCCGTTCGACGCAATTCCCCTGCTCAGGCGGCCCAGCAGACCTACCGCCACTTGGGGCAAATCAGTCGAATTTCACCCAGTTGCACCTTTTATCGTATGGATACATCCTGTGAGCCTGGAAGTACTCATGGTGACTGTCCCCGCGAACCAGGAGAACCAAATGATCCTGTCCATGTCAGGCGTGGTCCTGTTCGGCATCATCGTCGTCCTCTTCTTCCGCAAGGACGGGCTCAAGGCGTCGCACGCCTGCGTCTCGGCCCTGTTCGGGTTCTACATGGCCAGTACGGCCATCGCCCCGAGCATCAAGGCCGGCGGCGAGAGCCTGGCCGGCCTCCTCGGCGGCATCAAGTTCTGACGCCGCACGTTCCCCCCTCCGTCACGCACCTACAGGAGACAGCAGTGGCCCGGCGCCCCCTCCCCCGCATCCTGAGCACAGGCAGCGCGCAGATCGCCCGGAGCCGGGAGCTGGCCCGGACGGCGGCGGACGGCGCCTCCGATGTCCTCCATCCGCTGATCACGATCACCCGCGGACTGCGCCGGCTGGCCTCGGCCGGACGGCGCAGGTGGGCCGAGACCCCCAAGGACAAGCGCGGGCCGCTGCTGTTCCTGGCGGCCTCGGCGATCCTGATCGTGACGCTCGTGCCGTACGGCCCGCTGCTCGCCGTCATCACCCTGATGGCGGCAGCGGCCTGGCAGGGCAGGGACCGCACCCCACCGGCTCCCGATGGCCCTGACGAATCGCAGATCCAGCGACTCCAGGTGCTGTACGAGGCCCTGGTCCCGTACTTCTCGGCGGCCGAAGACCCTTCTCCTCTGTACGCCCACGGCGGCGACTGGGAGAAGGTCTTCCCCACCCAGGAGTTCGACGACGAGGACCGCGTCACCCACCTCGTGATCCGCTACCCGGCGTACTTCCCCGACGGTGAGGCCGCCTCCCGCGCGCGGATCGAGCAGCTCCTCGCCGCGAAGTCCGGCCGCGGCCGCGAGTACCTCTTCGTCTGGGACGAGGAGGGCAACGAACTCACGGTCAGCGTCCTCGCCCCCCTCCCCACCGACATCTCCGCCCAGCGCTTCGTCACCGCCCCCGGCGAGACGGTCCTGGGCTTCACCGACCCCTCCCGGGTCCAGCGCACGCTGCCTCTCGCCTTCGGGGAGGATCGGCGCGACGTCCCGCCGGTCGTCTGGCGCACCGGCCTCCGCTCCACCGAGCCGCACCTGCTGGCGGTCGGCCATCCCGGCAGCGGCACGTCGACCCTCCTGCGCTCCCTCACCCTGCAGGCCCTGCAGTACGGCGACGTCCTGATCGTCGAGGGCGGCGGCACCGGCGAGTACGCCTGCCTGACCGGCCGCGACGGCGTCCTGGGCATCGAGGTCGGACTGACCGGAGCGCTGGCCGCCCTGGAGTGGGCCGCCGGCGAGACCGAGCGCCGGCTCATCGCCGCCAACCACGCCCGGCAGTCGGGTCACGCGCCACCGGACGACACCAAGCGGCCCCTGTGGATCGTGCTGGACCGCCCCACCGCCTTCACCCACCTCGCCGAGGCGGACGGCCGCAAGGACCCGCAGTCCCTCCTTCAGGTCCCCCTCCGGCACGGCCGCGCGGCCGCCGTCACGGTGGTGGTGGCCGAACAGTTCGACGCCCTGGACTCCCTGAGCGACGCCGTACGGCAGCACACGCGCGCGCGTGTCGTGCTGGGGCCGGCGTCGAGGGGGCAGCTGGAGACGGTGCTCGGGGCACCTCCGCACACCACGCCCGTCGACCAGGTCCCGCCGGGGCGCGGCTACGCCCGGCTGGGGTCGGGTCCGGTGCACCGGCTGCAGGTGCCGGCGACTCCGGATCCGTACGACGACGCGACGAGCGACGCCCATCGCGGGGCGGTGCTGGATCTGCTGCCGCCGCGGTCCACACCGGCCGACACAAAGTCGCCGCCGGTACCGGTCGAGGCCGTGGCCGCGGAATAGGGCACAACGGGCGCCCACGCGGGCGGGCAACACACCCGCCCGCCTCACGAACAGAACCGCCCGCCCGCTCCACCCCCGAACGCGGGCGACCGCCGACCGCGCGGCCGCCACCGACGAAGGCCTCGCTCGCACAAGCCACCGTCGCGGAGCGGACCCGGAAGGCAGGCACCCCGACACCCGGCCCACCCGCGACACGACCACCGCCGCCGGACGCCATCACCGCCGAACCCGCCACCGCGGACGACAGGCCGAAAGCAGGCGCCCGCCCCGGCATCCTCGCCCACCGACTGCACGACGAACGTGCACGGCCCCTCACCGCCCGCCGCGCCTCGCTCGTCACCACCGCACGCAAAAACCACCCGTGCTTCCGCCGCCGACGGAAGCCATCACCGCCGAAGCCACCACCACGGACGCGACGCCAAAGCAGGCCACCACCCCGTGGCGCTCCACCCACCCGCTACGCGACAAACGTGCGCGGTCCCTCTCCGCCCGCTGTGCCGCCGCTCTCGACGATGCGTGCGGCGGCGGCCAGCCGTGTGGCGGCCTCCTCCGCGACCGCGCCGCCCACCGTGAACGGCAGCCGCACGTACCCCTCGAAGGCGCCGTCGACCCCGAACCGGGGCCCGGACGGCACTCGCAGGCCCACCCGCTCCCCCGCCTCGGCGAGCCGCGACCCGGAGAGCCCTCCCGCCCGCACCCAGAGCGTCAGCCCGCCCTTGGGCACGGCGAACTCCCACTCCGGCAGTTCCCGCCGCACCGCCGCGACCAGGTCGTCCCGGTTCACCCGGGCCTGGGCGCGGCGCAGCTCGACGGCCTGCGCCCAGCCGCCGGTGCTGAACAGCCAGTTCACGGCCAGCTGCTCCAGCACGGGGGTGCCCAGGTCGGCGTAGGCGCGCGCCGCGACCAGGCTGCGGATGACGTCCGGAGCCGCGCGCACCCAGCCGATGCGCATCCCGGCCCAGAAGGCCTTGCTCGCCGACCCGACCGTGATCACCGTCGACCCGGCGGGGTCGAAGCCGCACACGGGCCGCGGCATCTCGACATCGTCGTCGAGCCACAGTTCGCTCATCGTCTCGTCCGCGACCAGGACGGTCCCGGCGGAGCGGGCCGCCTCCACGAGCCGGCGCCGCTGGTCCTCGTCGGCGAGCGCGCCGGTCGGGTTGTGGAAGTCGGCGACGACGTACGCGATGCGCGGCGCGGCGTCGCGCAGGACCTGGCGCCAGCGGTCCATGTCCCAACCGGCGAGCCCCTCCGCCATCGCGACGGGCACCAGCCGCGCGCCCGCCTCCCGCATCAGCTGAAGGATGTTGGCGTAGGAGGGCGACTCGACGGCGATGCGCTCGCCGCGCCCGCCGAACAGATGGCAGATGGCGTCGATGGCCCCCATCGCCCCGGTGGTGACCATGATCTGCTCGGGCATCGTCGGTATCCCGCGCGCGGTGTACCGCTCGGCGATCATCGCGCGCAGCGCGGGCAGGCCCGCCGGATAGTCGCCGTGCGTGTGGGCGTACGGCGGCAGCTCCTCCAGCGCGCCCTGCACGGCGCGGGTGAGCCAGGGCTCGGGCGCGGGCAAAGCCGCACAGCCCAGATCGATCATGGAACCGAGGGTCTCGGGCGGCAGGGGCTCCAGGCCGCGCGCCGGGACCGGCTTGCCCGCCGGGACGGCCGTCCAGCTGCCCGCCCCGCGCCGGGACTCCAGGAACCCCTCCGCGCGCAGCGCCTCGTAGGCGGCGGCGACGGTGGTACGGCTCACAGAGAGGGCGAGGGCCAGCTCGCGTTCGGCGGGCAGACGGGCGGCGACGGGGACGCGGCCCTCCAGCACCAGCAGCCGGACGCCGTCGGCGAGCGCGCGATAGGCGGGCGGGCGGCGCGTGCCCGGGCCCGCGGGGCGGTCCTGCTGGGACTTGAGCAGCCGCGCGAGCTGTGCGGCCCCCACCGCCGAGGTCCACTGCGCCATGGTTACCAGTCCACCTTCCCCGAATTGGCCATGGATGGCGTTCGCTTCCAAGCCACAGAGTGTCACGGGTCAGGCCACTACGACCACAGGGGGCACCTCTTGGCGACCCGGGGACATCTCACCCGACGGCTGGTCCAGCTGTACGCCGGTCTCGCGCTGTACGGCGCCAGCTCGGCCCTGCTCGTGGAGGCGGGTCTGGGCCTGGAGCCCTGGAACGTCCTCCACCAGGGACTGGCCGAGCTCACCGGCCTGACGATCGGCGTGGTGTCGATCTTCGTCGGCGCGGGGGTGCTGCTGCTGTGGATCCCGCTGCGCCAGCGCCCGGGCCTCGGCACGGTCTCCAACGTCTTCGTCGTGGGCCTCGCGATGGACGGCACCCTGGCGCTGGTCCCGGAGGCGCACACCCTGGCCGTGCGCGTTCCGCTGCTGGTCGCGGGCGTCGTGCTGAACGGCGCGGCCACCGGCCTGTACATCGCCGCCGACTTCGGCCCCGGTCCGCGCGACGGGCTGATGACGGGGCTGCACCGGCGCACCGGGCGCTCGATCCGGCTGATGCGGACGGCGGTGGAGGCGGCGGTCGTGGTGACCGGGTTCACCCTCGGCGGCACCATCGGCGTCGGCACGCTGCTCTACGCGGTGTCGATCGGCCCGCTGGCCCAGCTGTTCCTGCGGGTTTTCGCCGTTCCCGCGGCATCCGGCGGCAGCACGGTCGTTGCCACCGGGACACCCCGGGGAGCGATACTGCGTCCGTGACCACGCTCATTCGCCACCCCTACCTCGACCATCCGGGGCCCATTCCGTTCGCGCACCGCGGCGGGGCCGCGGACGGCCTGGAGAACACCGTGGCGCAGTTCCGGCGCGCGATCGAGACGGGCTACCGCTACCTCGAGACCGATGTGCACGCCACCCGGGACGGCAAACTCGTCGCCTTCCACGACGCGACGCTGGACCGGGTGACCGACGGCGCCGGCCGCATCGCCGACCTCCCGTGGTCGGACGTACGCCGCACGCGCGTGGGAGGCAAGGAGCCGGTGGCGCTCTTCGAGGAGCTGTTGGAGACCTTCCCCGAGGCGCGCTGGAACGTCGATCTCAAGGACGAGCCCGCGCTGCACCCCCTGCTCGACCTGATCGCACGCACCGACGCATGGGATCGCGTCTGCGTCGGCTCGTTCTCGGAGGCCCGCGTGGTGCGCGCCCAGCGGCTGGCGGGGTCGCGGCTGGCGACGTCGTACGGCACCCGGGGCGTGCTCAACCTGCGGCTGCGGTCCTGGGGCGTGCCCGCGGCGCTGCGCCGCTCGGCCATAGCCGCGCAGGTGCCCGAGGCCCAGTCGGGCATTCAGGTCGTGGACCCGCGCTTCGTGCGTGCCGCCCACGCGCGCGGGCTGCAGGTGCACGTGTGGACCATCAACGACGCGGATCGGATGCACCGGCTCCTGGACCTGGGAGTCGATGGCATCATGACCGATCACATCGACACGTTGCGCAAGGTCATGGAGGACCGGGGCGTCTGGGCCTGACCCCTCGGGCCACCGCCCGCGCGCGGTTGCGGCAGCGGAAAGCGAGGGCTCGGGTGGGCACCGACACCGTGCGGGCGGCGGCCTTCGACGAAGCCGCCGAGCGGCGGCGCGAACAACGCGGCTGGTACTTCTACGACTGGGCGTGCTCGGTCTACTCGACGAGCGTGCTCACCGTGTTCCTCGGCCCGTACCTGACGTCGGTCGCCAAGGAGGCGGCGGACTCCGGCGGATATGTGCATCCTCTGGGCGTCCCGGTCCGGGCGGGCTCCTTCTTCGCGTACTCGGTGTCCCTGTCGGTGATCGTGGCCGTCCTGGTGATGCCCCTGGTGGGCGCGGCAGCCGACCGCTCAGGGCGCAGGAAGCCGCTGCTGGGCGCCGCCGCCTACGTCGGCGCCGCGGCCACGACGGGCATGTTCTTCCTCGGCGGCGACCGCTACCTGCTGGGCGGTGTGCTGCTGATCGTGGCGAACGCCGCCCAGTCCGTGGCGATGATGCTCTACAACTCCTACCTCCCACAGATCGCCCCGCCCGAGGAACGCGACGCGGTCTCCTCCCGGGGCTGGGCCTTCGGGTACGTCGCGGGCTCACTGGTCCTGGTCGTCAACCTGGTGCTGTACCTCGCGCACGACTCCTTCGGCGTCTCCGAGTCGATGGCCGTCCGCATCTGCCTGGCCTCCGCCGGCCTGTGGTGGGGCGGCTTCACGCTCGTTCCGCTGCTGCGGCTGCGCGACCGGCCGTCCGCCGTGCGGCCGGAGGCGACCGCTCCGGGGCTACGGCAGCTGGCGGCGACGGTCCGTGACATGCGCCGCCACCCGCTGACCCTGGCCTTCCTCCTCGCGTACCTCGTCTACAACGACGGCATCCAGACCGTGATCTCCCAGGCCTCGGTCTACGGCTCCGAGGAGCTCGGCCTGAGCCAGTCCACACTGATCGGCGCCGTCCTGCTGGTCCAGGTGCTGGCCGTGGCGGGCGCGCTGGGCATGGGGCGCCTGGCCCGGACGTACGGCGCGAAGCAGACGATTCTCGGCTCGCTGGTGGCGTGGACGCTCACCCTGAGCGCGGGGTACTTCCTGCCCGCCGGGGCGCCGATGGGTTTCTTCCTGCTGGCGGCCGCCATCGGACTGGTCCTCGGCGGCAGCCAGGCCCTGTCCCGCTCCCTCTTCTCCCATCTGGTCCCGCCGGGCAAGGAAGCCGAGTACTTCTCCGCTTACGAGATGAGCGACCGGGGGATGAGTTGGCTGGGGCCACTGCTGTTCGGCTTCACCTACCAGCTGACCGGTAGTTACCGGGACGCGATCGTCTCGCTGGTGGCCTTCTTCGTCATCGGGTTTCTCCTGCTCGCGCGGGTGCCGGTGCGGCAGGCGATCGGCAACGCGGGTAACCCGGTACCCGAGAAGATTTAGCGCTCAACGCGAAAGGGCGGTAGTGTACGCGTTTGGCCTGCCAGGCGTACCGTTACTGCGCGTCAAAGATACCGAAACGCTGGGTGACATCTCCTTTCAGATGTGACAAACCGGGCGCCGGTGGGTACTGCACTGGTTGACAAGGCTGCGGCTACGACGGCGACGCACGACCCGGAACGGGACACGGAACGGGAATCTTTACCGCCGACCGGACGTTGACCGGATGACGACGACAGCGACACCTGTCCTGTGGGCGACAAGCCCGGGAGGCACGATTCATGAGTGAGCGAGCTCTTCGCGGCACGCGCCTCGTGGTGACCAGCTACGAGACGGACCGCGGCATCGACCTGGCCCCGCGCCAGGCCGTGGAGTACGCATGCGAGAAGGGGCACCGCTTTGAGATGCCCTTCTCGGTCGAGGCGGAGATTCCGCCGGAGTGGGAGTGCAAGGTCTGTGGAGCCCCTGCACTCCTCGTGGACGGCGACGGCCCTGAGGAGAAGAAGGCCAAGCCCGCGCGTACGCATTGGGACATGCTGATGGAGCGGCGGACCCGCGAGGAACTGGAAGAGGTCCTCGAGGAGAGGCTGGCCGTTCTGCGGTCCGGGGCGATGAACCTTGCGGTGCATCCCCGGGACAGCCGCAAGTCCGCGTAGCGGGAGGCCGGCAAGAAACGCGCGCCAATGACCGCGGGCGCCGTACGCGAAATATGCGTACGGCGCCCGCGGTCGTTGTGCTGCGTGCGCTCCGCCGGTCCCGGCTGACCGGCCCTGGGGCTTCCCCATCAGGACCCGTCGGCCCGGGGCAGGCCCCCGGGCCTCGTCATCGAACGCCGGACAGGCCGGGTGGTGTTACTGCTCGTCCCTGATGACCTCGCCCTGGACCACCTTGCCGTCCGGGCGGTGGATGCGGGCCTGCTGGAAGGCGTCGCCCAGGCTGCCCGAGCTCGCCTCGCGGAGTTTGCGGTCGACCGTGCGTTCCGCGTAGGCGCCCACGGCCTTCTGGACCGGCGGGAGCAGCAGGAGCAGGCCGAGCGCGTCGGAGGCCAGGCCCGGGATCATCAGCAGCAGGCCGCCGAGCATCATCAGGCCGTTGCCGCCGCCCCGGGTGGGGGCCGTGCCGCGCTGGAGCGCCTCGTTCAGTTGCTGGAAGGCTCGCCGGCCCGCGCGCTTGATGACCACCGAGCCGAGCAGGAACCCGGCGAGCAGCAGCAGGAAGACGGTGAATCCGCCGGCCACGCCCGCGACCACGGTCAGCAGCCAGATCTCCAGCACCAGCCACGCGGCGAGCCCCAGCGGCAGGAACGTCCGCAGACGGGAGCGGCGGGGCCGGGTGGGGGCGGATGCTGATGCGGAAGCGGGGTACGTCGGGATCGGAGCGCCAGTCGTCATGCCCCCAGTGTGCCCGGACCCGGCTCAGAGCGGCATAAGAGGGCGTTCAGCCGCCCCTGTGAGGCTCCGCACCCTTGGGAGGCTCGTCCTTGGGGGGCTCCGCGTCCTTGGGGGGCTCGGTGGCGCTGAGCGGCTTGGCGGACGGCTGGTCGGCGGAACGGCCGGTGATCTTGCCGACCCGCTCCCCCACGCCCCACGCGGTGACCCGCCAGAGCGCCTCCACAAGGATGTCGCGGCTCATCTTGGAGTCACCGAGCTCGCGCTCGACGAAGGTGATGGGGACTTCGACGACGTGGAAGCCGGCCTTGACCGCGCGGCGGGCGAGGTCGACCTGGAAGCAATAGCCCTGGGAGGCGACCTCGTCGAGCCCGAGGCCCTCCAGGGTCTCGCGGCGGAAGGCGCGGTAGCCGCCGGTGATGTCGCGCAGGGGGAGGTCGAGGGCGAGGCGGGAGTAGAGGCTGCCGCCGCGGGAGATGACCTCGCGGGACTTGGGCCAGTTCACCACCCGGCCGCCCGGCACCCAGCGGGAGCCCAGGACCAGGTCGGCGCCCTTGAGCGCGGTGAGCAGACGGGGCAGTTCCTCGGGCTGGTGGGAGCCGTCGGCGTCCATCTCGATCAGCACGCCGTAGCCGTTCTCCAGGCCCCAGCGGAAGCCCGCCAGGTAGGCGGCGCCGAGGCCTTCCTTGCCCTTGCGGTGCAGCACCTGCACCTGGTCGTCCCCGACGGCCAGTTCGTCGGCGAGCTTGCCGGTGCCGTCGGGGCTGTTGTCGTCGGCCACGAGGACGTGGGCCTCGGGGACAGCCTTGCGGACCCGGTCGACGATGCTCTTGATGTTCTCCGCCTCGTTGTAGGTCGGAATGATCACCAAGGCGGTGCCGAGCGGACCGAACTGCCTCCCTCGGTCCTGTGCCGCGAGGGTCCCGTCGCCGTCGTTCACTGCTGCCCCTTCGTGTCCGTACGCAGGGGACCACCATAGTGGCCCTCGCCTGCGCCGACATGACAGGACGACCGACTCCTGGTGTCGAACGGGCGAGAGCCGGGTATGTACGTGCTTTTGAGCTTGTTTGTACACGTCTACCCCGCACGCGTGCGTACGAGCCTGCTGCGGATGGGGGCCCGGCGCCCTTCGGGCCGGCCCGGGACCCGCTGGCTGCGGGTCGACCGAATGCCGTTGTCTACTGAGCGCCCGGGCCCCACCCGGGTCACACCTCCCCGACCGGCCGGAACGTTCCCACGTTGCGGCGCGGGCGCTGAGCCTGGCTGCCAGTGGCGGTGCGCCGGTGCGGCACACCGTCCCTGACCCAGCGGCGCCGCGGCGAGTGCGCGGACATTCCCCGGCGAGGCGTCCGGTGGTGGACTCCGCCGAACCTACCGGCCTTCCGCCGTCGGCTGTCAACAGCCGTTCGACCTGCGGGTATTTCACCAATGCCCTGGTCAGCGGGGCGCAGACGCAGGTCGTGCGACGACGGGCGGACGGGTGATCCTCCCCGCGCCACCCCGGGAGATCACTCGCTCGGCCGCACGAACACGGTCCGGCCGCCCACCACCGTCCGAAGGCATACCGGGAGGTCTGCGCCGGGGGTCAGATCGGGCAGTCCGGGGGTGCCGGAACGAGGGTCGGTGGACCAGCGGGCGACCCGGTCGTCGGGGGCCTGGACGACCAGTTCCTCCGTACGCCAGACCGCGTAGTCGGCGGGGGCGCCCGGGACCAGGACGCCCGCGTCGTCGCGGCCGACCGCCCGCCAGCCACCGCGCGTGTGGGCCGTGAACGCGGCGCGTACGGAGACGCGGTGCTCGGGCGTGCGGTGGAAGGCGGCGGCGCGGACCGTGCCCCACGGGTCGAGGGGGGTGACCGGGCTGTCGGAGCCGAAGGCGAGCGGAACACCGGCGCGCAGGAGGGCCGCGAAAGGGTTCAGGGTGCGGGCCCGCCCAGCGCCGAGGCGCTGGGCGTACATGCCCTCCTCACCGCCCCACAGGGCGTCGAAGGCGGGCTGGACGGAGGCGGTGAGGCCGAGCTCGGCGAAGGCGGCGATCGTCTCGGGTGTGAGCATCTCGGCGTGCTCCACTCGGTGGCGGGCGGCGCGGATCCGGGCGAGGCCGACCTTCTCCGCGGCGGCCCGCACGCCGTCCACGACGGCGGTCACGGCGGCGTCTCCGATGGCGTGGAAGCCCGCCTGGAGGCCGGCCTCGGTGCAGGCCGTCACATGCGCGGCGACCTCGGCGGCGCCCAGGTAGGCGGCGCCGGTGTGTCCGGCGTCGGTGTACGGGGCGTGCAGACAGGCGGTGTGCGAGCCGAGGGCCCCGTCGACGAACAGGTCACCGGCGGCGCCGAGCGCGCCCAGCTGCCGTGCCTTGTCGACATCCTGCTCGGCCCAGTAGCCCACGACCCGCGGGCCGCTCTCCTCGGCGGCGAGCCGCAACAGGTCCGTGAAGTCGTCCTCGGAGGAGATCTCGGGGCCGGCGCACTCGTGGACGGAGCCGATGCCGAGGGAGGCGGCGTGCGCGAGGGCGGCCCGCTGGGCCTCGGTGCGCTGCGCGGGCGTCACAGCTGCGAACGCGGCGGCACGTACGACGTGGTGGGCGTCGGCGGTGAGCGGGCCGTCCGGTGCGCCGAGGCCGGGGGTGAGGTCCAGCAGGGCCGTGGTGACGACCGCCGAGTGGACGTCGATGCGGGACAGGTAGAGGGGACGGCCGCCGGTGGCCGTGTCGAGTTCGGCGCGCGTCGGGGGACGGCCGCCGGGCCAGCGGGAGGCGTCCCAGCCGTGCCCGAGCAGCACCTTGTCCTGCGGTCGGGCTGCCGCGAAGTCCCGTACGCGGGCGAGGGCGGCCTCCAAGGAGGGGGCGGAGGAAAGGTCGAGGCCGGTCAGCGCGAGGCCGGTGGAGGTGGTGTGCACATGGGCGTCGGTGAACGCCGGGGTGACGAGCGCGCCGTCCAGGTCGACCACCTCGTCGACGCCGTCCGCGAAGGCGTCGGCGGCGCCCTCGGAGCCGACCCAGGCGACCTGGCCGCGCTCGACGACCATCGCGGTCGCGAACGGGTCGGCGGGGCTGTGGACCTCTCCTCGGCGGAGCAGGACGGTCTTCGACTGGGGGGCGCGCTCACTCATGGGCAACAGTCTCGCGCCTCTCCCCCGGCCGCCCGGCACGGGGGACCCCTCAGATCTGCGGCGGCCGGGCCTCGTAGGGGGTGGACAGGACGACCGTCGTCCGCGTCGACACCCCGGCGAGCGCCCGGAGCCGCCCGAGCAGCTCCTCCAGCTCGTGCGGGGTGGCCACGCGCACCTTGAGGATGTAGTTCTCGTCACCGGCCACGCTGTGGCAGGCCTCGATCTCGGGTACGCCGGCCAGCCGGTCCGCGATGTCGTCGGGGGCGCTGGGGTCGAAGGGTTTCACCGAGATGAAGGCGGTCAGGGGCAGCCCGACGGCCTCGGGGTCGACGACGGCCGCGTACCCACGAATGACGCCGCGCTGTTCCAGCCGGCGCACTCGTTGGTGCACGGCCGACGTGGACAGGCCCGTGGCCTTGCCCAGATCGGTGTAACTCATCCGCCCGTCCTTGACGAGCAGCTGCACGATTTGTCGGTCCAGCTCCTCCATGACGCAAGAACCTACAGTGCGCCCGATCTCCGCGTATACCTATGCACCCCAGGTCATAGCCGGTTTACGAGAGAGCGGCACCCGGCACCTGCATGCGGCATGTGACGAATGCCACAGCACCCGTCAAGGCTTCGTGATGCCCTCGTGATTACCGCCGAGACGGGGTGGGAAGTGCTTGCTGTGGTCGAGGCCGCAGTGCCTTCACGGCCCAGCCCGAGGGGGAGAATCCCATGCAGAGTCTTAAGCGCCCTGGTCGCACCGCGCCCAAGCGGCTCCAGTCGGTCGTCGAGCCCCAGCCGGAGGGCGTCGTACCCGCCGACCTGGACTACTCCGACAGCTTCGACGCCGACGAGCCCGACGACTTCGACGCGTACGACACCTTCGAGATGTACCGGGTGATCTGCCCGGACTGCGCGCAGCCCATCGCGCTGCTGGCGGACGAGGAGAGCCTGCCGGAGCACGCGCTGTGCGCCTCGCCGTGGAACCCGTTCGGGCTCACGGTCTGCGCCGGGACGGGGCGCGCGGCAACCGAGGCCCGGCCCGCGGACGAGTCCGTGGAGCCCCAGGAGCAGGACACCGCGCTCCTGCTGACGCTCCCTCAGGGGCTGGACTGGCGTACGCAGCCCTTCTCGCACGTCGGTGGCCCGGCCTCACGCCCGATGCGCGTGCCGACGTTGCCCCGCGCCGCCGCCTGAGCGCCGTTTCCGCGCTCGCTTCACCGGCTCAACTCCAGTAGCTGCCCTGCACCATGGCCCGCAGGCTGCCGTGGTGCAGGATCAGGCCGTCCGGATCGGCCGGGACGACGACCTCGCCGAAGTACACCTGCCGGTAGGCGACGCGCAGCATCACGATCGCCTGCCGCAGTGCGGCGTACAGGGTGTAGAAGTCCATGTCCCGCGGGGTGTGTCCGGTGAGCCGTGCGTAGCGTTCCTCGACGCGTTCGCGGCGCAGGAAGTCGGGCAGTCCGCGCCCGCCGGAGACCACGGTGAGGTCGTGGAAGAAGCGGTGCAGATAGATCGTCCAGCCGAGGCCCACCTCGCGCGGGGCGAGGGCCGCCATCTCCCAGTCGAGGACGGCCGCGGGCTCGAAACCGTCGTAGATCACGTTCCCGATGCGGGCGTCGCCCCAGGTGAGCACTGGTGTGCCGGGATCGCGCGGCCAGAGGTCGGTGAGCCTCTCGAACGCGTCCTCGATGAGCGGTGAGCGGGGCAGAGCGTCGACGACCCAGTGGTAGTAGGCGCGTTGGGCCTCGACATGGCGGTGGAGTGCGTCGCCGTCACCGGAAAGCGCGAGGAACTTGGCCTCCTCCAACGGCACTTGATCGTGCAGCCGGGCCAACAGGCCGATCGTGGCCGCCTCCAGGTGTGCGCGCTGGGCGTCGCTCGCCGCGTGCAGCCAGTTGCCCTCGTAGGTGTACGGCATGACGTCGGGCGGTACGCGCCCCTCGATGCGCTGCATGACGAAGAACGGCGCGCCGAGCGGCCCGGGGTCCTCCTCCAACCAGAGCACGCGCGGCACGGGCACGTCCGTGTGCTGGGCCACCAGGCGCATCGTGCGGTACTGGCGGACCATGTCGTACACCGGGAACACCGTGTACGCCGACGGGTCGGCCGCGAGCCTCAACGCGCAGGCCCGGAAGGGTGGTTGAAGCCGCCTCGGGTGCTCGATGTCGAAGAGCAGGGTCTCGCTGGACATCCCGTTGGAGGCGGGGACGGTGACGTCGACGGCCCGGGCGCCGGGCAGACGGGCGGCGAGCCAGACCGTGAGCCGGCCGGCGATCTCCTCGGGGTCGCGGGTGCTGGTGCGGGGGCGGGGGCGGGGTGTCGTGGCCATGTGACCTCCAGGGGGCCGAGCTGCGACTGCCTTACGGCGCGACCGAGTCGAAGCCGGTGAAGCCGCTCGGGTCGTGCCGGCCGAACGAGCCGTGTTCGAAGATCCCGTGGCCGGTCCGGCCGTCGAGGCGGAAGCGGGCGGCGTGGTCGGTCACCCCGTACCCGGCCAGGGGGTGCGGGCTCGACAGGTCGTAGCTGCGGCGGTCGGTCCAGCGGGGGCCGCGCCAGGTGCCGTGCTGCCAGTCGTCGGCCGGCGGGTAGCCGGCACCGATCGCGAGCGGGGAGGAGGTGAGGATCTCCGCCTCGAGCTCCAGCGGCTTGCGGAGGTCCCCGAGGTGGATGAGGGCGTGCTCCGGGTGGCGGGTGCCCGGCCGGTAGGTGATCTCGGCCTGGGGCCAGCCGAGTTGGCGGTCGCGGCGGCCCGGGCGGACGAGCGTGGCGTCGTTCAGGGAGCGGTATCCGTCCGCGTCCTCCTGCATGATGACCATCAGGAAGCGGTCGTCGAAACGGACCGGGCACCAGATCCAGTGGAAGCCCTCGGTCGGGTGGTCCCGGGCGAGCCGCCCGCCCTCCTCGCCGGGCACGGGCCGCACGCCCCAGCTGCGGTCGCGGGTGCCGGTCCATGCCCCGGCCGTCAACCGCGTCAGCTCGCCGCCCGCGCGCAGCCATCCCACGCACCGGCCCGCCTGCACGAACCGCTTACCCTCCAGCGTGAGCCGCCCGCCGCGCCGCTGCTGGTGGTGCGGCTCCCACAGGGCCGGGAAGTCCGCCGACCAGTGGATCTCGTACGACAGGCCTTCGGGGTCGTCCGGGTCCGCCGCGCAGCTCAGCACGAAGTCGCGCAGCGGGCGCTCGACCTGGACGCGCAGGGGGCCGACCTCCAGCCGCATACGGTCCTCGCCGAGGGCGTCGGAGGCGCGGACGGCGTGCAGGCGATCACCGACGCGCAGGGTGGCGTAGGCGTCGATCACGCCGAGGTTGGGGTAGACCCCGAGGCCGGCGATCAGCAGGGCTCGCCCCTGGTGGTCGAGGACGTGGAAGATGCAGCGGTCGTAGGCGTTGCGGTCGCCGGTCGCGACGTGCTTCATCGACAAGGGCACCTGATGGACGGGGTACTCGTCGAGCGGCACGGGGCGGTCGTCGCCCATGAGCACACCTCCCTGGGGGCAAGGAATTTGACGGTACGTCAGGCGTGGCCCCCGGAACAGACGCGTACCGGCCCGGAACGGGGGCACGTCCCGAACTGACGCTCGATCGCATCTTTCGGTGACCTGTCGTCATACCTCCGCGTTGCCCCGGTATGACCCCCATTTCTTCGGCTGCGCCCGGGCGTCACCGCACGCTCTTCGTCCCCATGCGCCCGCGGCTCGTCCGTGCGGAATCGGTTCAGCCTGCTCCGCCTGCTCTGCCTGCTCTGCCTGCGCCGCTGCCCCCGCAGGACCCGCCGATCTACCGTGACCTGCTGCGTGTCTGGGCCGACCGGGGCCGCACGCTGCCGGGGCGCCACGACCCGGAGTGGGTGCGGCTGGCGGCCCCGCAGGTGCGACCCGGACAGTTCAGCGGGTTTCCGGACCCAGCAGGTGACGGGCGATGACCATCCGCTGGATCTGGTTGGTGCCCTCGACGATCTGCAGGACCTTGGCCTCGCGCAGGTAGCGCTCGACCGGGAAGTCCGCGGTGCAGCCGTATCCGCCGAGGACCTGAACGGCGTCCGTGGTGACCTGCATGGCAGCGTCGGTGCAGTGGAGTTTGGCCATGGCGGCCTGCCGGGCGAAGGGCCGGCCGGCGTCCCGCAGCCGCGCGGCCGCCAGGTAGAGCGCCCGGCCCGCCTCGATCCGGGTCGCCATGTCGGCGAGCAGGAAGCGCAGCCCCTGGAAATCGGCGATCGGCCGCCCGAACTGCCGCCGCTGCCTCGCGTAGGCGACGGCCTCGTCGAGGGCCGCCTGGGCGACGCCGACCGCGCAGGCGGCGATGCCGAGCCGCCCGGAGTCCAGCGCGGCCAGGGCGATCGCGAAGCCCCGCCCCTCGTCGCCGATGCGGCGCGCGTCGGGGATCCGTACACCGTCGAAGTGGACCTGGGCGGTGGGCGAGCCCTTGAGTCCCATCTTCCGCTCGGGGGCTGCGGCGCTCAGGCCCGCGGCGTCGCCGGGCACCAGGAACGCGGTGATCCCCCGGGCGCCCTCGCCGCCGGTGCGGGCCATGACGGTGTAGAAGTCGGCGATCCCGCCGTGCGTCGTCCAGGCCTTGGTTCCGGTGATCACCCAGTCGTCGCCCACCCGTACGGCCCTGGTCCGCAGCGCGGCCGCGTCCGAGCCGGAGGACGGCTCGGACAGGCAGTAGGCGCCGAGCAGCCCGCCGCCGAGCATGGCGGGCAGATACGCGGCCCGCTGCTCGTGCGTGCCGTGAGCAGCGAGGGCGTATGAGGCCAGGGTGTGCACGCTGACGCCGAGCCCGACGGTGAGGCGGGCCGCGGCGAGCTCTTCGAGGACCTGGAGGTAGACCTCGTAGGGCTGCTCGCCGCCGCCGTACGCGGAGTCGTACGGCAGACCGAGCAGCCCCGATGCGGACAGAAGGGTGAACAGCTCGCGCGGGAAGCGGCCGGCCTCCTCTTCCTCCGCTGCCCGCGGCGCGACCTCGCGGCGGGCGAGGTCACGGACGAGGGTCATGAGGTCCCGGGCCTCGGCCGTGGGCAGCGGCCGGTCCACCGGCGTCGGCGCGCGCTGGGGCATGGCGGCCTCCTCCTCCCTGGCCGGCCGACGGCCTCGCGCTGTGAGTATGCGCGCGGGACGCCGGCGCCGCACGGGGAGAAGGACAAAGGAGAGGCAAGGACCCGCGTCAGTCCTCGCGGCGGGCCGGTTTCGGCGCCGGGAAGGAGGGGTCGAGTTCCTCGATGGCTCGCAGGGAACCGCCGAGGGTCTTCACCAGCAGGTCGCCCATGACCTCGCGGGAGAGCCCGGGGCGGTCGATCCATTCGAGAGTGGCTCCCTCGACGCTGCACACCCAGGAGAGCAGGCCCATGCGGGGCAGCGGCGGGATGTCGCCGCGGCCGTACGCGCCCTCGGCGATGGTCGCCACGATCGCCGCGCGCACCCCGTCCCGGATCGCGTGCACCTCGGTGTCGAAGCCGACGCCGCCGCTGACGATCGTCCGGTAGGCGGCCTGGTTGTGCTCCGCGTAGCGCAGATAGCTGTCGATGGTGCGGTGCACCCGGTCCACCTGCGGCAGTTCGAGGCCGCTCGCCGCGAAGGAGACCAGGTCGGCGACGGAGTCCTGGATGATCGCCAGGTAGTAGCCGCGCTTGGACTGGAAGTAGTAGTAGATCAGCCCCTTGGCGACGTGCGCCTGCCGGGCGATGTCGTCCATCGACAGCGCGTCGTAGGACGTGTCGGCGAACAACTTCCGTCCGATGGAGATGAGTTCGGCGCGGCGCGCCAGTGAACGCTCGGTGCCGCGTGCCCGGGGACGGGCAACTTCGCGCTGTTCGCTGATATTCAATTTCGACCCTGGTCTCGGGCGGTCGGCGGGACATCCGCAGTATGTCAGGTCAACCGTGGGTCAAGTCACACCCGTCAGAGCAGTCCGAGTTGGGTGACCAGCATCGCGACGACCGCGACGAGGACCCAGCCCATGACGTGCTCGAGGACCTTGGGGCCGTCGGCGTCGGGGCCGCCCGTGCGGGCGCGGGCGGTGGTGGCTGTCTGTGCGGTCATGGTGTCTCGCTGAGGTCGGACGTCGAGTGGATCCCCCCACCGATCCGTCCACCTTGCCACCCGTCGGGGCTTTTGCGGCCGAGACCTTCCTCACACGGGCACGCCCACCGCCGTGAGGGCCGCGCACTGGGGCGCGGTCGGACGCGCCGGGAAGTAGAGGTAGCAGACGCCCCCGGAACCGGAGACGACCTTGCCGCTCGCGTTGTACCGCTTGGTCCTGAGCCAGATGTTCTCGAACTCCCGCCGCCGGTACACGCGCCGCACCGCACCGTCGTCCGGCGAGAACGGATCGCCCGCGATCACATCGCCTCCGGCCGTGAAGCCGATCACGGTCATCAGGTGTCCGGCGGTGCCGTACCCCGCTCCGGTGAGCTCCTCCTTGAGGAAGGACTGGGAGGTCGCGGCCGGGATCCCGGCCGCGATGAGTCTCTCCAGGTCGGTGAGGGAGCCGAGCCGGGTGACCACGCCCTGGAGGTCCTTGAAGGTGGCCGCGTAGGCGGCGTTGAACGGCCAGTTGCCGCAGCCGGCGTACTGGTGGTCGTAGGTGTGTCTCGCCGCGTGGCACACCTGCGGGTCGGCGTAGGAGCGGTCGACCCAGGCCAGTTGTTCCGGGGTGAGCCGACCGCCCCAGTACTCGATGATCATCTGCGAGGAGGTGGGGCTGCACCAGGCCTCGCCGCCGCCGTCGTACTCGGGGTACTGGCCCCGGTGGATCTCCTGCGAGTAGCGCGGGACGGTCAGCTCGCGCGCGAGGCCGGGCGCGGAGGCGGGGACGGTGAAACGGTCCGGGACGGCGGAGCCCATCGCGCCCAGCCGCCACACCGTCGGGGTGAGTCCGGTGCCGGGGCGGCGGTACAGGGTGAGACGCAGGCGGTAGGAGACGAGGCGCAGGCCCGTCGAGGCGTCGTCGATCGCGAGGGTGTCGGTCCCGACGGAGCTCCGGCCGTCCTTCTGGCCGTCGACCGAGGTCCGCTTGATGTCCTGATCGCCGGAGGCCCAGCGGCCCATCACGTACCAGGGGGTGTCCGTGCCGTCGGAGTAGGTGCCCCTCAGCTCGACCTGGAGCCAGGTCCCGGCTGGGGTGCTCGCGTTCCAGGAGGCGATCACCTCGGTCGAGGGGACGGCGAGCCTGTGCAGCGGGGACGTCCAGGTCGCGTACTCCCAGGACGCGGTCGTCCTGGTGTGCGGGTCTGTGTAGCCGACGGTGCCGAGCGGGGTCGCGACGGCGACTCCGGGACGGACGCCCGCCACCGCGCGGGCGCCCTTGGCGGTGCCGGCCCGCCAGTCGGCGTATGTGGTCCAGGCGCGGTAGTCGACGGATCGGGCGGGGGCCGATTCGGCGTCTGCCATGTCCGCGGTGGCGGCGGCCGCGCCGGCGGCCCCGTCGGCGGCCGTGGCGTCCGGGGCCGAGCCCCCTGCCGCCGCCGCGACGACCGCGGCGGCGAGGACCGTTCTGCGGGACGGCTGTTCGGCTCTGCTCATGGGCGGATGACCCCCGAGGTGTCGGCACCGGCTGTGCGCCCACTATGAACGGGGGCGGGCACGCCTTCCAGCACCTTTGCCGTGCCACGCCCATGAAGAGGGCGCCGCGTCACTGGCATGGGCGCGGCGCGCGACGGTGCGGCCGTAGACTTTCGCGCCGAACCGATGCCCCTTCTCCGCACCCCAGGACCCGCCATCCGCCAGCTCGCCTCCCGGCTCCGCCGTCTGCCCCCGTCCTGCGGGCCGGTCCGTCTGATCGGCGTCGACGGGCACGCCGGTTCGGGGAAGTCGACCTTCGCCGGCCGGCTCGCCGAGGCGCTGGGGGGCGCGCCGGTGCTGCGTCTGGACGACATCGCCAGCCACGACGAGCTCTTCGCGTGGACCGGGCGGCTGCTGCCCCAGGTGATCGAGCCCTTCGGGCGGGGCGAGAGCGCGCACTACGCCGCCTACGACTGGCGCGCCCGCCGCTTCGGCCCGACCCGGCCGCTCCCGGCCGCTCCCGTCGTCCTGGTCGAGGGAGTGGGCGCGGGCCGCCGTGCCCTGCGGCCGTTTCTGGCGTGCCTGCTGTGGATGGATGTGCCGCCCGAGGAGGCATGGGCGCGTGGACGCTCGCGGGACGGAGAGGAACAGCGGGAGTTCTGGGACCAGTGGGTTCCGGCCGAAGTCCGTCATTTCGCCGAGGATCCCTCACGACCGTACGCCGATCTGCTGGTGCGGCAGTTGAAGCATGGGTACGAGGTGCTGCCGGGGCCGGCGGGAGAGCTTGGTCCGCACCAGGATGTCACCCACCGTGAGGGACCACCTGCATTGTGGTGAACCTGTGAAGGGCCCTCCGCTCGAAGTTCGCCAACTGCTTCAACTCCGCTTGACCGACGGGCCGCACAGGTCTTACGTTCTCAATGTGCGGCATTGAAGCCGCCCTCGGACGCGAAGCCCCCGGTTGTTCCCCCGTGATCGGGGGCTTCGTTCTGTCCGCAGCCCGTCTCCCGCCCCTTTTCCGGACGCGACGCGACACAGATCGCTCACTCTGGGTCACCGCGCGGGATGCGCCCCCTCTGCTCCCACCCCGCCGAGCGGCTGGTACGACACCCTACGGCGGGCGACGCCCACGCAGGTACGATGCCCTCGGTGCGACCTGGACAGTTGCTGCGCGCACCTTGCAACTCCGGTCCGCGGCACAGCGGTTCGACCAAGGCAGCCGACGGGCGAAACTCGCCGGCACACCGACGGGGGCACGGTTTGTGGGGGACGTGATGGACTTCGGCACGCAGGGTCCCGAGGCCCCGGCCGACGCGGCCGACCTCGCCTGGCTGCGCGGCGTGGACGCCTACACGATGGGCGCCTATCCGCAGGCGGAGGAGGAGTTCCGCACCGCGGTGCGGATCGATCCCGGGATGGCCGACGGCTGGCTCGGGCTGCACGCGCTGCGCGTCGACACGACGACCGCGCTTCTGCGGATGTTCCGGCACCGTGAGCGGTTCGGCGAGCAGCGCACCCGGCACCGCCGCACGCTCAACTCCTGGTACTGGCTGGGCTGGTGGGTTCAACCGGTACTGGAGAGTCCACGCGATCTGCTCCTCGCGCACGCCTCGCACTGGCTGGACGGCCGCCATGTGCCCGAACTCGACCGTGCGCTCGCCGGACTCCCGCCCGTCGACACCGATCACCAGGTCCGCTTCCTGCACGCCTGCCGCGCCTATCTGGTCAAGGACTGGGAGCAGCTGGTCCGGCACACCGACCCGCTGCTCGACGATCCGCTGCTGGGCATCGAGGCCGGCCTGTTCGGCGGGATGGCCCGGGTGCGCCTGGAGATGTACGGGCAGGCCGAGCCGCTGCTCTCGGCGGCGCTGATGCGCTGCCGCAGCGAGCAGCCGCAGCGCAAGGAGCTGCGGTACTGGCTGGCCCGGGCCCACGAGGGCACCGGCCGCTCGGCGGCGGCCCTCCCCCTGTACCGGGCGGTGCACCGCGTCGACGCCGCCTTCATGGACACCTCGGCCCGGCTCGCCGCGATCGCCGAAGGGGACGGTTATGACGGGTACGACGACGCGGCCGACCTCGCGGCGATCACGCTCACCGGGGTCGGGCAGGACATGGTGGACGGGCCGGACGGCTTCGACCCGCTGTTCGGCACGGAGGGCCGGGACCTGAGGCTCGGCGAACCCTCCGACCTACCGCCCGTCGTCCCGCTGCCGCCGGTGACCGAGCCCGGGGTGCGGGAGAAGAACAGCGTCCCCTCGCCGCCGCCGGCCGGGCCCACGGACCCCGTGTTACTCGAGGAGGCGCTGGCCGAGCTGGAGCGCATGGTGGGCCTGGAACCGGTGAAACGCCAGGTCAAAGCGCTGTCCGCACAGCTCAACATGGCCCGCCTGCGGACCGGGCAGGGCCTGCCGGTCCAGCCGCCGAAGCGGCACTTCGTCTTCTCCGGGCCGTCCGGCACCGGCAAGACCACGGTGGCCCGCATCCTCGGCCGTGTCTTCTACGCCCTCGGTCTGCTGGGCGGCGACCATCTCGTGGAGGCCCAGCGCGCCGACCTGGTCGGCGAGTACCTCGGCCAGACGGCGGTGAAGGCCAACGAGCTGATCGACTCCGCCCTCGGCGGCGTCCTCTTCGTCGACGAGGCGTACTCGCTCTCCAACTCCGGCTACGGCAAGGGCGACGCATACGGCGACGAGGCGTTGCAGGTGCTGCTGAAGCGGGCCGAGGACAACCGGGACCACCTGGTGGTGATCCTGGCCGGCTACCCGGAGGGCATGGACCGCCTGCTCGCCGCGAACCCCGGACTGTCCTCCCGTTTCACCACCCGCGTCGACTTCCCCTCCTACCGGCCCCTGGAGCTGACCTCCATCGGCGAGGTGCTGGCCGCGGAGAACGGTGACGTGTGGGACGAGGAGGCACTCGACGAGCTGCGCTCGATCGCCGGACACGTCGTCGACCAGGGGTGGATCGACGAGCTGGGCAACGGGCGTTTCCTGCGGACCCTGTACGAGAAGAGCTGCGCGTACCGCGATCTGCGGCTGTCGACCTACCCGGGCACGCTGACCCGGGACGACTTGTCGACACTGCGGCTGCCGGACCTGATGCAGGCGTACGGCGAGGTGCTGTCGGGACGGGGGCCGCAGGATCCGTCGGCGATCTGACGGACCCCGCGGCTCGCCACCGCAAACGCATCGGCCTTCCAGCGGCGCCCTAGCTCGCCAGCGCCTGCTCCGGCTCGTCGCTCGCCCGGGGCTCCGTCAGCCGGACCTCGGGGAGTTCCCGGTGCGCGGGGTCCGTGACCTCGCCCACCAGCAGCTCCAGTACGTCCTCCAGGGCGACCAGGCCGAGTACCTTGCCGGACGCGTCGGCGACCTGCGCCAGATGGGTCGCCGCCCGGCGCATCACCGTCAGCGCGTCGTCCAGCGGGAGTTCGGACCGCAGCGTCGTCATCGGACGCCACACCTGCTGCGGCACCGCCCGCTCGGAGTCCTCCAGGTCGAGGACGTCCTTCACATGCAGGTAGCCCATGTAGGCGCCGTTGTCCGCGGCGACCGGGAAGCGGGAGTAGCCGGTGCGGGCGGTCAGCTCGACGATCTCGCCCGGGGTGACCGACGGGCTGACCGTGACCAGGGACTCGCGCTTCAACAGGACGTCCGTCACCGGGCGGGAGCCCAGTTCCAGCGCGTCCTCCAGCCGCTCCTGCTCCTCGGGGGCGAGGAGCCCGGCCTGTCCGGAGTCCTCCAGCAGCCGGTTGAGCTGCTCGCTGGTGACGACGGCCTCGACCTCGTCCCTGGGCTCGACGTGGAAGAGCCGCAGGATGCCCCGGGCGCAGGCGCCAAGGGCCACGGTGATCGGCCGGCAGACACGGGCGAAGGCGACCAGACCGGGGCTGAGCCACAGCGCGACCTTCTCCGGTGCCGCCATGGCGAGGTTCTTCGGCACCATCTCGCCGATGACGAGGTGGAAGAAGACCACCGCGGCCAGGGCTACGACATACCCCAGGGGGTGGATCATGCCGTGCGGGAGGTGGATCCCCTCGAAGAGCGGTTCCAGCAGCCCCGCGACCGTCGGTTCGGCGACCGCGCCCAGGGTGAGGGAGCAGACGGTGATGCCGAACTGGGCCGCCGCCATCATCTGCGGCAGTCGCTCCAGGCCGTAGAGGACCTGGCGGGCCCGTGCCGTGCCGAGGGGCTCGATCTGGCTGCGGCGGACGGACACGAGCGCGAACTCGGCGCCGACGAAGAAGCCGTTGGTGAGCACGAGCAGCGCGGCGAAGACGAGTTGGAGGACGCTCATCGGGTGACCTCCACGACCACGCCGGTGCGCACCAGCCGGACCCGTTCGGCCCGGTAGTGGCCGACCCGGCGCACCGAGAGCCGCCAGCCGGGCAGTTCGGTCCGGTCGCCGACGGCCGGGATACGGCCGAGCAGGTCGGCGACGAGCCCGGCGACCGTCTCGTACGGCCCCTCCGGGACCTCCAGGCCGATGCGCTGGAGGGTGTCGACGCGGCAACTGCCGTCCACGTCCCAGGCGGGCCTGCCCTCCTCGGGCGGGGCCGCGGCGAGTTCGGGCGTGTCGTGGCCGTCGTGCTCGTCGCGGACCTCGCCGACGATCTCCTCGACGATGTCCTCCAGGGTGACCACACCGGCCGTGCCGCCGTACTCGTCGACGACGACGGCGATGGGCTGCTCGCTGCGCAGCCGGGCCAACAGGGGCTGCACGGGCAGGGTCTCGGGGACCAGCAGCGCGGGGCGGGCGATCCGGGCGAGCGGAGTGCGCAGCCGGTCGTGGACGGGGACGGCCAGGGCGTCCTTGAGGTGGACCATGCCGACGATTTCGTCGATCTTCTCGCGGTAGACGGGGAACCGGGACAGGCCGGTGGCCCGGGTCAGGTTGACCACGTCCTCCGCGGTGGCCGAGGACTGCAGGGCGCTGACCTTCACGCGCGGGGTCATGACGTGCTGCGCGGTCAGCTCGGCCAGCGACAGCGTCCGTACGAAGAGGTCGGCCGTGTCCTGTTCGAGGGCGCCGGCCTGGGCCGAGTGCCGGGCCAGGGAGACGAGTTCGCCGGGGGTGCGGGCGGAGGCCAGCTCCTCGGTGGGCTCGACGCCCAGGGCGCGCACCAGGCGGTTGGCGACGGTGTTGAGGGCCGAGATCACCGGCCGGAAGAGGCGGGAGAAGCCGGCTTGCGGGCCCGCGACGAACCGCGCGACCTGCAGGGGCTTGGACACCGCCCAGTTCTTGGGCACGAGTTCGCCGATCACCATCTGCACGGCGGACGCCAGCAGCATGCCGACGACCACGGCGACCCCGGAGACGGCGCCCTCGGGGATGCCGATCGCGGTGAACGGGGTGTGCAGCAGCTCCGCCAGCGCCGGTTCGGCGAGCATGCCGACGACGAGGGAGGTGATGGTGATGCCGAGCTGCGTGCCGGACAGCTGGAAGGACAGCTCCTTCAGCGACTCGACGACCGTACGGGCTCGTCTGTCGCCCTCGGCTGCGGCTTTCTCGGCCTCCGGGCGTTCGACCGTGACGAGGCCGAACTCGGCGGCGACGAAGAAGCCGTTGGCGAGGATGAGCAGGAACGCGGCTGCCAGGAGCAGCAACGGGATGGTCATGATGCCGCCGCCTCCGAACCAGGTCGGGTGGGGGCGGCGCAGGTACTACAGGACGAACCGTCCATCGCCGGAGGGAGTCACTCCTCGGGTAGCAGGAACCCCTGTGAGCCCGGCAGGGCACAACAGGGGCGGAGGCACAAGGGGAACGCCTCCGTCACCAGATTAATCAAGACAGGGGCTCCAGCGGCAGGGTGGGCGGCCCCGAGTCAGCCCTGATCTTGCCCTGTGGACGCTTCGGGGTCCCGGACGGACCGGGTTTCCGCGAGGGCCCGCAGGGTGCGCGCGTCGGCGATGGCCTGCTGCTTGTCGATGCCGGGCTGGATCCCGAGCGCGGGCAGGCTGGTGCCGTCGGTGAGGTTCAAAAACACCCAGGGGTCGCCCGGACGGAGGTTCACCTGGATGATCTCCGCCCAGTCGAGCCGCCGCCTGCTTGCGATGTTCACCACAGTGACGCCGGAGTCGTCGGCGACGACCCGCACGCGGGCGAGCCGGGCCAGCGCCCAGAAGATGAGCGCGCCGGTGAGGATGAAGCTGAGCCGCTCCCCCGGGCCGAGTTTCTCCAGCAGCATCGCGATGGTGGAGATGGTGAGCAGGATCGCCACCCCGGCCGTGAGCAGCACCGCGCGGGTGCGGGCCGGCCGGAAGGTGACGGGAAGGGTGGGCAGGTCGCCACCCGGCAGTCGGGACATCGTCGCGTGGATCTCTCGGGCCTCAGAGGCGGCAGGCGTGGATGGCCGTGGTCAGGATGGCGCGGGCGCCGATGTCGTACAGGTCGTCCATGATCCGCTGGGCTTCCTTGGCGGGGACCATGGCGCGGACGGCGACCCAGCCCTCGTTGTGCAGCGGGGAGACGGTCGGCGACTCCAGGCCCGGGGTCAGCGCGACGGCCTTCTCCAACTGCTCGACGCGGCAGTCGTAGTCCATCATCACGTACGTCCGGGCGACCAGGACGCCCTGGAGGCGGCGCAGGAACTGCTGCACCTTCGGCTCGGCGGCCTCCTTGGTGGCCGCACCGGTGCGGCGGATCACGACCGCCTCGGACGTCATGATGGGGTCGCCGAAGACCTCCAGGCCCGCGTTGCGCAGCGAGGTGCCGGTTTCGACGACGTCGGCGATGACCTCGGCGACGCCCAGCTCGATGGCCGTCTCGACGGCGCCGTCGAGGTGGACGACGGCGGCGTCGATGCCCTGTTCGGCGAGGTGCCCCGCGACGATGCCCTCGTAGGAGGTGGCGACCGTCTTGCCCTTGAGGTCCTCGACGCCGGTCGCGGTGCCCGGCTTGGTGGCGAACCGGAAGGTGGAGCGGGCGAAGCCGAGCGGGAGGATCTCCTCGGCGTTCGCGCCGGAGTCGATCAGCAGGTCGCGGCCGGTGATGCCGATGTCGAGGCGGCCGGAGGAGACGTAGATCGCGATGTCGCGGGGGCGGAGGTAGAAGAACTCGACCTCGTTCTCCGGGTCGACGATCCGCAGCTCCTTGGACTCCCGGCGCTGCTGGTAGCCGGCCTCATGCAGCATCTCCGCCGCAGGGCCTGACAGGGAACCCTTGTTGGGGACGGCGATGCGCAGCATGAGGCGAGCTTCCTTCGTTCGTGCGGAAAGGGTGTGTGACTACGGCTTACAGGTGGGCGTACACGTCGTCCAGCGAGATTCCGCGGGCGACCATCATCACCTGGACGTGGTAGAGCAGCTGCGAGATCTCCTCGGCGGCTGCCTCCTTGCCCTCGTACTCGGCCGCCATCCAGACCTCGGCGGCCTCTTCGACGACCTTCTTGCCGATGGCGTGGACGCCCTTCCCGACCAGTTCGGCGGTGCGGGAAGTGGTGGGGTCGCCGTCGGCGGCCTTCTGCTGGAGCTCGGTGAAGAGCTCCTCGAACGTCTTCTTGGACATAGTGCGGCCCACCCTAGCCGTATCGCCGGTGGGCCTATCGCCAGGGTTCAGATACTGAGCGGAGGGTGGCCGCGGTCGCCACCGCCGCCGTCACCGCCTCGTGTCCCTTGTCCTCGCGGGAGCCCTCGATGCCGGCCCGGTCCAGGGCCTGCTCCTCGGTGTCGCAGGTGAGGACGCCCATGCCGACGGGGACGCCGGTCTCGACGGAGACCTGGGTGAGGCCCTGGGTGACTCCCTGGCACACGTACTCGAAGTGCGGGGTGCCGCCGCGGATGACGACGCCGAGGGCGACGATCGCGTCGTAGCCCCGTCCGGCCAGCACCTTGGCGACGACGGGGAGCTCCCAGCTGCCGGGGACCCGCAGCAGGGTCGGCTCGTCGATGCCCAGGTCGTGCAGGGCGCGCAGGGCGCCGTCGACCAGACCGTCCATCACCTTCTCGTGCCACTGTGCCGCGATGACGGCGACCCGAAAATCACCCACATTGCGTACGGACAGGTCCGGTGCGCCCTTGCCGCTCACGTCTCTCCTCGGTGCTGTTCTTACCGGTTCTGCTGGTGCTACCGGCTGTGCTGTTTCTGCTGCTTGTGCTGCTGGTGCTACTGGTTGCCGCAGGGGGACACGGGGGCCGTCTCCAGCCAGGGCAGGTCGTGTCCCATCCGGTCCCGCTTGGTGCGCAGGTAGCGGATGTTGTGCTCGCCCGCCTGGACGGGCATCGGCTCGCGCCTGGTGACCTCGATGCCGTGCCGGACGAGCGCGTCGGTCTTCTCGGGATTGTTGGTCATCAGGCGCACGCTGTGCACGCCGAGGTCCTCGAGGATCTGTGCGCCGGCCCCGTAGTCGCGGGCGTCGGCGGGCAGGCCCAGCTCCAGGTTGGCGTCGAGGGTGTCGTGGCCCTGTTCCTGGAGCTCGTACGCCCGCAGCTTGGACAGCAGGCCGATGCCGCGGCCCTCGTGTCCGCGCAGATACACCACCACGCCCCGGCCCTCGCTCTGGATGCGTTCCAGGGACGCGTCGAGCTGGGGGCCGCAGTCGCAGCGCAGGGAGGCGAAGACGTCGCCGGTGAGGCACTCGGAGTGGACCCGGACCAGGACGTCCCGGCCGTCGCCGAGGTCGCCGTGGACCAGGGCGACATGCTCGACGCCATCGACGGTGGAGCGGTAGCCGTACGCGGTGAAGGCGCCGTGGACGGTGGGCAGCCGGGTCTCGGCCTCACGCCGGACGGTGGGCTCTGAGCCGCGGCGGTAGGCGATCAGGTCCTCGATGGAGATGATCGTCAGGCCGTGCTTGCGGGCGAACGGGATCAGTTCGGGCAGCCGGAGCATCCGGCCGTCCTCGCCGGCGATCTCGACGATCGCGCCGGCCGGGCGCAGCCCCGCGAGGCGGGCGAGGTCGACGGCGGCCTCGGTGTGGCCGTTGCGGGTCAGGACGCCGCCGGGCTTGGCCCGCAGGGGGAACACGTGTCCGGGGCGGACGAAGTCGGTGGCCTGCGCCCCGCCGCCGGCCAGCAGTTGAAGGGTGGTGGCCCGGTCGGCGGCGGAGATGCCGGTGGTGACGCCGTGGGCGGCACAGGCGTCGACGGAGACCGTGAAGGCGGTCTTCATCGATTCCGTGTTGTCCTCGACCATCTGCGGGAGGTTCAGGCGCTCCAGCTCGTCGCCCTCCATGGGGGCGCAGATCAGGCCGCGGCACTCGCTCATCATGAAGGCGACGATCTCGGGGGTGGCCTTCTCGGCGGCGACGACGAGGTCGCCCTCGTTCTCGCGGTCCTCGTCGTCGACGACCACGACGGGGCGGCCGGCCGCGATGTCGGCGATGGCCTGCTCGACGGGATCGAGGGAGAAGTCTTCGATGCCGTCCGTGCTGTAGAGGATCGGCGGGACACGAGGGGCGGCGCGAAGTGCCTCGTTCGGGATGGGGGCGGGAGACGGGTGGGCGCTCATACCGGCGCTCCTTCCAGAGCGGGTTGCGAAGCCTTGCGGGAGCGCAGCCACCAGTCGCGCATGCCCCACAGGACCAGCGCGCCGTAGATGACGTACACGAAGCCGGAGAAGGCGTAGCCGTTGGCGAAGTTCAGGGGGACGCCGACGAGGTCGACGAGGAGCCAGGCGATCCAGAACTCGACCATGCCGCGCGCCTGGGCGTACATGGCGACGATGGTGCCGACGAAGATGTAGGCGTCCGGCCAGGGGTCCCAGGACAGGGACGGATAGGCCTTGAAGAGCAGGGCGACGGCGACCGTGCCGACGGCGGCGGCGCCGACCATGGCCGCGCGCTCGGGCCAGGTGGCGAAGCGCGGGGTGATGGCGCCGTCCGCGGACCGGCCCTTGCTCCGCTTCCACTGCCACCAGCCGTACAGGGCGACGGCCATGACGACGACCTGCTTGCCCGCGCTGCCGGTCAGGTGGCCGTAGAAGGCGCCGAAGAGGACGAGGCCGGAGAGGAACTGCACCGGCCAGGTCCACAGGGAGCGCCGCCAGCCCAGGGCGAGGGTGATCAGGCCGAGAATGTTGCCGATCATGTCCGACCAGAGGATGTGCTGGTCGAACATGACGAAGGCCTCGGAGTTCAGCGAGTTCACTGCGCCGCTCCCTGAGGGGATGCTCCCTGAGCGGCCGCCCCCTGAGTGGTGGTCAGCAGCCGCTCGACGTACTTGGCGACGATGTCCACCTCGAGGTTGACCGGGTCGCCGGGCTGCTTGCGGCCGAGCGTGGTCAGGGCGAGGGTGGTGGGGATGAGGCTGACGGTAAATTGGTCGAGCCCGGCGTCCACGACCGTGAGGCTGATGCCGTCGACGGTGATGGAACCCTTCTCCACCACGTACCGGGTGAGGTCGCTGGGGAGGGAGATCTTGATGATCTCCCAGTTCTCGGAGGGCCTGCGCTCCAACACCGCGCCGGTGCCGTCGACATGGCCCTGCACGATGTGCCCGCCGAGGCGGGCGCCGACTGCGGTGGGGCGTTCGAGGTTGACGCGGGAGCCGACGCCGAGGGCGCCGAGGCTGGAGCGGTTCAGGGTCTCCGCCATGACGTCGGCGGTGAACTCGTCGCCCTCGTGCTCGACGACGGTGAGACAGACCCCGTTCACGGCGATGGAGTCGCCGTGCTTCGCGCCATCGGTCACGACGGGGCCGCGCAGCCGGAAGCGGGAGGCGTCGCCGAGACTCTCGACGGCGGTGACCTCACCCAGCTCTTCGACGATTCCGGTGAACACTTCCCGGGTCCTCCTGCCTCTTCGGGCACGGACTCCGGGGCCTGTCGATGACGACAGCTTGTACGGGCAACGGCACCGGGGGCGACGCCGGACAGACTCGTCCGCGGACGAGTACAAATACGGCGGCGCGCACGAATGCCCGCCCGCCGCGCACTGCCTCCCATCCGGACTTTAACCGTCGGTCCAGGAATTTCACCTGGTCAACCGGCCGCTGGAAGCGACCGGGTCGCGGACTGTAACCGCCGGTTCGGACTTTCACCGACCCCGGAGTGCGCTGCTTTAGGTACACGGCCAGTGTGCCACGGCCGGGAGGCGTCCATACAGGTGAAGGGTGTGGGGTGGCTCACAGGCCGTCAGGCCCGCTTTGGGCCGGGGCCGATCCCGGACGGCTCCCACCCATTGACGTACTGGTCTAGTCCTTTCTAGGGTCTGCGGTGTGCGGCCCGGTGGCGGTGACGACGGCCCTTGCCCGCCGCCGGGTCTCCTCGGGCCGGTCGCGGCTCTGACAGGGTGATCCCATGACGACCGCGAGCGCCGACGAGTTCGAGGCCCACCGCCCCCGGCTGTTCGGGCTGGCCTATCGGATGCTGGGCTCGGCGCACGAGGCCGAGGACACGGTCCAGGACGCCTACCTGCGGTTCAGCGGAGCCGACCGCACGGAGATCACGTATCCGGCCGCCTGGCTGGCGAAGACCGTCACCAACCTCTGTCTGAACCGGCTGACCTCGGCCCGGGCGCGCCGTGAGAGCTATGCCGGGACATGGCTGCCCGAGCCGGTCGTCACCTCGGACGGCGCGCTCGGCCCTCTGGAGTCGGCGGAGCAGCGCGACGCGGTGTCGCTCGCGATGCTGGTGCTGCTGGAGCGGCTCACTCCCACGGAGCGGGCGGTGTACGTGCTGCGGGAGGCGTTCGCTTACGGGTACCGGGAGATCGCCGAGGTGCTCGACCTGAGCGAGGCCAACTGCCGTCAGCTGTACCGGCGGGCGGAGCAGCGGCTGGCCGCGGCGGAGCGGCGCTTCGAGGCGGCTCCGGCGCGGCAGGAGGAGTTGGTCGCCTCGTTCGTCACGGCTGCCCGGGACGGGGACCTCGCCGCGCTGGAGCGGCTGCTCACGGCCGACGTCACCTGGTGGAGCGACGGCGGCGGCCGGGTCACCACGGCCCGGCGGCCGATCCTGGGACGCGAGAAGGTGCTGCGCTTCCTGGCCGGCGTGCTCCGGAACTTCACGACCCGTCCCACCTTCACGACCGTCGAACTCAACGGCGCGCCGGGCCTGCTCGTCGGGGACGGCGGCGAGCTGATGGCCGCGCTCGGGTTCGAGTATCTCGGCGGGGAGATCGCGGGGGTTCAGGCCGTGATGAATCCGGAGAAGCTGGACTTTGTGGAGCGTCAGGTCGGGCGGGTGTAGCAGCGGCTGTCACATTCCGCGGGGGCTGTTCGGTCTCAGCTGCCGAAGGGCGTTCCGACGGGGAGCGTCCGGTGTCCGAAGGGGCTGAACAGCATGAGCACGATCCTGGTGACCGGTGGCAGTGGAACCCTCGGCCGGCTCGTCACCGCGCGGCTGCGGGCGGACGGACACGAGGTGCGGGTGCTGAGCCGGCGCTCCGAGCCGTACGCCGTCGACCTGCGCAGGGGCGGGGCCGGGCTGGACGCTGCCGTCGCGGGCGTGGACACGATCGTGCACTGCGCGAGCACCCCGCGCGGGGGTGACGAGCAGGCCGCCAAGCACCTGATCGCCGCCGCGCGCAAGGCCGGGGTGGGCCACCTGGTCTACATCTCGATCATCGGGGTGGACCGGGTGCCGTACGGCTACTACAAGGCGAAGTTCGCCGTGGAGAAGCAGGTGGAGGAGTCGGGGCTCGGCTGGACCGTGTTGCGGGCGACCCAGTTCCACGATCTGCTGGTCCAGCTGTTCCGGGCGCTGGCCAAGGCGCCGGTGCTGGTCCTTCCGGCCGGGGTGAGCGACCAGCCGGTGGAGGTGGCGGAGGTCGCGGACCGGCTCGTGGAACTGGCGACGGGCGCGCCGGCGGGGCGGGTCGACGACATGGCCGGGCCCGAGGTCCGCACGGCCGAGTCGCTGGCCCGCGCGTACCTGAAGGCGAGCGGCCTGCGGCGCCCGGTGGTGAACGTCCCCCTGTGGGGCGCGGCCTACCGGGGCTTCCGCACCGGAGGCCACCTGGCCCCGGCGCGAGCGGTGGGAAAGGGCACATTCGAGAACTACCTCACAACCCACACCGTTCCTGTGGACTGAGCGGGCGTGAGTCCGTTCAGCCGCGCGCCCCGAACGGTCTTGGGCGAGCTGGTCCCCGGCGTACTCGACCCCGGGTAGGTGACACGCATCCTGTGCGTGGTCCGGGCCCGGGAGGCCAGTTCCCTCACGCCTGGCCAGTTGGGTACGGCCAGAGGCGACGGGGAGGCCCTGAACCATCCTCTGGTGGAGCAGGGGCCCCGCACGCTGACGCCGTACCCGGTGTCCCAGGTCGCACGATCACGCTAACCCAAACGGCCTATGCCACCGCAAACCCAGGAGCCGACCATCACACGATCGAGCTAATTCGGCCTCGTACGCACTCCCGAGCGAACAGCTCCCCCCAGTGACCCACCCCGACCCCACCATCACCCCACCCCACCCCGAAACCTGCGGTCCATGCGCCACCGCACCCCCAGCTGCTCCGACCCCCACAACACCGTGCCCCGAAACCCTGCGGGCCGGCGGCCCGCTGGCCCGAGAGCCTCCGGCCGGAGAAGTTCCCTCCGGGGCTATCGCGCCCCGAAGAGTTCCTCCTGGGCCGACTCTCGGGCCGTGAGCAGGGCGCCGCGTAGGACTGCGGCGCCGCCGAGGGTGCTGGGGCGGACCTCCGTGGGGAGGGGGGCCATGCGGCGGAGGCGCCTGGCCACCCGGTCGGCGAGCGCCGCACCGCCGGCCTGTCCGACCTCGCCGCCGAGGACCACACAGCCGGGGTCGAGGACGGCGACGACGGAGGCGACGCCGAGGGCGAGCCGGTCGGCGAGGGCGTCGAGGAAGCGCTCGGCGGCGGCGCCCGGAGCCGGCTGCACCGCCTGCCGTACCAGCGCCGCCGCCACCGGTTCGGCGGGGTGCGCGGCCGCCGAAGTCAGGCCGTGCTCCCCCGCCAGTGCGGCGATCGCCGCCGAGCCGGCCAGGGAGTGGAAGCCGCCCTCGCAGTCCGTCGCCGAGGGCAGGCCGCCGGTGCCCGGGACGGGCAGGAAGCCGATCTCGCCGGTGCCGCCGGAGGCTCCGCGACGCAGGGCGCCGTCCAGGACGACGGCTGCGCCGATGCCGTGGCCGAGCCACAGCAGGACGAAGGTGTCGCGGTCCCGGGCGGCGCCCTCGCGCTGTTCCGCCAGGGCGGCGAGGTTGGTCTCGTTCTCGACGTGCGCGTGGGCGAACGGGAACCGTTCCTGCAGAGCGGCCACCAGGCGGCGGTGCCACTCGGGCAGCCCGCCGGAGTCGCGCAGTTCGCCGCAGGCCGGGTCGATCAGACCGGGCGCGCCGATGCCGAGGGTGTGCAGCCGGTCGGCCCCGGCCTCCTTCGCCGTCCGCTCGACCAGCGTGACCGCCTGTTCCACGGCCGTCCCGGTGCCCGTGTCGCCGCCGATCGGCACGGACGCCTCGGCGAGCACCCGGCCGACCAGGTCCGACACCAGCACGGCGACGCCGTCCGTGCGCACGTCCAGCGCGGCCAGGTGGGCGCGGTCGGCGACGATGCCGTAGAGCCGGGCGTTGGGTCCGCGGCGCTGCTCGCCCGTCTCTCCGACGACGTCGATCAGACCCGCGGCGGCGAGGCGTTCGACGAGGTCGGCGACCGTGGGCCGGGACAGGCCGGTGAGCTGCTTCAACTGCCCTGCCGTCAACGGGCCTTCGTGTTGCAGCAGCCGCAGGGCGAGCCGGTCGTTGATGGCCCGGGCGGTGCTCGGGGATGCGGGCATGGCGGGAATCCTCCCACGGCGGTCGAGGGCTCCAGGTGGCCGTCGTAGCGCCCTCTATTTATCAGGCAGGGTTCCTGATAGTTTACGTCGGCATCGCGACGGCGCGGCGCGAAGGCCGGAGGGGGAAGAATGAGCGGAGTGGCCGAAGTGATCCACGCACCGGCGCAGGTGCGGCGCGCCCGGTACGCCGTGGCGGCCGTGTTCACCGTGCACGGCGCGGTCACCGGTTCGTTCGCCACCCGTGTGCCGTGGATCCAGGACCACGCCGGGGTGTCCACCGGCCAGCTCGGGTTCGCGCTCGCCTTCACGGCGTTCGGGGCGGCCTGCGCGATGCCGCTGGCCGGCTCGGTCACCCACCGTTTCGGCAGCCGTACGGCCCTGCGCGGACTGCTCGCGCTGTGGACGCTGGCGCTGACGCTGCCCTCCCTCGCGCCGAACCTGCTCACGCTCTGCCTGGCGATGTTCGTCTACGGCGCGACCTCCGGCATGGCCGACGTCGCGATGAACGCGCTCGGCGTGGAGGTGGAGCGGCTGCTGGGCAGGTCGATCATGTCGGGACTGCACGGCATGTGGAGCGCGGGCGCCCTGATCGGCTCGGCGGGCGGGACGCTCGCCGCGCACCTGGGGTCGGACGCCCGCCTGCACCACCTGCTGGCGGCGGCCGTGCTGACCGTCCTCGGCCTGCTGGTCTGCCGCTGGGTGCTGGACCTGCGGCCCACCGAGGACGAGGAGCCGCCCCCGCGGTTCGCGCTGCCGCCCCGCTCGGCGCTGCTGATCGGCGCGGTCGGGTTCTGCGCGGTGTTCGCGGAGGGCGCGAGCCTGGACTGGTCGGCCGTGTACCTGCGCGACGAGCTCGACTCGTCGGCCGGGGTCGCGGCGGCCTGTACGACCGGCTTCATGTTCACGATGGCGGTGGCCCGGATCGCGGGCGACGCGATGGTGAACCGGTTCGGCGCGGTGCGCACCGTCCGGGCGGGCGGCGTCCTCGCCGCGCTGGGCGGGCTGTTGATCGTCGTCGCGGGGCACCCGGCGGTGGCGATGGGCGGGTTCGGGCTGATGGGGCTGGGCATCGCGGTCGTCGTACCGCTGTGCTTCGCCGCGGCCGGTCACAGCGGGCCGAACCCCAGCCAGGCCATCGCGGGCGTCGCGACGATCACGTACACCTCCGGGCTGATCGCGCCGAGCCTGATCGGCGGGGTGGCGCAGGCGACCAGCCTGATGGTGTCGTTCGGTGTGGTGACGGCGCTGTCGTGCGGGCTCGCGGTGTTCGCGCCGGTGCTGCGGGGCGGCGACGGGCGGACGGGCTCGAAGGTCAGTGCGCGGGCCGCAGCAGTACCCGGCCCGCGGCCCTGAAGGCGTCGCTCCACGGCGTGGGGCGCAGGGTGCTCGCGTCGAGGCGCACCAGGACGCGGGTGCCCCGCGCGTAGGTCGTGGCGCCGTCCGCCGAGCAGAGCCGGAAGCCGTAGGTCAGGCTCGTGGCGCCCAGCCGCTCCAGCCAGAGGTGGACGGCGTAGGCGCCGGTGCGGGTGACCGGGGCCTCGTAGCCGATCAGCAATTCCCTCACCACGTTGCAGGCGTCCCCGGCGCTCGCCCAGTCGCCGTCGAAGCGCACGCCGTTGGCCTGCCAGAACTCCGTCCAGGCCCGCTCGACGAGCAGCGGGTAGCGGGCGTTGTGCAGCATGCCGAGCGCGTCCAGGTCGTCGAAGTGGACGGTGACGGGGATCAGCCGGCCGTAGGACAGGGCGGGGGCGATCGGGGCTTCGGCGGTCACGGATGGGACTCCTGTGCAGGTATGAGACGACGCTCCCTATCCTACGGGTTGACTAAGCGGTCGCTCACCCGCACTCACCCGCACACCTCGTTCCCCCGTTCCGGGGAAGCGTCGGGCCCGCCGACCCGCGGGGCCGCCCAGGACTGCGACCCTGCCCCCATGCCGCACTTGGAACAGTTCACTGCTCCCGTCGGGACAGACGTCGAGCCGCGCGTAGACACGATCGACACGAGCGTCGACGAGGTGCTCGACCGGATGCGTGCCCTCGACGCCGCCCTGCCTGCCTGGGACGGGATCGCGGTCTTCAACCGCGTCTATCTCGCGGTGACCCAGGAGGTGGACCGGCGCATCGACACCGGCCGCTTCCCGGACCCGCGGTCCGCCGCCACACTGGACGTACGGTTCGCGGAGCGCTACCTGAACGCCGTGGAACCCGCGCCGGTCGACCGGCGCCCACCGGCCTTCCCGCATCCACCGGCCTTCCGGCATCCACCGGCCTGCTGGCGTCCGCTGCTGCAGTTCCGCCGTCATCCCGGCGTACGCCCCCTGCAGTTCGCGCTCGCCGGCATCAACGCGCACATCGGGCACGACCTCGCGCTCGCCGTCGTGGACGCCTGTCGTAGCCTCGGCTGCGAGCCGGCCGACCTGGAGGACGAGTTCGACCGCGTGGGCGATCTTCTCGTCTCCCTGGAGGAACGCATCCGCGAGGAGCTGATGCCGGGCCCCGACCTGTTGCAGATCGCCGACCCCCTCACCCACCTGCTCGGCTCCTGGAGCCTGGAACACGCCCGGGACGCCACCTGGACGGCGGCCCGGGCGTTGTGGGCGCTGCGCCGACTCCCCGACGTGGCCGAGGAGTTCACCGTGCGGCTCGACACCGCCGTCGGCTTCGCGGGCCGCATGATGCTCACTCCGCTGTGAGACCTCCTACGGCGAGGTCTCAGTCCTCCGGGAGTTCCACCGGCGCGATCTCGTCGTACATGTCGCCCGGGCCCGGGTTGCTCGCGTCGGTCGCCCCGCCGAAGTGGTGCATGACGCCCCAGACCGCGTTCAGCGCGGTCTGGACGGCGCCCTCGGCCCAGCCGGCCGTCCAGGAGATGTCGTCGCCGGCCAGGAAGACGCCCCGCTTGTCCTCGGGCAGCCGGTCCTGCATGAAGTGCGTGAAAAGGCGCCGCTGGTAGCGGTAGTGGCCGGGCAGGTTGGCCTTGAACGCGCCCATGAAGTAGGGCTCGTTCTCCCAGGACACGGTCACCGGGCTGCCGATGATGTGCTTCCTGATGTCGACCTTCGGGTAGATCTCGCCGAGCGATTTCAGCATGACCTCCATCCGCTCGTTCGCGGACAGCGGCAGCCACTTCAGGCTGTCGTCGCACCAGGTGTAGGAGAGGCAGATGACGGCGGGTTTGTCGGGGCCGTCGTCGAGCAGGTACGTCCCGCGCGTCATGCGGTCGGTGAGGGTCATCGACATCACGTCCCGGCCGGTCTGCTCGTCCTTGTCCAGCCAGAACGGCCGGTCGACGGGCACGAACAGCTTGCTGGACTCCATGTAGTGGGTGCGCTCGATGGCGGTCCAGTGGTCGATCGGGAAGAGCGAGTCGTCGCAGGCGATCTTCGACAGCAGCATCCAGGACTGGGCGGTGAAGATCGCCGCCCGGTAGGTGCGGATGTCACCGTGCGCGTCCGTCACGGTGATCCGGTTGCCGGCGGTGCGGTGCAGCCGGGTGACGGCCGGGCGGGGCTCGCCGCCCTCGTGCAGGCCCGCGAGCGAGGTCCCGTACGGCCAGTGGACGATCTTCTCCGGCTCGCGTTCCCAGAGCCGCAGCGGCAACTGCTGGGAGCCGCCGACGATGCCCCGGTGATGGTCGTCGGCCTCGGTGTAGACGACGCGCAGGATCTCCAGGATGGAGTTCGGGAAGTCGGTGTCCCAGCCGCCGGTGCCGAAGCCGACCTGGCCGAAGATCTCGCGGTGCCGGAAGGACTTGAAGGCCTCGGAGTCGCAGAGGAAGCCGTAGAAGGTCTGGTTGTCGAGCTTCTCGACGAGCCTCGCCCAGATCTCGCGGATGCGCGGCACGTCCCGCTCCCGCAGGGCGCGGTTCATGTCCGAGAAGTCGGCGCCGTCCTGCAGGCACTTGTTCCAGGCGGCGGCGACATCGCGGTAGACCTGCGGGAGGTCCTCGGCCGTCTCGGCGTAGTGCGACTCGCCCTTGAGGTCGACGACCGTCGAAGGGGTCGCCTCGGCGAGGGGGTTGGGGAAGGGCCGGGTCCGCAGGCCCACCAGGTCGATGTAGTGCTGCAGGGCCGTGGAGGACGGCGGGAAGCGCATCGCGCCCATCTCCGCGGTGAGGGAGGGGTCGCAGCCGTCGAAGCCCACCGTGCGCAGTCGCCCGCCGATCCGGTCGGCCTCGTAGACGACCGGCTTCAGGCCCATCTTCATCAGCTCGTACGCCGCCACGATGCCCGACAGTCCGCCGCCGATGACGGCGACCTCGGCGCCGTGCTCGGTCGCGGGGATCTGGCCGAGCCCCGCCGGATGGGCGAGGAAGTCGTCGTACGCGTACGGGAAGTCCGGGCCGAACATGGTGATCGGCGACTGCTGCTCGTCTGCGTGCTCGACGGCGTTGGGCACGGTGGACGTCATGGGGTACGGACTCCTAGCACGGGAAATGAGGGGGAGGGCGTCAGACCAGGGACCCGTAGAGGCCGGGGCGGCGGTCCTTCAGATACGGGTTCGCCTCGCGGGAGGCGGCGAGGGCGACCGGGTCGGCCTCGGCGAACAGCAGTTCCTCGCCGCGTCCTGCGCGGGCCCGGGCGACCCCGTCGGGGCCGGCGAGGGTGGAGAGCCCGACGAACTCGAACTCCCCTTCCCGGCCGACCCGGTTGACGTAGGCGACGTACATCTGGTTCTCGAAGGCACGCACCGGGATCATCGACTCGGCGACGAACTGGAAGGGGTGCATCTGCGCGGTCGGCACGACGAGGAGGTCGGTGCCGGCGAGGGCGTGGGCGCGGACGTTCTCCGGGAACTCGACGTCGTAGCAGATCATGATGCCGACGGTGAGTCCGTTCAGCTCGGCCTGGACGACCGGCCGGTCGCCGGGCGTGAAGTGCTCGTGCTCGAAGCAGCCGAAGAGGTGGGTCTTGCGGTAGCCGGCGAGCCGGGCGCCGTCGGCGGAGACGAGCTGGGCCGCGTTGTACACCGTCTCGCCGTCGCGCTCCGGGTAGCCGTACGCGATCGCGAGCCCGTGCCGGGCGGCGAGCTCGGCGACGGCGTCCGCGGAGTCCCCGTCGGCGGGCTCGGCGAGGCGGGCGATGTCGTCGCCGATCGCGTAGCCGGTGAGGAACAGCTCCGGCGCGACCAGCAGCCCGGCGCCCGCGGCGGCGGCCCGGCCCGCGGCCTCGTCGAGGACCCTGAGGTTCTCGACGACGGAGCCGGGGCGGCCGGAGCTCTGGAGCAGGGCGGTGCGCATGCGTGATCCTCACCGGTACAAGGGGGGTTCAGGGGGCCGTTCAAGGGCCGTTCGGGCGGCCGTTCGAGGGGCCAGATAGACGGTACGGTCGCCGGCGCGGGCCGGACAAGAAGGAGCCGTTGCGCGCCGGTGAGCGGTTCGTTGCGTGCGTCGGGCCTCGGGCGGCGATTCGTTGCGTGTCCTCACTTCCGCCGTCCCACGGCCACGATCAGGGCCGTCACCAGGTACGGCACGGCGCACAGCGCGAACACGGCGCCGTGGGAGAAGGCCGACCCGAGGGCGCCGTACGCGCCGTAGACGCCGATGGTCAGCAGCTCCGTGCCGAGGCCCGCGACGGAGGTCACGGTGGCCCGGCCGGCGCCGTCGATGCACTGCTGGAGCCGGACGTCGGCCAGGACGGTCGCGAGCTGGAAGCCGCCGAAGGCGAGGGCGACGAGGACGATGCCGGCCGGCTTCCCCGTCAGCGCGCCGGCCGCCAGGGCGAGCGCGGCGCCCGCGAGGAGCACGGCGAGGCCGCTGCCGTCGAGGCGCCCGGCCCTCCCGGACAGCAGGCTGCCGGCCGTGACGCCGGCCCAGATCACAACGAGCAGGTAGGGGACGGCGGCGTCCGGTACGCCGGTCTCCCTGACCAGCAGCGAGGTGTACTCGTCGAGCGCGCTCCACACCGCCGTGACGGCCGGGACCAGCAGCAGGGCGCCGAGGACGCCGCGGTCCCGGCGGACTCCGGCGAGTCCGTCACGCAGCGTGGCGGCGAGGCCCTCGTCGGCCTCGGCGTCCGGGGACCGGTGCTCGGGAAAGCGGGTCGCGGTCGCGGCGCAGAGCAGACAGGCCAGCACGCTCGCCGCGCCGACGGCCGGATAGCCGCCGAGCGCGAAGACCGGCCCGGCCAGGCCCATGGCCGCCATGACGGCCGCCTGACCCACCGCGTGCGCACGGCCCATGATCCGGGCGTACCGGTCCGCCGCGCCGGCCCGGTCCAGCTCCTCGTACACCAGCGCCTCCAGCGCCCCGGAGCCCAGGGCGCCGCGCGCGCCCCACAGCACGAAGCCGGCCGCGAAGGCCCAGTACGACGGGAACAGCACCCACAGCGCGAAGCCGGCCCCGCCCAGCAGCGGGCCGAGCCACAGCAGCAGCCGGCGTGAGACGGCGTCCGCCCAGGCGCCCGAGGGGACCTCCAGCAGGACACCGGTCAGCGACCACAGGACGAAGAGGGAGGAGATCTGCCCGACCGACAGGCCGCTGTCCGCCATCAGCAGCACATACACCGGGTAGAGCAGCACGAACTCGTCGAGGAACGCGTACGCGTACAGCGTGGCGGTCAGTCGACGGGTGTCGGGGCCGGTTGTGGATCAATGTCGCCAGGTCATGTCACCGATGCTAGACGGCTCGGACCGCGCCGCCCACCGGATTTCCGGGGACCGCGAACGTGGTGATGACCGCGGCGTGGTCGGAGGGCCAGTCGTTGTCCTCGACGTTCGGCCACCGCCGGGGGCTGCCGGTGACAAGGGTGCGGGAGTCGAGCACCCTGAGGCCCCGGTTGAGCACGAAGTCGATCCGGTCCTGCGGTTCCGGGCGTCCGCTGCCGTCCTCGTGCTCGACGTGGACCGGAGACCAGGTGGCGCCGGGCTCCCGCACGGGGTCGGGGTGCGCCACGCGGTAGGAGTCGGCGAAACCGGCGTCCTCGGCGGCCCTGGTCACCGGCCACGCGACGTCGGGCCGGTCCAGGTGGGAGGGGCAGTTGAAGTCGCCGACGAGGACGACGGGCACGTCCGGACCCGCTTCGATCCGGCGCAGGGCGTCTTGCAGCCGCGCGAGCCGCTCCCCCTCGTGGGCGATCAAAGTCTGCGCGTCGAGATCGTCGAAGGCGGACTCGTAGGGCCCGTACGGAGCGCAGTCCAGATGGGCCGTCCACACGTCGACCTCGCTGCCGTCGACGTCGACGCGGACGCCCGCCGCGCCGTAGAAGCCCACGTCGGGGTCGCCGAGGGCGGCCGTGATCGGGTGGCGGCTGATGATCCCGAGGTTCTCCCCGGCCCGGTGGTGGTACCAGCCGAGGGCTTCGGCGAGTTCCTCGGTCGCGGTGCCGTACGTCTCCTGGAGGCCGACCACGTCCACGTCGGTCTCGGTGAGGACCTTGAGCTGCTTGGCCCGGTGATCGCGGACCTTCGTCCCGCCGCACCAGAGGTTCCAGGTCATGACGCGGAGCCGGTGCGGCAGGAGTGAGCGCAGCAGCCCGGGGGTGACGCCCTGCAGGCCGGCCACGACGGTCCGGCCGGGCGCGCTCCGGATCGGCGCCAGCGACGGCACCGCCAGGACCGTGCAGCCGGCCCCCTCGGCGGAGGTCACGCCGGTCTCGGTGTCCTCGACGGCCACACAGGCGGCCGGGTCGACTCCGAGGGCGCGGCAGGCAGCCAGGTAGGGGTCGGGGGCGGGCTTGGTGTATTCGGTGTCGTCGGCGGTGACGGTGACGGCGAAGCGGCTCGCGCCGAGGGCGTCGAGGATCGTGTCGGCGACCGCCCTGGGCGACGCGGTCACCAGGGCCGTCGGCACGCCCTCCCGGGCCAGGGCGCCGAGCAGGGCGAGCGCGCCGGGGCGCGGCACGATGCCGGTACGGACGCGGTCCGCGAACTCCCGGTGGAGCACCTCGGCGAGCCCCGACGCCGGCCGGCCCGTGGTCGTGGCCAGCCAGCGGGCGGTGTGCTCGACGGGACGGCCGAGCACCTCCGGCCGGTCCGCCGCGGTCAGGGACCGTCCGGCCACCTGTTCCACCGCCTCCCACCACAGCCGCTCGGTGTCGACGAGCGTGCCGTCCATGTCGAACAGAACGGCCTGGAGGGGGAGTTGGGTCACGGTTGCCTCTTTCGGTGGGGCGATCAGGAAGTACGTTCGACGACGAGGACGGGGCGGTCGGGGAGCGAGACGCCCACCGCCGCGCCCGCCGTGAGTTCGGCGGCCTCGTGGGCGGGCAGGTCGGCCTTGACGTCGGTGCCGTCGGCGAGCCGGACGGTGACGCGGACGGCCGCGCCCAGGAAGGAGGTGGCGACCACGCGTGCGTCCCCGCCGTCCTCGGCCCGCACGCGCACCGCCTCCGGCCGCACCAGGACGTCCACGTCGGTCACGGCCGGGATCCTGCCGTCGACGGGCAGGCGGCACCCGAGCACTTCGACGGTCCCGCCCTCGAGGCGGCCCGGGATCCGGCTTGTCGTGCCCACGAACTCGGCCACGAAGGCCGTGGCGGGCCGGCCGTACAACTCTGCGGGGGCGGCGCACTGTTCGAGCCGCCCAGCGTGCATCACGGCGACCCGGTCCGCCATCGACAGGGCCTCCTCCTGGTCATGGGTGACGAACAGGGTGGTGATGCCGAGTTCCTGCTGGAGCCGCCGGATCTCCTCGCGCAGGGTCAGCCGCACCTTCGCGTCGAGCGCGGAGAGCGGCTCGTCCAGGAGCAGGACGCGCGGGCGCAGGGCGAGGGCGCGGGCCAGGGCGACGCGCTGCTGCTGGCCGCCGGAGAGCTGGTGCGGAAACCGTGCGCCCTTGTCGGCGAGGCCCACCAGTTCCAGCAACTCGGCTGCTCGGGAGCGCCGTTCGGCGGGGCGCACCTTGCGCATCCGCAGCCCGAAGGCCACGTTGTCGAGCGCGTCGAGGTGTGGGAAGAGGCTGTACGACTGGAAGACCATTCCGGCGTCCCGGCGGTGGGCCGGCACCCTGGTGACGTCCTCTCCGTCGACCAGCACCTCGCCGGAGTCGGGGTGTTCGAACCCGGCGAGCATCCGCAGCGCGGTGGTCTTGCCGCAGCCGGAGGGGCCGAGCAGGGCAAGAAGTTCACCCGGCCGGACGGTGAGGTCGAGGCCGTCGAGAGCCACGGTCGGGCCGAACTCCCGGCGCAGGGCGCGGAATTCGACGGTCGCCGCCTGCGCCTGCGGCTTCGTCGCGGTCGTCGCTGACTTGTCGAGCACGGTCATGGGTCATCCCCGGGGAGTAGAACGGGTGCGCCCGCCGAAACCGGCGAGGACGAGGAGCAGCACCCAGGTCACGAGCAGGCTGAGCACGGACACGGCGACGGACAGCTGGGCCTGCGAGCCGCTGACGTTGACGATCCAGACGGCGAAGGGCTGGAAGCCGAGCAGTCGCGCCACGGTGAACTCGCCGAGCACCAGGGCCAGGGTGAGGAAGGAGGTGTTGAGCAGCGCGCCGCGAAGGTTGGGCAGGACGGCCTGGACGAGCGCCTGCGGCCAGCCGGCCCCGCAGCTGCGGGCGGCCTCGACGAGGGTGCCCACGTCGACGGAACGCAGACCCGCGTCCAGGGCCCGGTACGCGAACGGCAGCGCCATCACCACGTACGCCAGGACGAGCACGACGGGGAAGTCGGGGTTCTGGATCGCCACGAACGTCTGGAACAGCGGGGTGCGCGAGAGATGGTCGGGTCCCCATTTGAGCACTGTCCCGATGCCGGCGACGAACGCGATCGGCGGCACGACCAGGGGCAGTGAGCACACCACCTCGACGACCGGCCGCAGCCGGGGCGCGCCCAGCCGCAGCGCGACCATGGCGGGCACCATCAGCAGCAGGACGACGGCGATGGTGGCGACGGCCAGCTCCAGCGAGAGCAGCAGGCTGGATCCGAAGCCGTCGGTGGAGAGGATCTGGGTGTAGGCGTCGAAGGTGACGCCCTGGCCGGGCACGTCGACGGTGAAGACGACCGAAGCGGCCAGCGGCACCAGGAAGTACAGGCCGGCGAGGCCGAGGACCGCCCACCGCCACATGTTCAGGCGAGCCATCGAGCGCTCCGTCGTTGCAGGGGCAGATAGACCGCCATGACCAGGCCGGCGACCAGCACCATGTCGAGGCTGAGGGCGAGCGCCACGTTCTCCTGGCCGACGAGCACGTTGCCGGAGATGGCGTCGGCGATCTGGAGGGTGACCAGCGGGATGGAGCTGCCCACCATGGCGGCGGCGGTGGCGTACGCGGCGAAGGCGCTGCCGAACAGCAGCACCAGGCCCCCGAGCAGCGAGGGCAGCAGAACGGGCAGGGCGACGTGCCGCCAGTACTGCGCGGGGGTCGCGCCGTTGTTCTGCGCCGCCTCGCGCCACTGGGAGCGCAGCCCCTCCAGGGCGGGGGTGATGGTGAGGACCATCAGCGGGATCAGGAAGTACAGGTAGACGATCACCAGTCCCCAGAAGCTGTACAGGTTCCAGCCCTGGTCGGTGAGGCCGAAGTGCCGGGTCAGCACACCGGCGTTGCCGAGCGTGGCGACGAAGGCGAAGGCCAGCGGGACGCCGCCGAAGTTGGCCAGCACCCCGGACGCGGTGAGCACGGCCTCGCGCAGCGTGCGGAAGCGGGAGGTCACCACGGCCTGGGCCAGCGGCAGTCCGAGCAGCGCCCCCAGCCCCGCCGACACGGCGGACAGCTTCACGCTGCCGAGCAGGGCCGTCAGATACGCGCCCCGCAGTGAGGCGGTGAGGTTGTCGACGGTGTACGAGGTGGCGCCCGTGGCCGGGTCCTTGACGGTGAACGCGCCGTCGAGCATGGCCACGGCGGGCAGCCCGAAGGCGAGCGCGGTGAACGCGAGCAGCGGGACGACGGCGAGCCAGCCCAGGGACCGGCGCCGCCGCTTCACCTCAGCGGCGGGCGCCATGTCGACCCGTACGGCGGTGGAGGTCATCCGGAGACGGCCTTGGCCCAGCCCTGCCCGAGGACCGTCTTGGCCTTGCTCTGCTGGTCCTCGGTCGGGAAGGCGGGCGTCCCGGAGACGTCGGGCAGCTTGGCCGCGGCCGTCTTGTCGAGGGTGCCGGCCTTCTCCATGGCGGTCATCAGGGCGGGCCGGGCGTACCCCTTGAGCCACAGGTTCTGGCCCTCGGCGCTGTAGAGGTACTCCTGCCACAGGCGGGCGACCGCCGGGTGCGGGGCGTCCTTGTTGATCGCCTGGGAGTAGTACTGGGAGAACTGGCCGTCGCTGGGCACGGACACCTTCCAGTCGACGCCCTTGGACTTGAACTCGTCGGCGTATCCGGCGTTGAGGTAGTCCCAGTCGATGCTGATGGGCGTCTCGCCCTTCTCGACGGTGGCCGGCGTCGACTCGACGGGCGTGTAGTTGCCGTTCTTCTTCAGCTTGGCGAAGAGGTCGAGACCGGGCTGGATGTCGTCGAAGGAGCCGCCGCTCGCGAGAGAGGCCGCCCAGACGCCGCCGAACGCGGAGCCGGACTTGGTCGGGTTGCCGTTGAGGGCGACCTGGCCCTTGTACTGCGGCTTGAGCAGGTCCGCGAAGGTGGCCGGGCAGGTCTTGACGCGCTTGGCGTCGCAGCCGATGGAGATGTAGCCGCCGTAGTCGTTGTACCAGCGGGCCTTCGCGTCCTTCTGCCCCGCGGGGATGTCGGCGTACGACGCCACCTCGTACGGCGCGAGCAGGCCCTGCTGGGCGGCGCTCAGCGCGAAGGAGCTGCCGAGGTCGAGGACGTCCGGTGCGCGGTCCTGACCCTTCCTGGAGGTGACGGCGTTGATCTCGTCCTGGCTGGTGCCGTCGGGGCTCTCGACGGCGACCTTTATGCCGTACTTCTTCTGGAAACCGTCGATGAGGGCGCCGTAGTTCGCCCAGTCGCGGGGCAGCGCGATGGCGTTCAGCGTGCCCTCCTTCTTCGCCGCCTTCACCAGGGCGTCGAGGCCGCCGAAGTCGGCGGCGGAGGTGGCCGTGGCGGCACTCTTGCCGTCCGCGGTGGCGGAGGTGGTCTCGGGGGCGGCGCCACAGGCGCTCAGGGCGAGTACGGCGACGGCGGCGAGGGCGCCGCCACGGACGGCGGTTCTCGGCAGGGGCACGGTCACGGCTTCTCCAGGGGGACGCGCTGGAATGCAGGAGATAGGGAGAACTTGTCTGAACAAGTTGCCCTCAGTACGCACGCCGGTGGTGTCCCCTTCGTAAACACTGGCGAAACCCTGAGCCCCTATTTCCCGCACAGTTGTGACCGGCTCCGAGCCGCGTCGCAGGTGGACTAGGCTGGTCAGACTGTGTACAGCAGTCGAAGCAGAGGGGAAACATGGCCGCGCGACACGAGGAGATCGCCGACGCGCTGCGCCGGGCGATCGACCGCGAGGAGTACGCGGTCGGCGCACGGCTGCCCGCCGAGACCGACCTCGCCGCCCGCTACGGCGTCTCGCGCGGCACGGTCCGCCAAGCCGTCGCGGCGCTGGCCGCCGAGGGACTCATCGGATCCCGCCAGGGCGCCCGCCGCGTCGTCCTGGCCAGCCGCCGCAGCCAGAGCTTCGCCGAACTGCGCAGCTTCGCCCAGTGGGCGCGTGCGATGGGCCGCGAGGCGACCGGCCGCGTCGTCGCACAGGAGTACCGCCCGGCCGGTGCCGAGGAGGCCGTGCGCCTCCAACTCCGTGGCGGGACACCCGTGTTGCACGTGTTGCGGTTGCGCGGTCTGGACGGTGAGCCGGTGCTCCTGGAGCGGACCGTGTACGCGGACTGGATCTCCCCGGCCGTGGAGTCGATCGAGCCGGACTGCCCCTCGGTGACCCAGCGTCTCCTCGACGACACCGGCCTGGTCTTCGCCTATGGCGAGCATGTCATCGACGCGGTGGCGGCGGGCGCCCAGGACGCCGAGCTGCTCGCCGTCCGCCGCACCAGTCCCCTGCTGCGGATCCGCCGGGTCACGACGACCCGTGAGGGCCGCCCGGTGGAGTGGTCGGACGATCGATACCGCTCGGACGCGGTCAGCTTCAGCGTGCACAACTCGATCGAGAGCAACGCACTGGCCCGCAAGACGGCCGAGTAGGACGGCCCACGCCGGATCGGCTCATGTCGGCGAGCCCGAGGAGAAGCGGCGCAGCAGCGGGGACAGCACCAGCACCGACTTGGTGCGCTCCACGAACGGCTCCCCCGCGATGCGCTCCAGCACACGCTCGAAGTGGCGCATGTCGGCGGCGAAGACCTGGGCGACGGCGTCCGCCTCCCCGGTGACGGTGGACGCGGCCACGACCTCCTGGTAGCGCTCCAGGCCCCGCTGGATGGTCTCCGGGGAGGTGTTGCGCCGGCAGTAGATCTCGACGAACCCCTCGGTCTCCCAGCCGAGGGCCGCCGGGTCGACCCGTACCGTGAAGCCGGTGATGGCTCCGGTGGCCCGCAGCCGGTCCACGCGCCGTTTCACGGCGGGCGCGGACAGGCCGACCAGGTGCCCGATGTCCGCGTAGGAGCGGCGGGCGTCCTCGGCGAGGGCGTGCACGATGCGTTCGTCGAGATCGTTCAGCACTGTGGGTCGTTCACTTCTGGGATGTTCACTTCTCAGAGGGCGCGGGGGTCGCGGATGGCGCGGTGGTTGGCAGTCGGGAGCGGCGGCGGCCGTAGAGGAAGTAGAACACGAGCCCGACCGTCATCCGGACTCCGAAGACCACCCAGGTGACGCGGGCGACGCACGGCCCCCGGTTTTCGCCGGGGGCGGCGTGCGGCGAGGAGCCGGCTCAGCTCCAGCTGGCGTGCAGCGGCTTGCCCTCCGCATAACCGGCCGCGCTCTGGATCCCCACGACGGCCTTCTCGGCGAACTCCTCGAGCGAGCCCGCGCCCGCGTACGTGCAGGAGGAGCGGACGCCCGCGATGATCGAGTCGATCAGGTCCTCGACGCCCGGGCGGGCCGGGTCGAGGAACATCCGGGAGGTGGAGATGCCCTCCTCGAACAGCGCCTTGCGGGCCCGGTCGTACGCCGACTCCTCGGACGTGCGGTTGCGGACGGCCCGCGCGGAGGCCATGCCGAACGACTCCTTGTACGGGCGGCCGTCCGCGTCGTGCTGGAGGTCGCCCGGGGACTCGTACGTGCCCGCGAACCAGGACCCGACCATCACGTTGGACGCGCCGGCGGCCAGTGCCATCGCGACGTCGCGCGGGTGGCGGACACCGCCGTCGGCCCATACGTGCTTGCCGTACTTCTTCGCCTCGGCGGCACACTCCAGGACGGCCGAGAACTGCGGCCGGCCCACGCCGGTCATCATGCGGGTGGTACACATGGCGCCGGGTCCGACGCCGACCTTGATGATGTCGGCGCCCGCGTCGATGAGATCCTTGACGCCCTCGGCGGAGACGATGTTGCCGGCCACGATCGGCACCCGCGGGTCGAGGGCGCGCACGGTGCGGATCGCGCCGATCATCGACTCCTGATGGCCGTGCGCGGTGTCGATGACGAGCGTGTCCACGCCCGCCTCGAGCAGCTGCTTGGCCTTGCCCGCGACGTCGCCGTTGATGCCGACGGCCGCGGCGATGCGCAGCCTGCCGTGCGAGTCGACGGCCGGCGTGTACAGCGTGGCGCGCAGGGCGCCCTTGCGGGTGAGGATGCCGGCGAGCTTGCCGTCCTTGCCGACGGCCGGGGCGTAGCGCCGATTGGCCGCGTCGAGGGTGTTGAAGGCCTCGCGCGGGTCGATGTCGGCGTCGAGCAGCAGCAGGTCACGGGACATGACGACCTCGAGCTGCGTGAAGCGGTCGACGCCGCTGAGGTCCGCGTCGGTGACGACGCCGACGGGACGGAAGTCCTCGTCGACGACGACACCCGCGTTGTGCGCCCGCTTGGGCAGCAGGGCCAGTGCGTCGGCCACCGTCTGGTGCGGGGCGAGCACGATCGGGGTGTCCAGCACCAGGTGACGGCTCTTGACCCAGGAGACGACGTCGGTGACGACGTCGATCGGAATGTCCTGCGGGATCACGACGAGTCCGCCGCGCCGGGCCAGGGTCTCGGCCATCCGGCGACCGGCGACGGCGGTCATGTTGGCGACGACCAGCGGGATCGTGGTACCCGTGCCGTCCGGGGCGGAGAGGTCGACGGCCTGACGTGATCCGACCGCGCTGCGGCTCGGCACCATGAAGACGTCGTCGTAGGTCAGGTCGTAGGCGGGCTGGATGTCGTTGAGGAAACGCACGTGCTGCACATCCCGGTCGTTCAGAGGTGACCCCCCGACAGGTCAGCCAGGGGGAGAAGCACGTACTTCATTCTCCCACGAAGGCCCGGCCGCAATGCCCGGACAGAACGTCCAAGCAGCTCACAGGGGCCTTGGGAGGATCCTCCGAAGGCGGCGGCTCAGGTGCCGCGTCGGCCGGTCAGCCGTGACACGAGGGAGGCGAGGGCCGCCGACGGGCCACCTCCCTGACGTGCAGTTGCGGGGGAGTCGCGTACCGCGGTGAAGCCGTAGTCCACCATGTCCGCCTCGTAGCGGCCCTGTCCCTGTCCGTGTCCGGGCTTCCGGGTGTCCGGGTGCAGCCGGTCGGCGCGCGGACGCAGTCGGCGAGGAAGACTGGCCGGGGCCCGAGCGAGCGGTGGGCCGGCCGTCAACCGAGCGCCAGGACCACCTCCAGCGGGCGCGCGGTGCCGCGCAGGCGCTGCACGGCCTCGGTGAGGACCTCCTGCGCGATGGTCCACTCCTGCGGGGCGGCCTGCGCGTACTCCTGCCATGCCCGCACCACGATCAGTCGGCCGTGCGCGGCCGGGGTCGCGGGCAGGTCGGTCAGGGAGTCGGCGAGGGCATCCCAGTTGCGGCCGAAGTAGTCGGGCAGGCCGAGCGCGTGGGCGCAGCGGTCCATGAAGGCGGGTTTGCCGGTGACGCCGGTGAGGTCCAGTTCCGTGTGGTCCCAGCCCCCGGCGCCGAGGACCTCGGCGAGCGTCGCGTCGGTCATCTCAGTACCGCCCTGAACATCCGGTTGTGATCACCGCTGTAGTAGACCCCACCGGCGACCGCGGTGACAATGAGCCGACCCGTGGCCCGGCGGGCCGTCCGCCCCGCCCCCGCACGGGAGACGGCCGTGACCGCACGCCTTCGGCGCCGTCACGGCCGTCCCGGCATGACACTCCCTCAGATCCCGTCCGGGTCCGCCCGGTTGAGAGCCGGCTTCGGTGTCGGCCCCGCCGTCATCAGGTAGTCGGCCGCCGACGTGTCCGTCACCAGGCTGGTGACGAGACCCGAGCGCAGCACCGCGTCGATCGCGGCCGCCTTGCGCTGACCGCCCGCTATGGCGACGACCTCGGGGACGCGGCGCAGCTGGTCGGTCTTGACCGTGATGCACCGCTCGCCCAGGTCGCGGCCGACCCTGCGGCCCTCGGCGTCGAAGAGGTGCGCGGACATCTCGGCGGCGACACCGAGCGAGGCGTAGTGCGACCGCTCCTCGTCGCTGAGCATGTCGTGCACCGTCGAGATGCCCGGCTCCCAGGAGCCGATGGAGACACAGGCGACCGTGACCTTGTCGAAGTACTCGAAGGCCCGGGCGATCCCGGTCTGGTGGCGCAGGGCCTGCGCGGTGGCCGCGTCCGGCAGCAGCATCGGCGCGTAGATGGGGTGCGCGTCGCCGCCGGAGACCTGTGCGGCGCGGCGGACGGCCTCGACCGAGCCGCGTTCGGCGGTCCCGGCGTCGTACACACCCGTCAGCTGCACGACCGTGCAGGGCGGCAGCCGGTCCAGCGCCGCCGCCATGTGAATGGTGGACCGGCCCCAGGCCAGCCCCAGTACGTCCCCCTCGTTGACCAGTTCGCCGAGCAGGTCGGCGGCCACTTCCCCCAGGTTCTCGGGGTCCGTGGTCTCCTCGGCCTCGGCCGGGGACTCGACCACGACGGCATGCCTGAGGCCGTAACGGGCGCGGAGCGCGTCGGAGCGCTCGGCGTCCAGTTCGGCCGGCACACGGATCTCGATCCGCACGAGATCCCGTTCGAGGGCGGTTTCCAGGACCCGGGCCACCTTGAAGCGGCTGACGCCGAACTCCTCCGCGATCTGGATCTTGGACTTTCCCTCGAGGTAGAAGCGGCGGGCCATGGCCGCCGCCTGCACCAGCTCAGCGGGTCCCATCCGCATGGCTGACCGGCCCGCCGACATACCCGACACGGCGATCTCCTCACTGCTGTTCACACTCTGGATACGCCGTTCATCCTCGCAGATCCGGCGCAGTTGATCAGCTCTGATGGGAGCCGTTCACATTCCTGTCGGCAAGTGGTTGGTTCAGTGTTCACATGCCCACGAGGACCCGGCGGTAGCCGCCTGCGCCTGAGCCCGCAGGCCACGGACTGCTTCGGCCGGGTCGGCGGCGCCGTACACCGCCGAGCCGGCCACGAACACGTCGGCGCCCGCTTCGGCGCACCGCTCGATCGTGGTGGCCGAGACCCCCCCGTCGATCTGGAGCCACAGGTCGAGGCCGTGCTTGCCGATCAGCTCGCGGGTGCGGCGGATCTTGGGAAGCATGATGTCGAGGAACGCCTGGCCACCGAAGCCCGGCTCGACCGTCATGATCAGCAGCATGTCGAGTTCGGGCAGCAGATCCTCGTACGGCTCGATGGGAGTCGCCGGCCTGAGCGCCATGGAGGCCCGGGCGCCCTTGGCGCGGATCTCGCGGGCGAGCCGCACCGGCGCGGCGGCCGCCTCGACATGGAAGGTGACGGACGAGGCGCCTGCCTCGACGTACTGCGGGGCCCAGCGATCGGGGGCCTCGATCATCAGATGGCAGTCCAGCGGAGTGTCCGTCGCACGGGCCAGCGACTCCACGACCGGCACACCGAGCGTGAGGTTCGGGACGAAATGGTTGTCCATGACGTCGACGTGGAGCCAGTCGGCTCCCTCGACCGCCTTCGCCTCCTCCGCGAGGCGGGCGAAGTCGGCGGACAGGATGCTGGGGTTGATCTGCACGGCCATGACCCAAGCCTGCCATGCCCTCCGGTGGCTGGGCGCATCGGTTCCCGGAGCGCTACGGTGCGTTGTCCGGCGCAGGCTGTGCGTGGCCTCTCGCGCCCGCGCGGCGGAGACGCACCTGTCTCAGCCCCGAGCCCCTGTCGAGCCGAGGTCGACCCGACCTCGTGACTGCCGGGGTCGGCCGAGTCCACACAGGCACCGGAGAAATTGGAGATCTGAGGCCTTCACCGAGCCCTTTGCATGACCATGCGAGTTGATGCATAATCTTCCTATGTCCAAGGTCCTCACCTCCCTTCCCGCCGGCGAGCGCGTCGGCATCGCCTTCTCCGGCGGGCTCGACACCTCCGTCGCGGTCGCGTGGATGCGCGACAAGGGCGCCGTCCCGTGCACCTACACCGCCGACATCGGCCAGTACGACGAACCCGACATCGCCTCGGTGCCCGGCCGGGCGAAGACCTACGGCGCCGAGATCGCGCGCCTGGTCGACTGCCGTGCCGCCCTGGTCGAGGAGGGCCTGGCCGCGCTCACCTGCGGCGCGTTCCACATCCGCTCGGGCGGGCGCGCCTACTTCAACACCACTCCCCTCGGCCGTGCCGTCACCGGCACCCTCCTGGTCCGGGCGATGCTCGAGGACAACGTCCAGATCTGGGGCGACGGCTCGACGTTCAAGGGCAACGACATCGAGCGGTTCTACCGCTACGGCCTGCTCGCCAACCCCCACCTGCGCATCTACAAGCCGTGGCTGGACGCGGACTTCGTGACCGAGCTCGGCGGCCGCAAGGAGATGTCGGAGTGGCTGGTCGCCCATGACCTGCCCTACCGGGACAGCACGGAGAAGGCGTACTCCACCGACGCCAACATCTGGGGCGCCACCCACGAGGCCAAGACCCTCGAGCACCTGGACACCGGCGTCGAGACCGTCGATCCCATCATGGGCGTGCGGTTCTGGGACCCGTCGGTCGAGATCGCCGCCGAGGACGTGACGATCGGCTTCGACCAGGGCCGCCCGGTGACGATCAACGGCAAGGAGTTCTCCTCCCCCGTCGACCTGGTGATGGAGGCCAACGCCATCGGCGGCCGGCACGGCCTCGGCATGTCGGACCAGATCGAGAACCGGATCATCGAGGCGAAGAGCCGCGGCATCTACGAGGCGCCGGGCATGGCCCTCCTGCACGCCGCCTACGAGCGCCTGGTCAACGCGATCCACAACGAGGACACCCTCGCCCAGTACCACAACGAGGGCCGGCGCCTGGGCCGCCTGATGTACGAGGGCCGCTGGCTGGACCCGCAGGCGCTGATGATCCGTGAGTCGCTCCAGCGCTGGGTCGGCGCCGCGATCACCGGCGAGGTCACCCTGCGGCTGCGGCGCGGCGAGGACTACTCGATCCTCGACACCACCGGCCCGGCGTTCAGCTACCACCCGGACAAGCTCTCCATGGAGCGCACCGAGGACTCGGCCTTCGGCCCCGTCGACCGCATCGGCCAGCTGACCATGCGCAACCTCGACATCGCCGACTCGCGCGCCAAGCTGGAGCAGTACGCGGGCCTCGGCCTGATCGGCACCGGCAGCCCCACCATCGGCGCCTCCCAGGCGGCCGCGACCGGTCTGATCGGCACCATGCCGGAGCTCCCGGAGGGCGGCGCCGAGGTCATCGCCTCGCGCGGCGAGGTCTCCGAGGCCGACGAGCTGCTGGACCGCGCCGCGATGGAGTTCGGCACGGACTGACCCCGGACGGGGACGCAGCACGCAGGAAAGGCCGGCCCGACGCCGTTGCGTCGGGCCGGCCTTTTCGACCGTTCCGGCCTCAGCCGGTCTTCCTGATCAGCGCCAGGTACATGGCGTCGGTCCCGTGCAGATGCGGCCACAGCTGGACGTCGGGGCCGTCGCCGAGCGCCGGCACGTCGGGCAGCAGGGGCCGGGCGTCGATCAGCTCGGCCTGCGGGAACTGCTTGAGCAGGTCGGCGACCACCGCCCGGGTCTCGGCGAGGTGCGGCGAGCAGGTGGCGTAGCCGACGACGCCCCCCACCCGGACGGACTCCAGCGCGGTCCGCAGCAGCCCGCGCTGCAGCGGAGCGAACCCGTCGAGGTCCTCCGGCCGACGCCGCCACCGCGCCTCGGGCCGACGCCGCAGAGCGCCGAGCCCCGTGCATGGCACGTCCATCAGCACCCGGTCGAAGGAGCCGGGCCGCCACGGCGGCCGGGTCCCGTCGGCGGCGATGACCTGGTAGGGCCCGGGATTGCCGGCGAGGGCCTTGGCGACGAGCCCCGCCCGGTGCGGCTGCTTCTCGGAGGCGAGGAGAGTGGCACCCCGCTCGGCGGCGAGCGCGGCGAGCAGCGCGGCCTTGCCACCGGGCCCGGCGCACCCGTCCAGCCACTTGGTGTCGGGCCCGTCGAGGGGCGCGTTGGCCAGCGCGAGCGCCACAAGCTGGCTGCCTTCGTCCTGCACCCCCGCCCGCCCGTCCCGTACGGCGTCGATGGCGCCGGGCTCACCGCCTTCGGTGAGCCGCACTGCGTACGGCGACCAGCGCCCGGCGACCGCGGCCTCCTCCCGCAGCAGCTCCTCGGTGGTGGCCCGTCCGGGCCGGGCGACGAGCGTCACCTCGGGCCGCTCGTTGTCGGCCTCCAGCAGCTCCTCGATGCCGGCCCGGCCGCCGCCGAGGGAGTCCCACAGCGCGGAGACGACCCAGCGGGGATGCGAGTGCACGACGGCGAGGTGGTCCTCGGGGTCGTCGTCGTAGGGCGGGGCGACCTTCTCGACCCACTCGTCGAGATCGTGCTGGGCGACCTTGCGCAGCACGGCGTTGACGAACTTGGCGCGCCCGTCGCCGAGCACGACCCGGGCGAGCTCCACGGAGGCGGACACCGCGGCATGCGTCGGGATGCGCGTCCCGAGCAGCTGGTGCACACCGAGGCTCAGCACATCGAGCACCGGCGGATCGACCTCGCGCAGCGGCCGGTCGACACAGGCCGAGATGACGGCGTCGTACGTCCCCTGCCGGCGCAGCGTCCCGTAGACCAGCTCGGTGGCGAGAGCCGCGTCCCGTCCGTCGAAGCCCCCCTTCTCCCGCGCCTTGCGCAGCAACGGCGGCAGCACGAGGTTGGCATACGCGTCCCGCTCGTCCACCGCCCGCAACACCTCGAAGGCGAGGAGACGGACAGGATCCTTCTGGGGCCGACGGTAGGGCTTGCCCGGCTTGCGGGAACCCTGGGGCTGATCGCTCACGAAAAAGGTGCTCCGGATTACAGGATGGGATGCGCAGACAGACTGACGTTCCAGCGTACGTCGGCGGCGGCAGCGGAAGACTTCCCGGCTTTATGCGCCTTGCAGGGCTTGTGGGGCTTGTGGCTTGTGCAGGAGCGTTACGCCCCGACGGTCTCGCCCTCGCCGATCCGGACGCCGCGCGCCCAGTCGGCGGCCCGCATCGGCTTCTTGCCCTGCGCCTGCACCCACACCAGCTCCACCGCGTACGAGCCGGTGCCGACATGCACGCTGTTCTTGCCGACGGCCAGCGCGCCGGGGGCCAGATCGGTCCGCTCGGGAACCGGCTGGACCTGAATGAGCTTGAGCCGCTCGCCGCGGAAGGTGGTCCAGGCGCCGGGCGCGGGGGTGCAGCCGCGCACGACACGGTCGACGCGCAGAGCCGGCGTGGCCCAGTCGACCTGGGCGTCCTCGACGGTGATCTTCGGTGCGAGAGTGATCCCCTCGCCCGGCTGCGGCACGGCCTTCAGACTGCCGTCCGCGATCCCGTCCATGGTCGCGGCGAGCAGTCCGGCGCCGGCGAAGGCGAGCCGGGTCAGCAGATCGCCGCTGGTGTCGGTGGACCGGATCTCCTCGGTGACCGTCCCGTACACCGGCCCCGAGTCGAGACCCTCCTCGATGAGGAAGGTGGAGGCGCCGGTGATCTCGTCCCCCGCCATGATGGAGTGCTGGACGGGAGCGGCGCCACGCCAGGCGGGCAGCAGCGAGAAGTGCAGGTTGACCCAGCCCTGGGTCGGGATGTCCAGCGCCACCCTGGGCAGCAGCGCCCCGTAGGCCACGACGGGGCAGCAGTCCGGCGCGATCTCCTTCAACCGCGCCAGGAACTCCGGGTCCCGGGGCTTGAGGGGCTTCAGCACCTCGATGCCCGCCTCCTCCGCGCGCTGGGCGACAGGAGAAGCGACCAGCCGCCGCCCCCGCCCGGCCGGCGCGTCGGGCCGCGTGACGACAGCGGCCACCTCGTGCCGCCCGGAGGCGAGCAGAGCGTCCAGAGCGGGAACGGCTACCTCGGGGGTACCGGCGAAGACGAGCTTCATGAGTGGGCGGGGCCTCTCGGACGGTTCGAATGACGGGCGACACACAAGTTTATGGGGCGGGAACGACCAACGCCCCGGCACTCGAGGGAAGGCCGCCGACGGCGAGAACCCCGCGCACCCCCCGACCCAGGGGGCGTACGCATATGCCCATACGCCCCCCCACCGTGACCAGCGGAGCGAACCCGCGTTGGTCAAGAAAGAGTTGACCACACCTACTTCAACGCCGGTTCGAGAGGCTTGTTCATGGCCGACCATGCAACCCACGACGCCCAGGCCCGGGCCAGCCTGCACTTGCTGGTGCGGGACATCGAGCGCGTCCGCCGGCAGGTGGACGCACTGCGCACCCTCACCGCCCAGCTGGGCAACGTCTACCGCCCCCGCCGCTCCGGCCCCTCCACGGGCTTCGTCGTCTACGGACGCGCTCCCGCCCCCACGGTCCGCCTGGCCCAGGAACTGCGGGACAGCGTCGAGACCCTGGTCACCGCGGCGGTGGACTTCGACCGTTCACTCGGCTTCTCATGGGACGCGGTGGGCTCCGCGCTCGGGGTCACCAAGCAGGCCGTCCACCGCCGTTACGGCAGCCGCCGCGCCGCGGCCCAGGCGACCACCACCGAGGCCGACCGTCCGACGGAGCCGACCGGCGCCCGTTCGGTCGGCGTGACCACGGGCCTGCCGACGGTTCCCACGGTCCCCGCCGCCCGCTCGATGCCGACCCAGCCGACGGCCGGCAGCCCGGCACTGCGGGACGAGGCAAGGCCGACCGCCTTCCCCGGCCCGCGCAGCGGCTGACGCACCACGTCCGCCCCCACCACGCCCCCCGTCCCACACAGCACCGCACCGCTCCACCCCACCCTGCCCTCTCGGCCCGAGCCCGAGAGGGCAGCCGCATATCCGCGACCGCGCAGCCCCTCACCCGATGTCCGGCGGATCGACCCGCACCCGGACAACGTCCTCCCCACCCCGGGTCGCCCGGGAAGCCCGAGCCATCCGAGCCGCCTGCGCCGCCTTCAACGCGGCAGCCAGCGCGGCGCCCCTGCCCGGCGGAACCCGGATCAACGCCCGCTCCCACTGTTCCCCGGGCGGCGGCGCCCCCGCCCGTCGCGGCCGCCCCGCCGGACCGGCCGACACCGGAACCGGCCCCAGCACCTCCGCCTCCCGAGGCAGTTCGACGGCCTCCAGGAACGCGGCCATCGCCTCCGCGGTCCCCGACACCGCCGCCATCCGCGACACCGGCGGAAACCCCAGCTCGGCGCGCTCGGCGAGCTCCCGCACGGCGTGCCCCACGGGATCCCACCGCACCAGCGCCTGCACGGGCCGTAGCGTGGGTTCGGCGACGACGACCACGGTCCCCCCGTCCCCCTGGGGCCGCACGAGCGCGGCGGCCGCGATCCAGCGGCGCAGCGCGTCCTCCCCGGCCCGCAGGTCGGGCCGGCCGAGCATGGCCCAGCCGTCCAGCAGCAGCGCAGCCGCGTACCCGCCCTCGGCGACCGGCTCGGCCCCGGGCGTGGACACGACGAGCGCGGGCGTCCCCGGCACGGTGTCCAGCACCTGCTCGCGCCCCGATGTACGCACCGGAACAGCGGGAAACGCCCGCCCCAGCTCCTCGGCGGTCCGCCGCGCCCCCACGATCTGGGCCCGCAACCGGAACGAGCCGCACTCCGGGCAGTGCCAGGCGCCCTCCTCACGACCGCACCACCCGCACCACAACGCGCCGCCCACCGCGCCGCCGTCCCGCGCCTCCAACGGCCCGGAGCAGTGCCGGCACCGGGCGGGGGCACGGCACTGGGCACACGCCATCCGCGGCACGTACCCCCGTCGGGGCACCTGCACCAGCACCGGCCCGTGCCGCAGCCCTTCCCGGACCGTCTGCCAGGCCAGGGTGGGCAGCCGGGCGGCCCTGGCCGCCTCGTCCCGAGCGAGGTCCTGGTCCCCCACGGTGCGCACCAGCGGAGCGGAGCGTCGCACCTGCTCCCGCGCGGCGGCCAACGGCCGTGCCCAGCCGCTCTCGACGAGCTGGGCGCCCTCCACCGTGCAGCTCCAACCCCCCATCAGGAAACCGCACTTGTCCTGAGCGGCCCGCAGCAGCAGCACCTCCCGCGCATGGGGCTGCGGCGCGTGCTGCTCGCTGTGGCTGTCGTCCCCGTCGTCCCAGAGCGCGACCAGCCCCAGGTCCTGAACCGGCGCGAACATCGCGGCGCGCGTTCCGACGACCGCCCGCACCGACCCGCGTCGTACCGCGAGCCACTCGCGGTACCGCTTCTCGGGCCCGGCGTCCGCGGTGAGCAGCGCATGCCGGCCCTCCCCCAGCAGCGCCGTCAGCGCCGCGTCGACCCGCGCGGCGGCCCGCCCGTCCGGTACGACGACCAGGGCCCCGCGCCCCGAGGCGAGCGTCGCGGCGACGGCCCGCGCCAGCGCCTCGCTCCACTCGGGGCCGGGCAGCGCGTTCCACACGGCCCGCGGCGCGCCCCCGGCCGCCAGCGACTCGAGGAACGCGCCGCCCCGCTCGTACCGCGCCCAGGACCCGGCCTCCGGCGCCCTCGGCGGGGGCAGCGGGGCGGGCGAGGGCCGCTGCTCGGCGCGTGCGTTGCGCGGCGGCACCGCGAGTTGCAGCACATCGGCCAGGCTCCCCGCGTACCGGTCGGCGACGGTTCGCGCCAGCCCCAGCAGCTCCTGGCTCAGCACCGGCTCGGGCGACACCACCTGGGCGAGCGCCGCGAGCGGGCCGGAGTAGTCCGACGCGGCGAGCCGCTCGATGAGGAACCCGTCGATGAGCCCGCCGCCCTCGCGGCGCCCTTCCCTGACCCGCCCGCGCCCGGCCCCGAACCGCACCCGCACCCGCACCCCCGGCTGCGCGTCCGCGTCGAGTTCGGCCGGCACCGCGTAGTCGAAGTAGCGGTCCAGGTGCAGCACGCCCTTGTCGACGAGCACCCGCGCCACGGGCAACTCCTCGGCCAGTGCGGCCCCCCGCCACGTCCGGGGCTTGGCTCGCGGCGCCTTGGCCTGCCGCACGCTCTCCCGAATCAGCGCGAGCTGCTCCGGTGGGGCGCCCTCGCCGGCCGCCCCACCGCCCCCCTGCCCGTTCTCGCTGCTCACGCCTGCATTCTTACCAAACGCCACTGACAACGGCCGCCCTCGGACGCTCCACCCTCACAAGCCCGGAGCCGCGCCAGCCCAGGACGACGTCGGCTCCCGGAACCATCAGGTCCCGGGAGCCGACGTCGTCTACAGGTTTCCCGCCCGGCGAGCGGGGCGGAGTCCTGGCGTCAACCGCGTATCAGAACCCCGCGGCCTTCCGCAGGGCCTCGACGCGGTCCGTACGCTCCCAGGTGAAGTCGGGGAGCTCTCGGCCGAAGTGGCCGTAGGCGGCGGTCTGGGCGTAGATCGGGCGGAGCAGGTCGAGGTCGCGGATGATCGCGGCCGGACGCAGGTCGAAGACCTCGTCGATGGCCTTCTCGATCTTCTCGACGTCCACCTTGGCCGTGCCGAAGGTCTCGACGAAGAGGCCGACCGGCTCGGCCTTGCCGATCGCGTAGGCGACCTGGACCTCGCAGCGGGCCGCCAGACCCGCCGCCACCACGTTCTTCGCCACCCAGCGCATCGCGTAGGCGGCCGAGCGGTCGACCTTGGACGGGTCCTTGCCCGAGAACGCTCCGCCGCCGTGCCGGGCGAAGCCGCCGTAGGTGTCGATGATGATCTTGCGACCGGTGAGGCCGGCGTCGCCCATCGGGCCGCCGATCTCGAAGCGGCCGGTCGGGTTGACCAGCAGTCGGTAGTTCTCGGTGTCGAGCTTGATGCCGTCGTCCAGGAGCGCCTTGAGCTCCGGCTCCACGACGAACTCGCGGATGTCGGGAGCCAGCAGGGAGTCCAGGTCGATGTCGCTCGCGTGCTGCGAGGAGACGACCACCGTGTCGAGGCGGACGGCCTTGTCGCCGTCGTACTCGATGGTGACCTGGGTCTTGCCGTCGGGGCGCAGGTAGGGGATGGTCCCGTTCTTGCGGACGTCCGACAGGCGCTTGGAGAGGCGGTGCGCCAGGAAGATCGGCAGCGGCATCAGGGTCGGCGTCTCGTCGGAGGCGTAGCCGAACATCAGGCCCTGGTCGCCGGCGCCCTGCTTGTCGAGCTCGTCGTCGTCGCCCTCGACCCGGGACTCGTACGCCGTGTCCACACCCTGGGCGATGTCCGGGGACTGCGCACCGATGGACACCGACACGCCGCAGGAGGCGCCGTCGAAGCCCTTCTTGGAGGAGTCGTAGCCGATCTCGAGGATCTTGTCGCGCACGAGCTGGGGGATCGGCGCGTAGGCCTTCGTGGTGACCTCACCGGCCACATGCACCAGGCCGGTCGTGATCAGGGTCTCGACCGCGACCCGGGAGGTCGGGTCCTCGCGCAGCAGGGCGTCGAGAATGGTGTCGCTGATCTGGTCAGCGATCTTGTCGGGGTGACCCTCGGTCACAGACTCCGAAGTGAACAGGCGACGGGACACAACGCTCCCTGGGGTTGCAGCGGCTGCTGGCTGATCATTGGCGGACGCGACGGGAGCTGCGCCCGGCGTCATCCGAGAACAGTTTATCGGTCGTGCCCCACCACCGGCCCACCCGTCTCGCCTCTCGGGAGCGCTGTGACCTGCGGCACGAGCATTCTGCCGAATGCCCGGCAGCCTTGGCCAGGGGCGCCACACCCGATTCGAGCGAGCTACGAGGGAACGGCGATGCGCATCAAACAGTCAGGTCAGGCGGGTCGTCACCAGGTCCCACACGATTTCGGCCAGGGCCTCCTTCGGGCCGTGCGGCACCGGGGTCTCACTCCCGTCGGCCCCCAGAACAAGCGCCTCGTTCTCCTCGGAGCCGAATGTGCGACGCTCCCCCACCTCGTTCACCACCAGCAGATCGCACCCCTTGCGCCGCAGCTTCGTCCGGCCGTTGGCGAGGACGTCGTCGGTCTCGGCGGCGAAGCCGACAACCACCTGATTGGGGCGCGCCCGGTCGGCGGAGATCTCCGCGAGAATGTCCGGATTCCGCACGAGAACGATGGGTTCCGGTTCCTGGCCGTCCTTCTTCTTGATCTTTCCCGCCGCGTATGTCTGTGGCCGGAAGTCGGCCACCGCGGCGGCCATGACGACCGCGTCGGCGTCCGCGGCGGCCTTCAGGACCGCCTCGCGCAGCTGCACGGCCGTGCCGACCTGGACGACGTCGACCCCGGCCGGGTCGGGCAGTCCGGTGTTCGCGGCGATCAGCGTGACGCGGGCGCCGCGGGCTGCGGCGGTGCGGGCGAGGGCGTAGCCCTGCTTGCCGGAGGAGCGGTTGCCGAGGAAGCGGACCGGGTCGAGGGGCTCGCGGGTGCCGCCGGCGCTGACGACGACATGCCGGCCGGCGAGGTCGGGTTCGCGCACTCCCCTGGCCAGGACGCGGCGGCAGACCTCGAAGATCTCGGCCGGGTCGGGCAGCCGCCCCTTGCCGGTGTCGACGCCGGTGAGCCGGCCGACGGCCGGCTCGATGACGACGGTGCCCCGGCGGCGCAGCGTCGCCACGTTCTCCTGGGTGGCCGGGTGCTCCCACATCTCGGTGTGCATCGCGGGGGCGAAGACGACCGGACAACGGGCGGTGAGGAGGGTGTTGGTGAGGAGGTCGTCCGCGAGCCCGTGGGCGGCCTTGGCGAGCATGTCGGCCGTGGCCGGGGCGACGACCACCAGGTCGGCGTGCTGGCCGATGCGGACGTGCGGGACTTCGTGGACGTCGCCCCAGACCTCCGTGGAGACGGGGTGGCCGGACAGGGCGGACCAGGTGGCGGCGCCGACGAAGTGCAGCGCGGAGGCGGTGGGGACGACGCGGACGTCATGACCCGACTCCGTCAGTCTGCGCAGCAGTTCGCAGGCCTTGTAGGCGGCGATGCCCCCACTGACCCCCAGAACGACCTTCGGCTTGTCCACCGTCTCTCCCCGGACTCGACCACGTACGCCGCGGCTCCCGGCGTACGGGTCCATCAGACACCACAGGCCCGGCAGTCGTGCTGCCGGGCCTGTGGAAAAACCAACTGCGAGCCGAAAATACTACTGCGCGGGACCCTCGACGGCCTCGGACGTCAGCAGTCCCGCGTTGATCTCGCGGAGGGCGATCGAGAGCGGCTTCTCGTGGACGTGGGTGTCGACGAGCGGACCGACGTACTCGAGGAGGCCCTCGCCGAGCTGCGAGTAGTACGCGTTGATCTGGCGGGCCCGCTTGGCCGCGTAGATCACGAGGCTGTACTTCGAGTCGGTGGCCTCGAGGAGCTCGTCGATCGGCGGGTTGATGATGCCCTCGGGCGCGGAGATGGAAGAGGACACGCTCTACCTTCCGATGGATGGGAAAAAAGAATGGTCGTGATCACACGACATCCGTCAAGGCTAGCAGCTCGCGCGCCACGTCCTCGACGGAGGTGTTGACCAGGGTCTCGTCGAACTCCGGCTCGGCCGCGAGTTCGATCTTCGCGGCCTCCAGCCGACGCTCGATGACCTCGGGCGGCTCGGTGCCCCGCCCGGTGAGTCTGCGCACGAGCTCCTCCCAGGAGGGAGGAGCCAGGAACACCAGCTGGGCCTCGGGCATGGACTCACGGACCTGCCGGGCGCCCTGGAGGTCGATCTCCAGGAGGACCGGCTCGCCCGACTCCAGGCGCTCCAGTACGGCGGCGCGCGGAGTGCCGTAGCGGTTGCCGGCGAACTCGGCCCACTCCAGCAGCTCGCCGTTGGCGATCAGCTTGTCCATCTCCTCGTCGGTGACGAAGAAGTAGTGGACCCCATGCTTCTCACCAGGACGGGGCCTACGGGTCGTCGCCGACACCGAGAGCCAGACCTCGGGGTGTTCCTTGCGCATATGGGCGACGACCGTGCTCTTGCCGACCCCGGAGGGGCCGGAGAGCACGGTCAGCCGCGGACGTACGTCCGGGGGCTCGGGGGTCGTCCCCCGGAATGTTGCAGCCATGCAGCGATTATTCCAGCAATCCCGGAGTGCCCGGGACTCCCTTCCCGCAGGACCCGGGAATCAGGAGCCGGTGCTGCCGAACTCACGCTCCAGGGAGGCGATCTGGTTGGAGCCGAGGCCGCGCACGCGGCGGCTCTCGGAGATGCCGAGTCGCTCCATGATCTGCTTGGCGCGGACTTTGCCCACGCCCGGGAGCGACTCCAGGAGGGCGGAGACCTTCATCTTGCCGATGACGTCGTTTTCCTGACCCTGCTTGATGACCTCGTGAAGCGAGGCGCCGGAGTGCTTCAGTCGATTCTTGACCTCGGCCCGCTCCCGGCGAGCCGCGGCGGCCTTTTCGAGCGCGGCTGCGCGCTGTTCGGGGGTAAGGGGCGGAAGAGCCACGCCTACGTCACCTCGGATGTCGAACTGTCGGATACGGACCGGTGAGGAACCTAGTCGCCCCACACCTGGTGAGTTACGAGCAACACGCGCTGCCCGTTCACTCTCCGTCGGAGACTAGCGGCCAACTCCGCCGGAGTCAGCGAGAACAGAGGAAAAGTCCTGGTCAGCCTCCGTAGGGCCGGACATTTAAGACATACTGCACCGGATTTGAGGATGTATCCAGACTCAAGTCGGCCCGAGGCCGCCCGACCGAGCCCCCGGTCGGGCGGTCGGAGCCCCTCAGGCGGAGGCCACGGCTGCGCGCACCTCTCGCGCAAACCGCTCCACGGCGTCACGCAGCGCGACGACCTCGGGACCCTGACGCAACACGCCCCGGCTGATGTTCGGCACGACATTGCGCAGCGCCGACCCGAAGACCCGGGGAAGGTCGGCCGGCGTCGCCCCCTGGGCGCCGACACCGGGCGCGAGGAGCGGACCGTTGATGTCGAGGTCGTAGGTCGACAGGTCGCCCAGGGTGGCGCCGACGACCGCCCCGAAGGAGCCCAGCGGCTCCTCCCCCACGTTCTCGGCGGCCAAATGCGCCAGCATCGTCGCGCCGACGTTGCGGCCGTCGGCCCGCACCGCGTGCTGGACCTCGCCGCCCTCGGGATTGGAGGTCAGCGCCAGCACGAACAGCCCGGCGCCGCTCTCGCGGGCCAGCGCCACCGCCGGCGACAGGGATCCGTAGCCGAGGTACGGCGAGACCGTGAGGGCGTCGCAGAACAGCGGGGCGTCCGGGTGCAGGAAGGACTCGGCGTAGGCGGCCATGGTGGAGCCGATGTCACCGCGCTTGGCGTCCATCACGACCAGCGCGCCGGCCGCCCGCGCCTCCTGCACCGACTTCTCGAGGACCGCGACCCCGCGCGAGCCGAACCGCTCGAAGAAGGCGCTCTGCGGCTTCAGCAGGGCCACCCGGTCCGCCGTCGCCTCCACGACCGTGCGGCTGAACCGCTCCAGGCCGGCGACGTCGTCGCTCAAGCCCCACTCGGCGAGCAGGGAGGCATGCGGGTCGATGCCGACGCACAGCGGGCCGCGCTCGTCCATCGCGCGACGCAGTCGCGCGCCGAAGGGCTCCGGGGTCATGCCGTCTTCCTCACGTCGGCGCCGACCGCGTCGGCGAGGGTGGCGTAGGGACTCGTCCGCAGGCGGGCGGCGAGCCCCTTGTGGATCGCGCGGCCCCAGAAGGGCCCCTCGTAGATGAAGGCGCTGTAGCCCTGCACCAGCGTGGCACCGGCCAGGATGCGCTGCCAGGCGTCCTCGGCGTTCTCGACGCCGCCGACGCCCACCAGGGTGATGCGGTCGCCCACGCGCGCGTAGAGGCGGCGCAGCACCTCCAGGGAGCGGGCCTTGAGGGGCGCCCCGGACAGACCGCCGGTCTCCTTCACCAGGGAGGGGTCGGACGCCAGGCCGAGGCCCTCGCGCGCGATGGTGGTGTTCGTGGCGATGATCCCGTCCAGGCCGAGCTCGACGGCCAGGTCGGCGACCGCGTCGACGTCGTCGTCCGCCAGGTCCGGGGCGATCTTGACCAGCAGCGGGACGCGCCGCGAGGTCACCGTGCGGTCGGCGGCCTCCCGGACGGCGCTCAGCAGCGGCCGCAGCGCCTCGGTGGCCTGTAGGTTGCGCAGCCCCGGCGTGTTCGGCGAGGACACGTTCACGACCAGGTAGTCGGCGTACGGCGCGAGCCGCTCGGTCGACTTCACGTAGTCGCCGACGGCCTCCTCCTCCGGTACGACCTTGGTCTTGCCGATGTTGACGCCCACCACGGGTTTGAAGACCGGCTCACGGGAGGCGAGGCGCGCCGCGACGACCAGCGAGCCCTCGTTGTTGAACCCCATGCGGTTGATGAGCGCGCGGTCCTGTACGAGCCGGAACAGCCGCTTCTTGGGGTTGCCGGGCTGCGGCTCGCCGGTGACCGTGCCGATCTCGACGTGGTCGAAGCCAAGCATCGACATCCCGTCGATCGCGACGGCGTTCTTGTCGAAGCCGGCGGCGAGCCCGAAGGGGCCGTGCATGCGCAGCCCGAAGGCCTCGGTGCGCAGCTCCTTGTGGCGGGGCGCGAGGGCGGCGGCGACGAACGTGCGCAGCACGGGGATGCGGGCGGCGAGCCGGATCCAGCGGAAGGCCAGGTGGTGGGCCTGCTCCGGGTCCATCCGCCGGAAGACGAGGTTGAAGAAGATCTTGTACATGGTTCCCTCATGCAGAGGGGGACACCGTTTCCGGTGTCCCCCTCGTCGGCTGCTAGTCGCGGGCCGCGGTCAGGTGTTCCGCGTGTTCCTGGAGCGAGCGGACGCCCACGTCCCCGTGGTTGAGGGCGTCGATGCCCTGGACGGCGGCGGCGAGCGCCTGGACCGTCGTCAGGCACGGCACGGACCGCGCCACGGCCGCCGTACGGATCTCGTAGCCGTCGAGGCGGCCGCCGGTGCCGTACGGGGTGTTGACGATGAGGTCGACCTCGCCGTCGTGGATGAGCTGGACGATGGTCTTCTCGCCGTTCGGGCCGGGGCCCTCGGACTGCTTGCGCACGACCGTGGCGTTGATGCCGTTGCGCTTGAGGACCTCGGCGGTGCCGGAGGTGGCGAGCAGCTCGAAGCCGTGGCCGACCAGCTCACGCGCCGGGAAGATCATCGAGCGCTTGTCGCGGTTGGCGACGGAGATGAACGCGCGGCCCTTGGTGGGCAGCGGTCCGTACGCCCCGGCCTGCGACTTGGCGTACGCCGTGCCGAAGACGGAGTCGATGCCCATGACCTCGCCGGTGGAGCGCATCTCCGGGCCGAGGACGGTGTCCACACCACGGCCGGAGGTGTCCCGGAAGCGGGTCCACGGCATCACGGCCTCCTTGACGGAGATCGGAGCGTCCAGCGGCAGCTCGCCGCCGTCGCCGGTGGCCGGAAGCAGCCCCTCGGCGCGCAGCTCCGCGATGCTCGCGCCCAACGAGATCCGGGCGGCCGCCTTCGCCAACGGCACCGCGGTCGCCTTCGAGGTGAAGGGGACCGTGCGGGACGCGCGCGGGTTGGCCTCCAGCACGTAGAGGATGTCGCCGGCCATCGCGAACTGGATGTTGATCAGGCCGCGGACGCCCACCCCGCGCGCGATGGCCTCGGTCGAGGCCCGCAGACGCTTGATGTCGAAGCCGCCGAGCGTGATCGGGGGCAGGGCGCACGCCGAGTCGCCGGAGTGGATGCCGGCCTCCTCGATGTGCTCCATGACGCCGCCGAGGTACAGCTCCTCGCCGTCGTAGAGCGCGTCGACGTCGATCTCGATGGCGTCGTCGAGGAAGCGGTCGACGAGGACCGGGCGGGTGGGGCTGATCTCGGTCGACTCGGCGATGTAGGACGACAGCCGGGTCTCGTCGTAGACGATCTCCATGCCGCGGCCGCCGAGGACGTAGGACGGCCGGACGAGGACGGGGTAGCCGATCTCGTCGGCGATGGCCTTGGCCTCGGCGAAGGTGGTGGCCGTGCCGTGCTTCGGGGCCGGCAGTCCGGCCTCGGCGAGCACGCGCCCAAAGGCGCCCCGGTCCTCCGCCGCGTGGATGGCCTCCGGGGGCGTGCCCACGATCGGCACGCCGTTGTCCTTCAGCGCCTGCGCCAGACCGAGCGGGGTCTGGCCGCCGAGCTGGACGACGACACCGGCGATCGGCCCGGCCTGCGCCTCCGCGTGGACGATCTCCAGCACGTCTTCCAGCGTCAGCGGCTCGAAGTACAGGCGGTCGGAGGTGTCGTAGTCCGTGGAGACGGTCTCCGGGTTGCAGTTGACCATCACGGTCTCGTACCCGGCGTCGGACAGTGCGAAGGAGGCGTGGACACAGGAGTAGTCGAACTCGATGCCCTGGCCGATGCGGTTCGGGCCGGAGCCCAGGATGATCACCGCGGGCTTCTCGCGGGACGCGACCTCGCTCTCCTCGTCGTAGGAGGAGTAGAAGTACGGCGTCTTCGCGGCGAACTCGGCGGCGCAGGTGTCGACCGTCTTGTAGACCGGGCGGACGCCCAGCGCATGCCGGACCTCGCGCACGACGTCCTCGCGCAGACCGCGGATCTCGGCGATCTGCTGGTCGGAGAAGCCGTGCCGCTTGGCCTCGACGAGCAGCCCGCCGTCCAGCCGGTCGGCGGCGGCCAGGTCGTCGGCGGTCTCCTTGATGAGGAAGAGCTGGTCGACGAACCAGGGGTCGATCTTCGTGAACTCGAAGACCTCCTCGGGGGTGGCGCCCGCGCGGATGGCCTGCATGACGGTGTTGATGCGGCCGTCGGTGGGCCGCACGGCCTCGCGCAGCAGCTCGTCCTTGTCACCGGGCTCACCGACGAAGGTGAACTGGCTGCCCTTCTTCTCCAGCGAGCGCAGCGCCTTCTGGAAGGCCTCGGTGAAGTTGCGGCCGATGGCCATGGCCTCGCCGACCGACTTCATGGTGGTGGTGAGGGTGGAGTCGGCGCTCGGGAACTTCTCGAAGGCGAAGCGCGGGGCCTTCACGACCACGTAGTCGAGCGTCGGCTCGAAGGAGGCCGGGGTCTCCCGCGTGATGTCGTTGGGGATCTCGTCGAGGGTGTAGCCGACGGCGAGCTTGGCCGCGATCTTGGCGATGGGGAAGCCGGTCGCCTTGGAGGCGAGAGCCGAGGACCGCGACACGCGCGGGTTCATCTCGATGACGATCACGCGACCGTCCTCGGGGTTCACCGCGAACTGGATGTTGCAGCCGCCGGTGTCGACGCCGACCTCGCGGATGACCGCGATGCCGATGTCACGCAGGATCTGGTACTCGCGGTCGGTCAGCGTCATCGCGGGCGCGACGGTGATCGAGTCGCCGGTGTGCACGCCCATGGGGTCGAAGTTCTCGATGGAGCAGACGACCACGACGTTGTCGTGCTTGTCGCGCATCAGCTCCAGCTCGTACTCCTTCCAGCCGAGGATGGACTCCTCCAGGAGCACCTCGGTGGTCGGCGACAGGGTGAGGCCCTGCCCGGCGATGCGGCGCAGCTCCTCCTCGTCGTGGGCGAAGCCGGAGCCGGCGCCGCCCATGGTGAAGGAGGGGCGGACGACGACCGGGTAGCCGCCGAGGGTGTCCACACCCGCGACGACCTCGTCCATGGTGTGGCAGATGACCGAGCGGGCCGACTCGCCGTGCCCGATCTTCTTGCGGACCTCCTCGACGACCTCCTTGAACAGGTCGCGGTCCTCGCCCTTGTTGATGGCCTCCACATTGGCGCCGATCAGCTCGACGCCGTACTTCTGAAGGACGCCGTTCTCGGCGAGCGAGATGGCCGTGTTGAGGGCCGTCTGGCCGCCCAGGGTGGGCAGCAGGGCGTCGGGGCGCTCCTTGGCGATGATCTTCTCGACGAACTCGGGGGTGATCGGCTCGACGTAGGTGGCGTCGGCGATCTCCGGGTCGGTCATGATCGTCGCCGGGTTGGAGTTGACCAGGATCACGCGCAGGCCTTCGGCGCGCAGGATGCGGCACGCCTGGGTGCCGGAGTAGTCGAACTCGGCGGCCTGGCCGATGACGATCGGGCCGGAGCCGATGACCAGGACGGACTGGATATCGGTGCGCTTAGGCACGCTGGCCCTCCATCAGGGATACGAAGCGGTCGAACAGGTAGGCGGCGTCGTGCGGGCCCGCTGCCGCTTCGGGGTGGTACTGGACGGAGAAGGCCGGCTGGTCGAGCAGCTGCAGCCCCTCCACGACGTCGTCGTTGAGGCAGACGTGGGAGACCTCGGCGCGGCCGAACTTCGTCTCGCTGACCCGGTCGAGGGGCGCGTCCACGGCGAAGCCGTGGTTGTGCGCGGTGACCTCGACCTTGCCGGTCGTACGGTCCTGGACGGGCTGGTTGATACCCCGGTGGCCGTACTTCAGCTTGTAGGTGCCGAAGCCGAGGGCGCGGCCGAGGATCTGGTTGCCGAAGCAGATGCCGAACAGCGGCGTCCTGCGCGCGAGGACCGCGGTCATCAGGGCGACGGGACCGTCGGCGGTGGCCGGGTCGCCGGGGCCGTTGGAGAAGAACACCCCGTCCGGGTCGACGGCGTAGACGTCCTCCTCGGTGGCGGTCGCCGGGAGCACGTGCACCTCGATGCCGCGCTCGGCCATGCGGAACGGGGTCATGCCCTTGATGCCGAGGTCGACGGCGGCGACGGTGAACCGCTTCTCGCCGACCGCCGGGACGACGTAGGCCTCCTTGGTGGTGACCTCCTCGTAGAGGCTCGCGCCCTTCATGTGCGGCTGGGCCTGCACGCGCGCGAGGAGCTCGGAGTCGGCGGCGATCGCCTCGCCGGAGAAGACGCCGGCGCGCATCGAGCCGCGCTCGCGCAGGTGGCGGGTGAGGGCGCGGGTGTCGATGCCGGAGATCCCGACGACGCCCTGGGCGACGAGCTCGTCGTCCAGGAGGCGTTTGGCGCGCCAGTTGGACGCCGCGCGGGCGGGGTCGCGCACGACGTAGCCGGAGACCCAGATGCGGCTGGACTCGTCGTCCTCGTCGTTCCAGCCGGTGTTGCCGATCTGCGGGGCGGTCGCGACGACGATCTGGCGGTCGTAGGACGGGTCGGTGAGGGTCTCCTGGTAGCCGGTCATGCCGGTGGAGAACACCGCTTCGCCGAAGGTCTCCCCCACGGCCCCGTAGGCACGGCCGCGGAAGATCCGGCCGTCCTCCAGGACGAGTACGGCGGGAACCTTTGTGGCCCCCCTGGTGGAGGTCGTCATCGTGCGCCTTCCGTCGTGTTGTTCTTGATCATGGAGTTGATGGCGTCCACCCACTCGGTGTGCTCGGCCGCGTGGTCGGACCGGAAGCCGGAGTCGATCAGCTTGTCGCCGTGTGCCCAGGTCACCACCAGCAGCCCGCCCTCGGTGAGGACCTTGCCGGCGATGCCCTTGCCGAGCAGCGCCTCGCGCAGCGCGCCGACGGGGATGAAGAAGTCGGTCGCGCCGGGGCGTACGACGTCCAGTCCCGCGTCCGTCAGGGTGAGCTCGACCCGGCTGCGGGTTCCCAGGCCGTGCGCCACGATGCGGTCGAGCCACTGCCCCGCGGTGGTGGAGCCGTGGTAGCGGCCGCTCATCGACAACACAGTCAGTCTCGCCTCGCCGGACTCGGGCGGCGCGGTGGGCAGCTCGGGGAGGTCGCCCTGGAGCGTGCCGCGCCACTTCCAGCCCTCGCGCATCAGCCAGTACACGAGCGCGACGAACAGACCGAGGCCGACCACCCAGCCGATGCGCGCGGCCCAGTCGGTCACCGCGGCGGATTCCTTCTCGGCCGCGAGGAGTAGTGCAGCAGATGTCACGTGAGCTTCCCGTCGACGAGCGTGGCCTTGCCCCGGAGCCACGTGTGCGTGACACGGCCCGGCAGCTCACGCCCCTCGTACGGAGTGTTGCGGCTGCGCGAGGCGAAGCCCGCGGGGTCCACGGACCCACGGTATTCCGTGTCGACGAGCGTGAGGTTGGCGGGCTCACCTGCCGAGACGGGGCGGCCGTGCCCCGTGGCCCGCCCGATGCGTGCGGGCGTGCGGGACATGCGGTCGGCGACCCCGGCCCAGTCGAGGAGCCCGGTCTCCACCATCGTCTCCTGGACCACTGACAACGCGGTCTCCAGGCCGACCATGCCCATGGCGGCCGCGGCCCACTCGCAGTCCTTGTCCTCGTGCGGGTGCGGGGCGTGGTCGGTGGCGACGATGTCGATGGTGCCGTCGGCGAGCGCCTCGCGCAGGGCGAGCACATCGCGTTCGGTGCGCAGCGGCGGGTTGACCTTGTAGACCGGGTTGTAGGACCGGACCAGTTCGTCCGTCAGGAGCAGGTGGTGCGGGGTGACCTCGGCGGTGACGTCGATGCCGCGAGACTTGGCCCAGCGGACGATCTCGACCGAGCCGGCGGTGGAGAGGTGGCAGATGTGGACGCGGGAGCCGACGTGTTCGGCGAGCAGGACGTCCCGGGCGATGATCGACTCCTCGGCCACCGCGGGCCAGCCCCCCAGCCCCAGTTCGGCGGAGACGACGCCCTCGTTCATCTGGGCGCCCTCGGTCAGCCGCGGCTCCTGCGCGTGCTGGGCGACGACCCCGCCGAAGGCCTTCACGTACTCCAGGGCCCGGCGCATGATCACCGCGTCGTCGACGCACTTGCCGTCGTCGGAGAAGACGGTGACTCCGGCGGCCGACTCGTGCATGGCGCCCAGTTCGGCGAGCTTCTTGCCCTCCAGGCCGACGGTGACGGCGCCGATGGGCTGCACATCGCAGTAGCCGTGCTCACGGCCCAGTCGCCAGACCTGCTCGACGACGCCGGCGGTGTCGGCGACGGGGAAGGTGTTGGCCATGGCGAAGACGGCCGTGTAACCGCCACAGGCCGCGGCACGCGTACCCGTCAGCACGGTCTCGGAGTCCTCGCGGCCGGGCTCGCGCAGATGCGTGTGCAGGTCCACCAGCCCCGGCAGCAGCACCTTGCCAGTGGCGTCGACGACCGTCGCGCCCTCCTCGGACAGGCCCGTGCCGACGGCCTCGATGACCTCGCCGTCGATGAGGACGTCCTGCGGCTCCCCGCCGAGCACCTTCGCACCACGGATCAGGATCTTGCTCATGTTCTTACTTCTCCTCGGTGGTACGGGCGTGGGCGACGGCGGGCACGTCTTTCGAACTGAACACGGCGCCGCCCAGGAGCAGGTAGAGGACGGCCATCCGGATGGAGACGCCGTTGGCGACCTGCTCGACGACGGTGCAGCGCTCGGAGTCGGCGACCTCGGCGGTGATCTCCATGCCGCGGACCATCGGGCCGGGGTGCATCACGATGGCGTGCTCGGGCATCTTCGCCATGCGGTCGCCGTCGAGGCCGTAGCGCCGCGAGTACTCGCGCTCGGTCGGGAAGAACGCGGCGTTCATCCGCTCCCGCTGCACCCGCAGCATCATCACCGCGTCGGACTTGGGCAGCGTGCTGTCGAGGTCGTAGGACACCTCGCAGGGCCAGGCCTCGATGCCGACCGGGACGAGGGTGGGCGGGGCGACCAGGGTGACCTCGGCGCCGAGGGTGTGCAGCAGGTCGACGTTGGAGCGGGCGACCCGGCTGTGCAGGACGTCGCCGACGATCGTGATGCGCTTGCCGGAGAGGTCCTGCCCGATGCCGGCGTCCCGGCCGACGAGCCGGCGGCGCATGGTGAAGGCGTCCAGGAGGGCCTGGGTGGGGTGCTGGTGGGTGCCGTCGCCGGCGTTGACGACGGCCGCGTCGATCCACCCGGAGGTGGCCAGGCGGTACGGCGCTCCGGAGGCGCCGTGCCGGATGACGACGGCGTCGACGCCCATGGCCTCCAGCGTCTGCGCGGTGTCCTTCAGGGACTCGCCCTTGGACACCGAGGAGCCCTTGGCGGAGAAGTTGATGACGTCCGCGGACAGGCGCTTCTCGGCGGCCTCGAAGGAGATACGCGTGCGCGTGGAGTCCTCGAAGAACAGGTTGACGATCGTGCGGCCGCGCAGGGTCGGCAGTTTCTTGATGGGCCGGTCGGCGACCCGGGCCATCTCCTCGGCGGTGTCGAGGATCTGGACGGCGTCGTCGCGGGTGAGGTCGGCGGCCGAGATGAGATGACGCTGCATCTGTCAGGCTCCGTAAGGCAGTTCATGGGGAGGATTCGGGCAGGCAGGGGCGCGGCGGCGGGGCGTACGGCACATCGGGCCGCACGCGCGCGTGCTACTGCTGGGCGGTCTGCTTCACGCCGAGCAGCACGGTGTCGCGACCGTCCTCCTCGGCGAGCAGGACCTTGACCGTCTCCCGCAGCGACGTGGGGAGGTTCTTGCCGACGTAGTCGGCGCGGATGGGCAGTTCCCGGTGGCCGCGGTCGACGAGGACCGCGAGCTGGACCGCGCGCGGGCGCCCGATGTCGTTCAGGGCGTCGAGGGCGGCGCGGATGGTGCGGCCCGAGAAGAGCACGTCGTCGACGAGGACGACCAGTCTGCCGTCGAGGCCGTCACCGGGGATCTCGGTGCGGGCCAGCGCACGCGGCGGGTGCATGCGCAGGTCGTCGCGGTACATCGTGATGTCCAGGGAGCCGACCGGGATGCTGCGGTCGGTGATCTGCTCCAGCTTGGCGGCGAGCCGCTGGGCGAGGAAGACGCCGCGGGTCGGGATGCCGAGGAGCACCACGTCGTCGGCGCCCTTGGCGCGTTCGACGATCTCGTGGGCGATGCGCGTCAGCACGCGCGCGATGTCGGGGCCTTCGAGAACGGGCCGCGCATCGGTTTGCCGGGAATCCTGCGGGGTGTCCTGCTTGTCCATAAGAAACGGACCTCCTTCTCCGCCTCACGGGACGGACCTTAAAGGACGTCGGATTTGCGCCATCAACGGTAGCAGGCCGGGAGGACACCCAGGATCACCCCCTTGGCGTAATCGGCCACGGATACCACGGAAGAGTCGGTGTGGACCATTCGGCTTGACGCAGAAGAATCACGCTGCGTAACCTCACAGTGAGTTACCAGCACGCGGCTGCTGCCGCGTCGACCCAGTGCCGGGGAGCTATATGTCCAGCGAATACGCCAAACAACTCGGGGCCAAACTCCGGGCGATCCGCACCCAGCAGGGCCTTTCCCTCCACGGTGTCGAGGAGAAGTCCCAGGGCCGCTGGAAGGCGGTCGTGGTCGGTTCGTACGAGCGCGGCGACCGCGCCGTGACCGTGCAGCGCCTTGCCGAGCTGGCGGATTTCTACGGCGTTCCCGTGCAGGAACTGCTGCCTGGCACCACCCCGGGCGGGGCGGCCGAGCCCCCGCCGAAGCTGGTCCTGGACCTGGAGCGGCTGGCCCATGTGCCGGTCGAGAAGGCCGGTCCCCTGCAGCGGTACGCCGCCACGATCCAGTCGCAGCGCGGTGACTACAACGGCAAGGTGCTGTCGATCCGCCAGGACGACCTGCGCACCCTCGCCGTCATCTACGACCAGTCGCCGTCGGTCCTGACCGAACAGCTGATCAGCTGGGGCGTCCTGGACGCGGACGCGCGTCGCGCGGTCTCGCACGAGGAGAGCTGAGCCGCTCCGCGGTTGAGCAGAAACGTACCCTCGGGGTGGGGGGGGCCCCCCCCCGGGGGGGCCCCCCCCCCCCGGGGTAGGCGCGGGGGGGGGCGGGCCGGCCCCCCGCTCAGGGGGGGGGCGGCGCCGGCCCCCGGGGCGCGCCCC
>NZ_JBITJV010000031.1:113570-121919 GCF_044460385.1 Streptomyces sp. NPDC050121 | reverse complement strand
ATGGTACTGCAGGGGGGACCCTGTGGGAGAGTAGGACACCGCCGAACAAATATTGAGGAAACCCCCGTGCCATTCGCACGGGGGTTTTCTGCGTTCGGGACTTGTTTTCAGGACTCGTTTAGGGTCGAGTCATGCGCTACGACCTGGTGATCTTCGACAACGACGGTGTCCTCGTGGACAGCGAGCCGATCTCGAACCGGCTGCTGGCCGCCTATCTGACCGAGCTCGGGCACCCCACCTCCTACGAGGACTCCATCCGGGACTACATGGGATCTGCCATGCACCGGATCCACGACCTGGTCGAGGAGCGCACAGGGGAACGCTTGCCGGCGGAGTTCGACGACACGTTCCACCGGCGGGTGTTCGCGGCTTTCGAGCAGGAGCTGGACCCCGTGGCGGGTGCTGTGGACGTCCTCGCGAAGCTGGCCGCGGACGGGGTGCCGTACTGCGTGGCCTCCTCGGGGAGCCATGAGCGGATTCGGGTGGGGCATCGGACGACCGGGCTGGACCGGTGGTTCGAGGACGCCCGCATCTTCAGCTCGCAGGACGTGGGCAAGGGGAAGCCGGCGCCGGATCTGTTCCTGTACGCGGCCCAGCGGATGGGAGTGGCACCGGGGCGCTGTGTGGTCGTGGAGGACAGTCCACTGGGCGTGCAGGCGGCCGTGGCGGCCCGGATGGACGTACTCGGGTTCACGGCGATGACGCCGGCCTCGAAGCTTGCGGGAGCCAATCAACTCTTCTCCGACATGGGCGAGTTGGCTGACCTGCTGATCTGACGGACGATCGGGTGGCGGGCTGACATTTGTCATGCGTAGCTCCGGACGTTCGTTTCTACTGGGGGACCCCTCCCGGCGGCGAAGCTGAGGACATGACGACGAACCAGCACAAGAAGCAGAACGCCTTCGCTCCGCTGCTCCTGGACGTGGCGGTGCCGCTCGGGTCGTACTACCTGTTCAAGGGTGCGTTCGGGATGAGTACCTTCGCCGCTCTCGCCTGGAGCAGCGTCGTGCCGGCCGGGCGGACCGTGTGGAGTGCGGTCAGGGAGCGGACGCTCAACGGGCTGGCCGGGCTCATCCTCGTCGTCAACGTCGTCGGGCTGGTGCTCAGCTTCGTCTCCGGGGATCCGCGGCTGATGCTGGCCAAGGACAGCGGGGTCAGCAGCACGGTCGGGATCGGGATCCTGGTCTCCGTGGCGCTGGGGCGGCCGATGATGACCGCCGGGCTCAAGCCGTTCCTGGTGAAGGGCGACGCGGTCAAGGAGGCCGCGTGGGAGCGGCTGGAGAGTGGTGTGGCGGCTGCGTCGGCGGACTTCCGGCGTCGGGAGCGGGCCTTCTCCCTCGTGTGGGGTGTGGTGCTGCTCGCCGAGTGCGTGCTGCGGGTTGTGGGGGCGTACACGGTGCCGGTGGACACCATGGTGTGGCTGGGGTCCGTGGTGATGGTCGTGGCGATCGGCATGGGGATCGTGGTCGGCGGGGCGCTCGGCGCCGGGCCGATGGAGGCGATGCTCCGTTCCGAGGTGAAGACCGGGGAGACGGGGGAGACGGGGGCGACCGGGGAGGCCGAGGCCGATGCCCAGGTCGAGATGCCCGAGGTCGTCCTCGCCCGGTAACTCGGGTGCCGCCGCCGGAGGCGCTGCCGAGTCCGGGAAAGCTGAAGAGAATTCATCTTTGGCTGGATCTACCCACGAGTACTCAGGGGCCCTACGCTCGCCGCCATGACAGAAGTGCTGCGGCGCGGTAGGGCCTCTTTGGCGTTCAGCTTCTTCGCGCAGGGGGCCGCCTTTGCGCTGCTCGTGACGAGGATCCCGGCCATCCAGGACAGGTACGGGGTGTCGGACGGGCTGCTGCCCGTCTTCCTCGCCGCGGTGCCCGTCCTGGCCGGGGTCGGGAGCGTGACGACCGAGCAGTTGGTGAAGCGGATACCGCCCAGCCTGCTGCTGCGCTGGTCCCAACCGGTCGTGCTGCTGGCGCTGCTCGGGGTCGGGGCGGGGCGCGGGATGGTCGAGCTGGGGGTGGCCCTGGCGGCGTTCGGGCTCGCGGTGGGGGCGCTGGACGCGTCGATGAACATGTTGGGGGTGAGTCTGCAGCGGGCGTACGGGCGGAGCATCATGCTCAGTTTCCATGCCGTGTACAGCCTGGGCGGGATCGTGGGGGCCTCGCTGGCGTGGGTGGGGGCGCACTGGCATCTCGCGTTGTGGGTGTCGTATCTGCCGGTGGTGGCCGTGCTGTTGCCGGCCGCACTGGTGGGGAGCCGGTGGTATGTCGACGGGGTGGACGGGGTCGGCGAGGGGGGTGCGGCCGGGGCTGTGGATGAGGGCAGCGCGGAAAGTGGCGGTACGGGTGTCGTCTTCAAGCTTCTGCTGCCGTTGTGTCTGGTGATGTCGTTCACCTATATCGGGGACTCGACCGTCTCCAACTGGAGTGCGAAGTATCTGCAGGACGTGCTGGGGAGCTCGGAGCAGCTGGCGACCGTCCCGTTCAACGTGTACATGGTGACCACGTTGCTGGGGCGGGCCATCGGGGACTTCGGGGTGCGGCGGTTCGGGGCGGCGGCCGTGGTGCGGGTGGGGGCGCTGGTGGCGGCCGGCGGGTTCGCGGTGGTGGCGGTCGCGCCCGGGGCCTGGGTGGGGATGCTCGGGTTCACGCTCGTCGGGCTGGGGCTGTGTGTGCTGGTACCGCAGACGTTCGCGGCGGCGGGGCGGTTGTTCCCCGGGGCTTCGGATGCGGCGATCGCGCGCCTGAATATTTTCAACTACGTCGGGTTTTTGATCGGTTCGCCGTTGGTGGGGGCGTTGGGGGACGCCTGGACCTATCGGGGGGCGATGGTGGTGCCGATGGTGTTGGTGCTGGTGACGTTGGTGTACGCCCGGTCGTTCGAGGCTCAACCGGACCGATACGGTGGCGGGCATGAGCGGCCGCGCACAGCTGATGTGGGACGAGGCAGTAACGGGCTATGACTTCGGGCCCGAGCATCCGATGGATCCGGTCCGGCTGGATCTGACCCGGAGGCTGGTCGGTGCCCTGGGGCTCGACCGGGAGGTGGACGTCGTCGCGGCGAAGCCCGCCGGGGAGTCGACGTTGCGGCTCGTGCACCGGCAGGACTACGTCGAGGCCGTGAAGGCGGCGTCGGCGGATCCGGGGGCGGCGGACCAGTCGTACGGTCTGGGGACGATGGACGATCCGGCCTTCGCGGGGATGCACGAGGTGTCCGCTCTCATCGCCGGGTTGTCGGTGGGGGCCGCGGAGAGCGTGTGGCGGGGGGAGGCGCTGCACGCGGTGAACTTCGCGGGCGGGCTGCACCATGCCATGCCGGGGGGTGCGTCGGGGTTCTGCATCTACAACGACGCGTCGTTGGCGATCGCCCGGCTGCTGGAGCTGGGGGCCGAGCGGGTCGCGTACGTGGATGTGGACGTCCATCACGGGGACGGGGTGCAGGCGGCGTTCTGGGAGGACCCGCGGGTGCTGACGATCTCGTTGCACGAGCACCCCCGTACGTTGTTCCCGCAGACCGGGTGGCCGGAGGAGACCGGTGGGGAGGGGGCGGAGGGGTCCGCGGTGAACGTCGCTCTGCCGGCGGGGACCGGGGACGCGGGGTGGCTGCGGGCTTTTCACTCGGTGGTGCCGGAGCTGATCGCCGATTTCCGGCCCGATGTGCTGGTGACCCAGCACGGGGCCGACACGCACTTCGAGGATCCGCTGGCTCATCTCGCGGTGTCGCTCGATGCGCAGCGGGCTGTGCAGGTGGCCTGTCATGAGCTGGCGCACGAGTACGCCGGGGGGAAGTGGGTCGCGTTGGGCGGGGGTGGATACGCGGTGGTGGAGGTGGTGCCGCGGTCGTGGACGCACCTGGTGGGGGTGGCGGCGGGGGTGCCGGTGGCTCCGGAGACGGTGATTCCTGAGGGGTGGCGGCAGGAGGTCTTCGCTCGTACGCGGCAGTTGGGGCCGGCGCGGATGACTGATGGGCGGTGGCCGGTGCGGTGGGCCGGGTGGGAGGCGGGGTACGACCCCGCGGATCGGCTGGATCAGGCTGTGCTGGCTGCTCGGCGGGCGGTGTTTCCCCTGCGGGGGCTGCTGGCCTAGTTTTTCGCCCCCGCCGCCCCTTCCCGTTCCCATCCCCTGGGGCCGCGCCCCCAGACCCCCGCTTTCGGCCCCTGAGGGCCTCGTCCTCAAGCTCACCCAGAGGGGGGACCCCCAACGGGCCGGAGTGCTTACGCCAACTGTGCGGTGTTCCCCCGTTTCCGTCCCGGTCCCCGCTTCCGTCCGTCAGCATCGCTGTCGTGTTCAGTTCTGGGGGGATTCGGGCGCATCTGCTGGCTGCGCGGCTGGCCGGGGTGGTGGCTACCTCTCGGGAGGAGAGTCTGCGGAGTTATCGGCTCTTCGCCGCGCGGGATCCTCGGGTGCTGATCGGGCTTGATCCGGAACGAAGCTGGGGGCAGCGGGATCTGATCGCGTTGATGGCGGACAAGTGCGGGGTTTCGGCCGATCCTCGATGCGTGTCCGGGCATGATGTGATCGACCCCGAGCGGACGGTGGCCGCGCTCGACGCGTTCGCGGATCGGCTCGCCTCGGTAGCCCAGCGTGGTGCTGCCGTGCTGCTCGGCACCGGGCATCCGCATCGGCTGCTGGGGTTCTACGCCGCTCTTGCGGACGCTTTGTCGGCGGCGGGATGTGAAGTCCTCACCCCGGCGCAGGGTCACTGTGTCGACATAACGACCCGGTTCGGTCTACGCACGCACACCCTGGACTACGTACGGGGAGTCGCGGTCGTCCGGGAGGCCGGGGGTGAACGCGCCGGTTGTGCGACGGGTGTGCACAGTCATTCGCCGCTGCCGGTTCGGGTCGCTCTCGACGCGGCGGCCGAGGGTGCGGGGCGGCTGCCCGAGCTCGTCATCGGGGACCATGGGTGGGTTTGCGGGGCAGGTCAGCTGGGGTTCGAGGCCATCGGGCCGGCCGACACCGACGACCCCGCGCTGTTCGTCGGGGAGGCCGAGGGGGTCGTCTCCGTGGCCGTTCCACTTGATGACGGTGTGCGGTCGGATTACTACAGGCCGCTTACCCGCTACGTACTCAATCGAGCGTGTCTGTCACAGTAGGCCTGCGATAGGTATGCGATGGGTGCACCTCTTCCCCACTCGCATCACCCGCCCCTACATTGGGGAGTGAGCACGCAGCGACGAAGAGTCACCGGAAGGGGAAGCCGGTGGCCGTCGAGTCGAGTGCGGAAGGTTCAGGTGTGTCATGGCTGCAGCTGGCGAGAGGCCTCTGAACGAGGTTCAGTTCCTTACCGTGGCGGAAGTCGCCTCGGTGATGCGAGTGTCGAAGATGACCGTGTACCGGCTGGTGCACAGTGGTCATCTGCCCGCGATCCGGGTGGGGCGGTCCTTCCGCGTCCCCGAGCAAGCGGTTCACGAGTACCTCCGCGAGAGCTATGTGGGGGTGGAAACAGCCTGACGACAGTGGGCCGGGGGGATCCTCAGGGCTCTTCCGGATCTCCCCGATCCGCCTCGATTACGACCTCAGCGCTCGGGCGGGTAGGCTAGCCCCTCGTAGGTCGTATGGGCCCATGGCGCCCAGCACCGAGTGATGAGAAGTGAGCGAGGGTAGTCGTGGGCTCTGTTATCAAGAAGCGGCGCAAGCGGATGGCCAAGAAGAAGCACCGCAAGCTGCTCAAGCGCACGCGCGTTCAGCGTCGCAACAAGAAGTAAGCGCACGTCCTTACTTCTTCGCCGACGCGAGCCGCGTAGGCGTGGTGTGGCCCCCCACCGTGTTGTCGGTGGGGGGCCACACGTATGTCCGGGTGTCGTGCGGCCGGTTGAACGCCGTGCGTATGCCTGGACTGGCACCATGGCTGATCTGGTCGTACGACCGAAGGTTGTGGTGACGTCGTGCGCCGGGTGGTCATCACGGCGCAACATCGACCCGCTAAGTTGGCCCGCGGGCGGGGAACACGGCAGGGTGGCCGAGCAGTACCAGGATGGTTCCAGGGCGGTTCCAGGGCGGTTCCAGGACGGAAGGAAGGCGCTGATCTTGGGGAAGGTCGTGCTCGTTACCGGAGTGGCCCGTCAGCTGGGGGGCCGGTTCGTACGACGGATCCAGCGTGACCCACGGGTCGACCGGGTGATCGCCGTGGACGCCGTGCGGCCCGAGCACCATCTCGGGGGCGCCGACTTCATCCAGGCCGACATCCGGCAGCCCACCATCGCGCGGGTTCTCGCCGAGACCGGCGCCGACACGGTCGTCCACCTGGACGTGACGGCGACGGCGCTGGGCAGTGGCAGCCGGACCACGGTCAAGGAGACCAATGTCATCGGCACCATGCAGTTGTTGGGGGCCTGTCAGAAGTCGCCGAGCGTGAAGCGACTGGTCGTCAAGTCCTCCACCAACGTGTACGGGTCCGCGCCGCGTGATCCGGCCGTGTTCACCGAGACGACCCCGCCCAAGTCGCTGCCCAGCGGCGGCTTCGCCAAGGACGCCGTCGAGGTCGAGGGGTATGTGCGCGGGTTCGCCCGGCGGCGGCCCGATGTCGCCGTGTGCGTGCTGCGGTTCGCCAACATCCTGGGGCCGACCGCCGAGACGCCGCTCGCTTCGTACTTCTCGCTGCCCGTGCTGCCCACCGTGTTCGGCTATGACCCGCGGCTGCAGTTCGCGCACGAGGACGACGTGATCGACGTGCTGCGGATCGCCTCGCACGAGCCCGAGCGCGGCACGCTCAACAGCGGCACGTTCAACATCGCCGGGGACGGCGTGCTGTTGCTGTCGCAGTGCTCGCGGCGGCTGGGGCGGCCCACCGTGCCGCTGCTGCTGCCCGCCGTCACCTGGGCGGGGTCCCTGGTGCGTACGCTGGGCATGACGGACTTCTCGCCCGAGCAGATCCGGCTGCTCACCCACGGCCGGGTCGTGTCGACGGACCAGATGCGCGAGACGCTGGGGTTCATGCCGCGGTACACGACGGCCGAGACCTTCGCGGATTTCGCGCGCAGTCACGGCCCCGGGCTCCTGCCGCCCGAGGCCGTCGCCGGGGCCGTGGACCGGATCGCCGCCCTGCCGCTGCCGGGCGGCGGGCACGCCCCGGCTCACCCCCCGACGCCGAGCGCCAACTGAGGAGCGCATCAACGATGGCGGACGCCAAGGTCATTCCGTTCGACGACGACCGGACCCGGGGAAGCGCCGTGGCGCGGCCGCCGCGGCGCCGGGGTGTGGGGAGCCGGCGCAAGAACGGCGAGCCCGCGCCGGTCCGGGAGATCGGCGAGATCGGCCAGGCCGGTGAGGTCGGTGAGGTCCAGCCCCTGCCCACCAGGGCGGTTGGGCAGGATGATGTTTCTGTGACGGGTGAGGAACGGGCGCGCGAGGGCGTGGGCGGCGGCCTGGAGCGGCGGATCGCGGGCGGGCTGTCGTTCCTGCGCCGGCGTCTCACGGGCGACTACGAGGTCGACGACTTCGGCTACGACGAGGAGCTGACCGACCAGGTCCTGATGTCCCTGCTGCGGCCGGTGTACGACAAGTACTTCCGGGTCGAGGTGAAGGGCATCGAGAACATCCCGGCCGAGGGGGGCGCGCTGATCGTCGCCAACCATTCCGGGACGCTGCCGTTGGACGGCCTGATGATGCAGGTCGCCGTCCACGACCGTCACCCGGCGGGCCGGCATCTGCGGCTGCTGGCCGCGGACCTCGTCTTCGTGCTGCCGGTCGTCAACGAGCTGGCCCGCAAGCTGGGGCACACCCTCGCATGCGCGGAGGACGCCGAACGGCTGCTGGGCCAGGGCGAACTGGTCGGGGTGATGCCGGAGGGCTTCAAGGGCATCGGGAAGCCCTTCAGCGAGCGGTACAAGCTCCAGCGGTTCGGCCGGGGCGGCTTCGTCTCCACGGCCCTGCGCCAGGGCGCTCCGATCATCCCGTGCTCGATCGTCGGGGCGGAGGAGATCTACCCGATGATCGGCAACGCCAAGACCCTCGCCCGGGTCCTGGGCTTCCCGTACTTCCCGCTGACGCCGACCTTCCCGTGGCTGGGCCCGCTGGGCGCCGTCCCGCTGCCGACGAAGTGGACGATCCAGTTCGGCGAGCCGATCCCGACGGACGGCTATCCGCCGGAGGCGGCGGAGGACCCGATGCTGATGTTCAACCTGACGGACCAGGTCCGCGAACAGATCCAGCACACGCTGTACAAGTTGCTGGTGCAGCGGCGGTCGGTGTTCTTTTGACGGTTTTGGCGCTTTTCGTGGTTACGGCGGTGGGGGGGGGGGGGGGGGGGGGGGGGGGGGGCCCCCCGCGCGGGGGGGGGGGGGGGGGGGGGGGGGGGGGGCCACCAGCCGTCCGCCCCGGGCGGAGACGCCTGCGGCTGGACGGGCGGCTG
>NZ_JBITJV010000031.1:0-113561 GCF_044460385.1 Streptomyces sp. NPDC050121 | reverse complement strand
TGGGGGGGTGTTTTTGTTTTTTTGTTTGTTGTTGTTCTTGTCGGGGGCGGGGGGCGGGGCCCCCCCCCCCCCCCCCCCCCCCCCCCCCCACCGCCGTAATGGACGGGTTTACTCCGCGTCCTCGCTGTCGATGCCCAGGCCTGGGAGGAGGCCGGGGAGGAGGGGTGGGAGGGTGACGTCGGGTTGGGTGCTGGGGAGGGCCGGGGTCGGGGCGGTGGTGCCGGGGTCCTTCGGGGGATCGAGGAGGCCGCCGGTGTTGCCGCCGAGGAGGCCGTCGTCGGTCGTGCCGGAGGTGGCCGGCTTGCTGGGGCTGCCGGAGGTGGTGCCGCCGGTGCCGTCGGAGGTGCCCTGGCCGGTGCTGCCGGGGGTGGTCGAGTGGCCGGTGTCGGAGGTGCCGGGGGCTGTCGAGCCCGAGCCGTGGCGGGTGCCGCCGCCTTGGGCGGGGGGCTGCGGGAGCAGGGACTGCAGCGGGGCGACCTCTTCGTCTATGGCTTCGAACACCGACGAGACCTGCTGACTGACGTCCCCGAGCTGGAGCGGCAGGCGGTCGCGGAGGGTGCCCCAGGTCTCGCGGTGCGAGCGGGAGAACGCGTCGAGGGCCTGGATGGGGCCCAGGGAGTTCGGGTCGCGTTCATACGCCTCGTGGAGGAGGCGGTGGCCTTCCGTCGCGTCGTGCTGCACGCCGTTCAGGGCGCGGCGGATCTCGCCGAGGGACTCGTGGTCGAGGTCGCCGCTGCGGCCGCGTTCCATGAGTCGGCGGGCCTCGCTCAGCCGGGTGGAGGCCTGGTCGAGGTAGGTGCGCCCGCGTTCGTCGTCGCCGTCGGCCAGGTAGTTGAGTTTGAAGTCCTCGATGCCGCGCTTCAGCCCGTAGAGCCCGTCACCGGGGAGGGCGTCGGAGCTCGCGGCGGCGACTCCGCCGAAGGCGCCCGCCGCGACGCCGACGCTGAGGCCGCCCGCGGTGAGGCCCTTGGCGAGGCGGGAACGCGGTCGGAACTTGCCCAACGGACTGGCCCGGTGCGTGCCCCTCGCCCGGTGGGAGCGTTGCTCCGGCACCGAAGGGTCCGCCGCTTCGCCTCCCGCGGTGCCCGCCTGCAGCATGGCCTCCATAGCGGCGACCAACTGGGCCCGCTGGACGACCTTGACCTCGGGATCGAGTGTCGGCTTGGGCAGCTCGGCGAGACTCGTGGCGAGGGCCAGGAGACGGCCCTGTCCGGTCTGGTCCGCAGCGGCCGGTGCCGGCGGTGATCCTTCGGTCTGCTCGGCCGCCGTGCCCTCGGAGGAACAGTCGGACTGCTCCTCCAAGGCCTGGGCGAAGGCGTTCGCCCGCCGGTGCGCCGATACGTTCGCGATCACTGGCGGCACCTCCTCTCGTCATGACGGTCGACTCCCTTGGGGTCCTGAGGGTTGCACGCCCCGGGCCGATTCCACACGATCGAGTGATCGGGGTTGGCTGGGACGTGACCACAGGGAGCCTGTATCCCGCACAACGACTGGCGCGGCACTTGGGTTACGGACGGCTGGTGATCGGCTCGGGAAGGCAACGGACTTTCACTGGAGGTGAGTTGGGGATGACCGGCAGTGGACTCCGGACCGGTCCGGTCAGCGGGCGTCTTCGGGCAGGAGCCGGGCGAGGGTGCGGACGGCGCGGTACTGGAGCGTCTTGATGGCGCCCTCGTTCTTGCCCATCACGCGCGCGGTCTCGGCGACGGAGAGGCCCTGCAGGAAGCGCAGCGTCACGCACTCCTGCTGCTGTGGGTTGAGCCGTCGTACGGCGTCCAGGAGCGCGGCGTTGGAGAGGGACTCCAGGACGGAGTCCTCGGGTGAGCGCTCGACCTCGTTGGCGTCGAGCATCTCGCCGGTGGTCACCTCGAGCCGGAAGCGGCTCGACTTGAAGTGGTCGGCGACGAGGTTGCGGGCGATGGTGACCAGCCAGGCGCCGAAGTCGCGGCCCTGCCAGGTGAACGTCCCGATGCGGCGCAGGGCGCGCAGGAACGTCTCGCTGGTGAGGTCCTCGGCGGTCGCCTTGCCGCCCACCCGGTAGTAGATGTAGCGGTAGACCGTGTCGCTGTACTGGTCGTACAGGCGCCCGAACGCGTCGGCCTCGCCGGCCTGGGCGCGTTCGACGAGGTCCATCATCCGGGCGCTGTCGCTGTCGGCGGCCGGCCGACGGGCGGTGGCCGTGCCGGTCGCACGTCCCCGTCTGCCGACCGCGGCGGTGCCGTCGGCCAGTGCATAGCACGGGCCGACGGGCGCGGCGGCGGCGAAGGCGGGAACGGCGTACGCGGTGGGGACGAAGCCGCGCAACAGGTCCTGGACCGTAGCGACCGTTGCGCGCAGCGTAGCCAGGCCCGAGGTGTCAACCCCGACGTGTGGGTACACGGGACTCCCAGAGGCAGAGCTTCCATCACGTGCAGTGCGGAACCTTTCACCCGTCGTAGCGACAGGAGGGGTACCGGATTGCGTCTGAGGAGAATAACGCTTCGTGCAGGCCCTGCTACACCGAGTTGCTCAAAACTTCGATTACGTCGCTTCTGTGGTTGATTGGGGCCCCATCAAGTCGCGTGGAGTGAACGGTTGTTGATCGGAAAGGATCGAGTTTCGAGGTGGTCTGGGGCGTGTTGTGGCTGTGCGCGGACAATGCGAATAGACGGCCGCCCTGGGGGGTACGACCGCCTATTGGCGCTGGTACGGGTATGGGTGCCGGTGCGGGTACTGGCGCCGGCGCGCAGTGGCCCCTCTTTACCGCCGGCGCCGGTGCAGGGCGATCGCCGCCGCCGTGCCGCCCGCCACCGCGCCCACGCCGGCCGCCGCCGGGATGCCGACCTTCGCCGCCTTGCGGCCCGTGCGGTAGTCGCGCAGCCGCCAGTCGAGGTTGTGGGCGTGCCTGCGGAGTTTGGCGTCCGGGTTGATGGCGTAGGGGTGGCCGACCAGGGAGAGCATCGGGATGTCGTTGTGCGAGTCGCTGTAGGCGGCGCAGCGGGAGAGGTCCAGGTTCTCCGCCGCGGCCAGCGCGCGCACCGCCTCCGCCTTGGCCGGGCCGTGCAGGGGCTCGCCGACCAGCTTGCCCGTGTAGACGCCGTCGACCGACTCGGCGACCGTGCCCAGCGCGCCGGTGAGACCGAGGCGACGGGCGATCACCTGGGCGATCTCCACCGGGGCGGCGGTGACCAGCCACACCTTCTGGCCCGCGTCCAGGTGGGCCTGGGCCAGCGCCCGGGTGCCCGGCCAGATGCGCTCGGCCATGTACTCGTCGTAGATCTCCTCGCCGATCGACATCAGCTCGGCGACGCGGTGGCCCTGCACGATCGACAGGGCCGAGTCGCGGGCCTCCTGCATGTGTTCGGGGTCCTCGACGCCGGCCAGCCGGAACCACGCCTGCTGCCAGGCGAAGCGGACCAGGTCGCGGGTCTCGAAGAACTTCCGTTTGTGCAGACCGCGGCCGAAGTGGAAGAGCGCCGCGCCCTGCATCACGGTGTTGTCGAGGTCGAAGAAGGCGGCGGCCATCGTGTCGCCGTGCACCGGGAACTGCGGTTCCCGGTCGGCGGTGTCCAGGGCTTCCTGGGACTCCAGGGCTTCCTGAGCTTCCTGGGTCGACTTGCGGGCTGCCTCCGCCGAGGCCTCGCCTGCCAACACGCTCCGCGCCGTGGCGGAGCGCCTACGGGGAGTGAGCCATCCTAGAGCGGCCATGGCGTGAGCATAGCCAGTCTGTTCGGTGGTTCCGGAGTCGAGAGGTTTGAAGGGTGTGAACACTCCGCGACCGCGCAGTTAAAGAGCGCGAGAATGGCCCACATGAGTCCCCTCTTTCGACGTAAGGCAGCCCCGCACGAGCGGGTGGTCACCCTCATCCGCAAGTCCGGTTGCCATCTGTGCGACGACGCGGAGCGCGTGATCGAGAAGGTCTGCACGGAACTCGGCGTGCCCTGGGAGCAGAAGGACATCGCCGAGGACCGCCGGCTGTACGACGAGTACTGGGAGCAGATCCCCGTCGTCCTGGTGGACGGCAGGCAGCACACCTTCTGGCGGGTCGACGAGGACCGCCTGCGCAAGGAGCTGGCCGGGTAGGAGGCGCGGGCGAGGCGCGTGGTAACTGACCGAGCAGTACAAGGGGGACCGAACGTCGCTTAGGATCGATGGCGGTTTTGTCTCGGGGGCGGGATTCACGAGGAGAGTGGCGGTTTTGCCCCCTGGAATGATGTGCGTGACCCCGGTCACGTTGGCCGGGCAAAACGGACACCATCTTTGTGCACGCGTTCACAAAGACATAGCCTGCTGTCGACGGGGCGGTCTGGGTACGTGTGACCGCCTGCAGCCCCGCTCTACCCGCAGGAGCACCGTGGCAACTGGCCGAACTCACCGACCGGCGACCCGTAGCCGAGGGATTCCCGAGGCCACCGTCGCCCGGCTTCCGCTGTACCTCCGCGCGCTGACCGGACTGTCGGAGCGCTCGGTGCCCACGGTCTCCTCCGAGGAGCTCGCCGCCGCCGCGGGGGTCAACTCCGCGAAGCTGCGCAAGGACTTTTCTTACCTGGGTTCTTACGGAACACGGGGTGTCGGCTACGACGTCGAGTATCTCGTCTACCAGATCTCCCGCGAGCTGGGCCTCACCCAGGACTGGCCGGTCGTGATCGTCGGCATCGGAAACCTCGGCGCGGCGCTCGCCAACTACGGCGGGTTCGCCTCGCGCGGCTTCCGGGTCGCGGCCCTCATCGACGCCGACCCGGCGATGGCCGGGAAGCAGGTCGCAGGGATCGCCGTGCAGCACAGCGACGGCCTGGAGAAGATCATCTCCGACAACGGCGTCTCCATCGGCGTCATCACCACCCCGCCGTCCGTCGCCCAGCAGGTCTGCGACCGGCTCGTGGCCGCCGGCGTCACCTCCATCCTGAACTTCGCGCCGACCGTGCTGACCGTCCCGGACGGCGTGGACGTGCGCAAGGTCGACCTCTCCATCGAGCTGCAGATCCTCGCCTTCCACGAGCAGCGCAAGGCCGGCGAGGAGGCCGCGGCGGCCGACAGCGCCGTACCCACCGTCGTCAGCCGCGACGACACCACCGACCAGGGGCCCGACGGGGACGTACCCGCCGTGATGCCGGCATGAGTCTCCTCGTCGTCGGACTGAGCCATCGCAGCGCCCCCGTGAGCGTGCTGGAGCGGGCCTCGCTGTCTGCGGACGCCCAGCTCAAGCTGCTCCAGGACACGGTCGCCGCCGAACCGGCCGCCGAGGCCGCCGTCCTCGCCACCTGCAACCGCATCGAGCTGTACGCCGACGTGGACAAGTTCCACGCGGGCGTCGCCGAGCTGTCCACGCTGCTCGCCCAGCACAGCGGGGTCGGCCTGGAGGAGCTCACTCCTTATCTCTATGTGCACTACGAGGACCGCGCCGTCCACCACTTCTTCTCGGTGGCCTGCGGCCTGGACTCGATGGTCGTCGGCGAGGGCCAGATCCTCGGGCAGATCAAGGACGCGCTGGCCCGGGCGCAGGAGCTGCACACCGCCGGCCGGCTGCTGAACGACCTGTTCCAGCAGGCCCTGCGGGTCGGCAAGCGCGCCCACTCCGAGACCGGCATCGACCGCGCCGGGCAGTCCCTGGTCACCTTCGGCCTGGAGCAGCTCGCCGCGGGCGCGGACGTGCGGGACTGGGCGCGCGGCAAGCGGGCCCTCGTCATCGGCGCGGGTTCCATGTCGTCGCTGGCCGCCGCCACCCTCGCGCGCGCCGGGGTCGCCGAGGTCGTCGTCGCCAACCGCACCCTGGACCGGGCCGAACGGCTCGCCCAGATACTCGGCGAGGCCGACGGCACGGACGTGTCGGCCCGCGCGGTACCGATGGAATCGGTGCCGGCCGAGCTGACACGTGCCGATGTGGCCGTCTCCTGTACCGGGGCGACGGGCCTGGTCCTGACCGCGGAAGCGGTCGCGACGGCCGTCGAGGGACGCACGGGCACGCCCGTCGCCTTCGCCGAGGACGCCGTGCCGACGGACCCGGACATACAGGTACGGCCGCTGCCGCCGACCTCCGTCGGCGCCGACGAGAACTGCCCGCTCGACCTGGCCGCCGCACCGCAGGCCGCCGCACCGCAGGCCCCCGTGCAGCAGTCCGGGTTCTCCGTGATGGGGGAGGCCGCCGTGGCCGGCATGGACGCGGCGACGCTGGAGCAGCACGCCGCCTGGGTCGACAACGCGACCGTGGACCGGCGCCTCGCCACCCGCCGCAGCCCCGAGGCCGACGCCGAGCTGATCAGCGCGCTCGCCGCGCTCGCCGCCACCGTCGGCCGCATCCCCGAGCGCCGCAGGCCCGAGCCGGTCGCCACGCCGGTGCGGCCCGAGCCGGTCCTCTTCCTGCTCGACCTGGCGATGCCGCGCGACGTCGACGCGGCCGCGCACCGGCTCGCCGGGGTACGGCTCGTCGACATCGAGTCGCTCGCGGAGGCCTCCGCCGACGCGCCGATGGCCGCCGACGTCGACCAGGTGCGGCGGATCGTCGCCGACGAGGTCGCCGCGTTCGGCGCCGCGCAGCGGGCCGCGCACATCACACCGACCGTGGTCGCCCTGCGCGCCATGGCCGCCGACGTCGTCGCCGGCGAGATCGCCCGGCTCGACGGGCGGCTGCCCGGCCTGGACGCCAAGCACCGCGCCGAGATCGCGCAGACCGTGAAGCGGGTCGTCGACAAGCTGCTGCACGCGCCGACCGTACGGGTCAAGCAGCTCGCGGCCGAGCCCGGCGGCGCCGGGTACGCGGACGCGCTGCGGACCCTGTTCGACCTCGACCCGGAGACGGTGGCCGCCGTGTCCCGGGCCGAGGACAGCACCGAGAAGAACGCAGAGAACCGAGGGCCGGCATGAGCGGCATGAGTACGAGAGCACTGAGACTGGGGACCAGGCGAAGCACCCTCGCCAAGGCCCAGTCCGGGCAGGTCGCGGAAGCCGTGAGCCAGGCGACCGGACGGCCCGTCGAGCTTGTGGAGATCACCACCTACGGCGACGTCTCCCGCGAGCACCTCGCGCAGATCGGCGGCACCGGTGTCTTCGTCACCGCGCTGCGGGACGCGCTGGCGGGGGGCGAGGTCGACTTCGCGGTTCACTCGCTGAAGGACCTGCCGACCGAGCAGCCCGAGGACCTGGTCCTGGCCGCCGTACCGGTGCGCGAGGACCCTCGCGACGCGATCGTCGCCCGGGACGCGCTGAAGTTCACCGACCTGCCGCGCGGGGCGCGCATAGGCACCGGTTCGCCGCGCCGCATGGCCCAGCTGAACGCGTATGCGCGCACCCACGGGCTGGACATCGAGACGGTGCCGATCCGCGGGAACGTCGACACGCGGATCCGGTACGTGCAGGACGGCGAGCTGGACGCGGTGGTGCTGGCCGCGGCCGGCCTCAGCCGCATAGGCCGCCTCGACGAGGTCACCGACTTCCTGTCGGTGGACACGGTTCTGCCGGCTCCCGGCCAGGGAGCACTGGCGATCGAGTGTGCGGCGGACAACGCTGCGCTCATCGCCGCGCTCGGAGAGCTCGACGACCCCTTCACCCGGGTCGCCGTGACCGCTGAACGGTCACTGCTCGCCGCCCTGGAGGCCGGTTGCAGCGCCCCTGTGGGCGCGCTGGCCGACCTCCTGGCCGACGGGCAGATTGTCAAGGAAATGCGCCTGCGGGGCGTCGTCGGCACCACCGACGGCACCCGTATGGTGCAGCTGTCCACCACCGGTCCCGTGCCCGAGACGCATGACCAGGCAATGACGCTCGGTCGCGAACTCGCCGCCGAGATGCTTGCCCAGGGCGCGGCCGGTCTGATGGGGGAGCGAGCACAGTGAGCCCCACCACTCTTCCAGCCGCCGGTCCTGAACACGGGCACGTCACCTTCCTGGGTGCCGGACCCGGGGATCCGGGACTACTGACTCTGCGCGCCGTGGAGGCGCTGGCGCACGCGGACGTCCTCGTCGTCGAGCACGAGGTGCTCGACGTCGTACGGTCGCACGCGAGGCCGGGCGTCGCCGTCGTGAACGCGGAAGCGGGTCCTTCGTCGGACCCTCTTCCGGGCACGGGCGCGCCCCTCCCGACGGTCGTTGACGGCACGTCAACAACCGCTGAGGTACCCGCTGTGCGCGATGCCGCACATCTTGTCATGGAGGCCGCGCGGGGCGGCAGGCGGGTCGTCCGTGCGGTGTCCGGGGACCCGGGACTGGATACGTACGCGGCGGAGGAAATGCTCGCGTGCGCGGCGGCCGGCGTTCCCTTCGAGGTGGTACCCGGTGTCGCGGCCGCCGTTGGCGTGCCCGCGTACGCCGGGGTGCCGCTGCGCGACGCGCAGGGCGCGGACGTCCGGTTCGTGGACGCGCGCACGGCTTCGGACCGTTGCTGGACCGAGGTCGGGGCGTCGGACGGGACCGTGGTCGTCTCGACGACGCTCGACTCCGTCGCCTCCGCCGCCGGTGAGCTGGTGTCGGCGGGCCGCAAGCCCGATACGCCGATGACGGTGACGGTGGCCGGTACGACGACCCGGCAGCGGACGTGGAGCGCGACCCTCGGGACCATCGCGCAGACGCTGAAGCAGGCGAAGGCGCTGCCCTCGCCCGAGGGCGGTCGGCCGGTCATAGTCGTGGTCGGCGAGCGTTCCGCCCCTGCCCAGCGCGACCAGCTGGCCTGGTTCGAGTCCAAGCCGCTGTTCGGCTGGAAGGTGCTCGTGCCGCGCACGAAGGAGCAGGCGGTGTCGCTCTCCGACCAACTGCGGTCGTACGGGGCCGTGCCGCACGAGGTGCCGACGATCGCCGTCGAACCGCCGCGGACCCCGCAGCAGATGGAGCGGGCCGTGAAGGGCCTCGTCACCGGGCGCTACGAGTGGATCGCCTTCACGTCCGTCAACGCCGTCAAGGCGGTGCGGGAGAAGTTCGAGGAGTACGGGCTCGACGCGCGGGCCTTCGCCGGGATCAAGGTCGCGGCGGTGGGCGAGCAGACGGCCAAGGCGCTGGTCGCGTTCGGCGTGAAGCCGGATCTCGTGCCGAGCGGGGAGCAGTCCGCTGCCGGGCTGCTGGAGGACTGGCCGCCGTACGACCCGGTGTTCGATCCGATCGACCGGGTGTTCCTGCCGCGTGCCGACATCGCCACCGAGACGCTGGTCGCCGGGCTGATCGAGCTGGGCTGGGAGGTCGACGACGTCACCGCCTACCGGACCGTGCGGGCCTCGCCGCCGCCGGCGGAGACCCGCGAGGCGATCAAGGGGGGTGGCTTCGACGCCGTTCTCTTCACGTCGTCGTCCACCGTGCGGAACCTGGTGGGCATCGCGGGCAAGCCGCACAACGTGACGGTGATCGCGTGCATCGGCCCCGCCACGGCGAAGACCGCCGAGGAGCACGGGCTGCGGGTCGATGTGATGGCTCCGGAGCCGTCCGTGCAGGCGCTGGCGGAGGCGCTGGCCGACTTCGGGCTGCGGCGTCGGGCCGCCGCCCAGGAGGCGGGCGACCAGGTCATCCGGCCCAGCGAGCGGCGGCCGGGGGCGCGGCGCAGGCGGGCCACGTAACCCCGGACCACCGTCCGTGCTGAACCCGCCCCACCCGTAACACCCGGTGCGCCCCGCCGTCTCCGTCGGAGACGGCGGGGCGTTCTCGTGAGCAGAACTCGTGAGCAGAACGGGGGGCTTCGAAGTCGAGCGGTGCAGCCGTCATGTGACTGGTGGATTCGTGCCATACGCGGCCTACTGAGCGGCTGGTCAGCACACCCGGAGCCGGCCCAGATCCACCGATCGCTGCCCGCGGGCCTCGGTATCGCACCGCCCAACTGAGAGCCTCGCATGAGCGTGCGTGCGGGCGGGCTGACCCCCGTCCGGGGCGGTCGGTACGGGAGTACAGCCGACGCGCACGCGTCAGTGGCTGGACGCGTACGGCAGGAAGGCCGCCCAAGCGCTGAGGGTGAGGGCGAGGCGGGGGCCGACGGGGTTCTTGGAGTCGCGGACGAGGACGTGGCTCTCGTCGGGGATGGCCATCTCGACGCAGTCGGGGCCGCTGGACGTGCTGTAGCTGCTCTTTATCCACTCCAGCTTCATGTCTCTCCAAGCACTTTCGTGATGAGGGCCATTGAGTCCCGTGGGCTGAGAGCCTGTGCCCGGATGATTCCATACTGGAATTCGAGGAGTTGCACCTCTTTCGGCTCGGCGATCACACGACTGATGTGCGCCACCTCGACGTGGCCAACGGTGGTGCCGTCCGTGATCCTGAGCAACCTGAACGGTCCGTCGAGCCCGCGAGCTGTCGCTGACCGCCATCGGACTGGCCACCCACATCCTGTCGCTACCGGAGGGCGCCCCGGTCGGTATCCGTAGCCTGGCCGATCGCTTCCCCGAGGGCCGCGACCGAATCGCCTTCGCCCTGCGGGAGCTGGAGGCGCACGGCTACCTGGAGCGGGGCGCTGCGGCGGCGCGCGTCGCGGGAGCAGCCCGGCAGGCACCTCAGGAGGACGACCCAGGCGCCGTCCGGCCGGTGGGCCACGACCTTTCCCGCGTGGCCCTCGCCGAATAGGGAGCCCACAAAGCGACGGCCTTCACGATCAGAGGTGATCGTGAAGGCCGTCGGCGTTTTCCGGGGGCTACTTGATGTACACCAGACCGTCCGTGGTGACCGTCGGGCGGCCGCTGGTGCCCACGACCACGATCTTGATCGTGTGCTTGGCGCTGCTCGACCAGGTCTTGGTCCAGATCGCCTGGCGGTACAGCGTGGTGGCCGACTTCAGGTCGACCGTCGCGACCTTCGTGCCGTCGACGTAGACGTACGCCTGGCCGGAGGTGGTCGCGCGGGAGACCACCCAGGCGGCGGAGCGGCCGGTGAAGGTCCAGGTCAGGGCCGCGCCCTTGGAGCCGCTGGAGTAGGACGCGCCGCCGAGGTAGCTCGTGCTGGAACGGGCGGTCCAGCTGCCGGACTTGACGGCGGAGGTCTCCTGAAGGATCACCGGGGTGGAGGAGAGGGAGGCCGTGCGGTAGTTGCCGGCGTAGTCGTTGGCCCGCAGCGACCAGGTGGTGGCGGTGCCGGGCTTGGCCGTGCGGGCGGAGCTGGTGACGGTGGGGCCGAAGGTCGCGGTGGTGGGCGCGAGCAGCTGCACGGAGCGCAGGGCCTTGTCGTCGGCGGCCTTCCAGCCCAGGGTGACCGGGACGGCGGTGGTGCTGACGGTGCCGGTGCGCAGGGACAGCGTCGGCGCGGTGGTGAAGGTCGGCGCCGTCGTCTCCGCCACGACGTTCAGCGCGGCGGTCGTCGTCGTCTTGCCCGACTGGTGCACCGCGCGCACGGCGACGGTGTGGCTGCCCAGCGGCAGGGTGGCGCTCGCGGAGGTGGCCGTGCCCGTGACGGTGGCCACGGCACTGCCGTCGGCCAGCAGCTCGAACTTCGAGATCAGCGAGCCGGGCGTGGTGGCCGTCCAGTTCACCGTGAGGGCGCCCTTGGTGTAGTACGTCGAGCCGGACAGGCTCGCGCCACCGGCCACCGAGGTGACCTTCAGGCCCTGCACCGGGCCGGCCGCCCAGGCGCGGATGGTCGGCAGCTGGTCGTAGAGGAGACCGCCGGGGCACTGCGTGTTGTAGCCGTCGCGGTGGCCGGAGATCCGGTTGAAGGTGTAGAGGCTGCCCGAGGTGAAGCTCTTGGAGAAGTAGTTCGTCTGGGTGGCGCCCGCGGTGAGCTGGACGGTGCCGGCCGGGTCGGCGCCGTACTGGCCGAGCTTCCAGGCCGCGAGGCGGGCGATGGAGGTCAGCGCGGCGTTGGTGGCGGTGGTCTGGGTGTAGTCACCGATGACGGCGACGGCGTCGGCCTCGCGGTTCCAGCCGTAGGTGTGGGCGCCGAGCACCGGCAGGTCCACACCGCCCTTGCGGCCCTCGTACAGGGTTCCGCACTTGTCGACGAGGAAGTTGTAGCCGATGTCCTTCCAGCCGCTGACCTGCACGTGGTACGCGTAGATGCTGCGGATGATCGACGGGGTCTGGTCGCAGGTGTAGTCGTTGGTGCCGTCCGTGTGGTGCACGAACATCGCCTTGACGTCCTTGTTGTACTCCGGCGCGTCGGGGCTGATCGACTCGTCGGCGCCCCAGTCGGCGCGGGAGCGGATCGGCGGCTCGGGCACGGTGGACTTCGGCGCGGTGGGCGGGGGCGCGACGGTGGCCGACGGGCTCGTCGTCGGGGACGCGGTGCCCGTCGAGGCGCTCGCCGTGACCTCGGGCGCGGTGTCCGTCGGCGACGCGGAGACGGTGTCGGTGGGCGCGGCGGAGACCGTGTCGGACGGCGACGCCGAGGCCGTGTCACCGGGCGAGGAGGACGCGGAGGGGGCGGGGTTCGTGGTGTCGGACGCCGTCGGGGCGGGCGTGCCGTCCATGACGAAGCCGGCCGGCTCGGCGCCGGTCTTCGTCTCGGCGGCGGTCGCCACGCCGGGATCGACCAGGTTGACCTGCAGCCCCTTGGGCAGCGCGGCGCTGGTGCCGTTCTTGCGCACGACCTGCACCTGGACGCCGTCGGACGGGCCGACCCAGACCGGCTCGGACGCGCCGCGCACCTTCGGGCCCGGCCTGTCCAGCGGGTCGACGTCCAGTTCCAGGTCGTGCCAGGCGCTCCACTGGCCGGTGGCGACGCTGCGGGTGCGCACCTGTGCGGTGCCGACGAGTCGCTTGGCGCCGCCGGTCCAGGTGACGCCCAGCAGCGAGAACTGCTCGGTGTCCGTGCGCGGCATCTCCCGCCGGTCGGCCGAGGACGCCTTCAGCGCGAGGTCGTAGACCTTCACCGGCCGCTTGGGCCGGGCCGAGTGATCGGGGGACGGATTGGCGGCGGCGTAGGTCACCACGCCTCCCCCGCCCAGGACCACCGCACCGAGCGTCAGCCAGGCCCGTCTCTTCATGCTCAGCGGTCTGTACGCACGCGTTCCACCCCGACGCCGACGTCGACTCACGACGAAATCCACCCCTGTAGTCACAACTCTGGTCACATAGGGCGCACCTGACACACAGGTAGCCAGTACAGAGAGCGCTGCCTGCCTGAAAAACGTCACACGTGTCCGGGTCGAGATGATGTGGATCACTCGCCGTTGAAGGGCTCGCGGGCCGACTCGGCGTCGGCAAAGGCGGGGCCGGGACGGGCGTAGCGTAGGGGCATGACGAAGTACGGATCCTTCCCCGGTTCGCGTCCTCGGCGGCTGCGGACCACCCCCGTCATGCGGCGTATGGTCGCGGAGACCCGGCTGCATCCGGCCGACTTCATCCTGCCCGCGTTCGTGCGGGAGGGCGTGAGCGAGCCGGTGCCGATCCAGGCCATGCCCGGGGTCGTGCAGCACACGCGCGACAGCCTGAAGAAGGCCGCGCTGGAGGCCGTGGAGGCCGGGGTCTCCGGGATCATGCTCTTCGGGGTGCCGGAGGAGTCGAAGAAGGACGCGCTCGGCACGCCGGGGACGGATCCGGACGGAATTCTCCAGGTCGCCATCCGGGACGTGCGGGCCGAGGTCGGGGACGACCTGCTCGTCATGTCCGACCTGTGTCTCGACGAGACGACCGATCACGGGCACTGTGGCGTGCTCGACTCCGAGGGGCGCGTCGACAACGACGCCACCCTGGAGCGGTACGCCGAGATGGCGCAGGTGCAGGCCGACGCGGGGGCTCATGTCGTCGGGCCCAGCGGGATGATGGACGGGCAGGTCGGGGTCGTCCGGGACGCCCTGGACCAGATCGGGCGGGAGGACGTCTCGATCCTCGCCTACACCGTCAAGTACTCGTCGGCCTTCTTCGGGCCCTTCCGGGAGGCGGTCGGGTCGTCCCTGAAGGGCGACCGGAAGACCTATCAGCAGGACCCCGCCAACTTCCGGGAGTCGATGCGCGAGCTGGCGCTCGACCTGGAGGAGGGGGCCGACCTGGTGATGGTCAAGCCGGCCGGGCCCTACCTGGACATCCTGGCGAGGGTGGCGGACGCGGTGCACGTGCCCGTCGTCGCCTACCAGATCTCCGGCGAGTACTCGATGGTCGAGGCCGCCGCCGAGAAGGGCTGGATCGACCGCGACCAGGCGATCTTCGAGGCGCTGACCGGCATCAAGCGGGCCGGGGCGCGCAACATCCTCACCTACTGGGCCACCGAAGCGGCCCAGAAGCTGCGGTAGTCCGCCTGCCCCTACCAGCCGAGCACGTCGTCCTGGTTCTGCTGCCAGTACGTCACCTTCAGCGAACTGTCGTAGTAGACGCCCTTGGCGGGCAGGGACGGCATCGCGGACGCGCCGCCGTCGCTGTTCGGGGTGTAGCCCTGGAAGGCGACGGTCAGCTTCTTCGCCGTCGTGCCGCCGTCGCCGCTGCCGTCGGCGGCCGACAGCAGGACGGCCGCGTAGCCGGACTCGCCGGGGGTGAGCGTCGTCACCGCCTGCGGCTGCGTCTCCTTGTCGGCCTGCGGGGCCCACTGCATCTCGTCGAAGCGCAGGATCGGGTAGTAGGTCAGGTCGCATGTCTTGGAGCCGGTGTTGGTCACCGTGAGCAGCATGTGGTTGAGCGGGCGGGACATCGGCTGGGCGGTGACCTTGGTGTTGGAGCCGTTGCAGAGGACGCGGGTCGGGGCGGCGTCGGAGCCGGAGCCGGCTCCCGTGCCCTTGCCGGTACCGGTGCCGGTGCCCTTGCCGGTGTGAGCGCCGGCGCCGGTCGAACCCGTGGTGTCCTTCGCGGGGGTCTTCGCCGGGTTCTCGGAGGCGCCTGCCGGCGTCGTCGTGGACTGCGTCGGCTGGGTGGCGGAGTGCGTCGCCGTCGATGACGCCGGGTGCGACGCGCCCTCGTCCTTCACGCCTGTCCCGTTCTCGCAGGCCGTGAGCGCCAGGGCGGTCAGGGCGGTGAGGGCGAGCAGGTGGCGGGTGCGGCGGATACGCATGATGAAGTCCTCTTCCGGGATGGCGAGTTGAAGCGATGTGCTTCGATGGCCAAAGCTTGTGAGGGGATCCGTCCCGGACGCCATGACCTGTGGCCGATCAGGGATGCTGGAACGCCCACAACGGGTTTGACCAGGGGAAACAAGCCGTCCCTGGAACGCGGGGATGGGACATGGAGAGTGGGGAAACGGTGTCTGCGAGCGAGTTCGCCGAGCTGCTGCGGGAGCTCAAGGAGCGGTCCGGGCTGAGCTACGGGACGCTCGCCAAACGGCTCCACATGAGTACGTCGACGCTGCACCGCTACTGCAACGGGGACGCGATCCCCACGGACTACGCGCCCGTGGAGCGGCTGGCCCGGCTCTGCAAGGCGTCCCCGCAGGAGCTCGTCGATCTGCATCGGAGGTGGGTGCTGGCGGACGCGGGGCGCGGGAGGAAGACGGCGGGCGCGGCGGAGGGCGGTGCGGCGGAAGGCGATGTGACGGAGGGCGGTGCGGCGGAAGGCGGTGCGACGGAGGGCGGTGCCGTCGAGACCGGCGGCCTGGAAGCCGGCGGCCTGGAAGCCGGCGTTGAGGAAACGGTTCTCGGTGAGGCAACGGTTCCTGAGGGGGACGGTGGTGTGGGAGGCGAGGAGATCGGTCCTCCCCGGCCTGCGCGAACTCCCCGCCCCGCGCGTCGTGTGCGGCGTTCCCTGGTGCTCGCCGGTGTCGGTGTCGTGGCCGCCCTCGGGTCCGTCGCGCTGGTGCTGTCGCTGACCCTGCCGTCCGGCGCATCGGGCGAGGGCGGCGGCGGGGGCGCCGCGGCGGCCGGGGAGTCCGTGCAGCAGAAGGGAAAGCGGGGCGTGTCGCCGTCTCCGTCGGCGTCCGCCTCTGCCTCCGCGTCCGCGACGGCGACGCCGTCGGACTCTGCCTCGGCCTCGGGGTCGGCGTCCCCGTCGGCCGCCGCCCGCGGCGCGGGTTCCGGGATGCAGGCGGACGATTCCGTCCCGCTGACGGTCAACACCCGTCCGTACGCCTGGGTGGACCCGTGTAGCCAGCACTATCTGATCCGGAGCGGGCCGGACAAGGTCGCACCGCCGCCCGTGGAGCAGGACGCGCCGGCGTGGGTGTCCGCGCACGGGGCCGTGTCGGCGGGGGAGCAGTTCCTGGAGATCACCGTGCAGGGGACCGGTGCGCAGACGGTGGTCGTGGACAAGCTGACCGTCCGGACGGTCAGCAAGGGCGTGCCGCTCGCCTGGAACGACTACGCCATGGGCTATCCGGGCGTCGGCTGCGGTGGCGGGATGCCGACGCGGGCCTTCTCCGTCGCCCTCGACGCGGCGCGGCCGGCGCTGGTGCCCGAGGCGGGGCACCGGGACTTCCCGTTCAAGGTGAGCGAGTCCGACCCGGAGGTCTACTACGTCACGGCCGACGCCTCCGCCTACGACGTGCGCTGGTATCTGGAGCTGTCCTGGACCAGCGGTTCGCGGCACGGCACCGTGACGATCGACGACGAGGGCAAGCCGTTCCGCACGAGCGGCTCCAACGGGCGGCCCGACTACGAGTTCCCGCTCGGCGGTTCCGCGTGGCAGCGGGCGGGGGCATCTCCTACGCCGTAGGAGGCGGAGCCGGTCAGAGGGCAAGAGCCCGTCAGGGTGCCGGCGCTGGACGGGCCCTCGTCGCGCAGGCCCTGGCCGTCGTCGCACGCGGTGAGGGCGAGCGCGGCGACGGCCGTCAGCGCGGCGGCGAGCAGGCGGACGCGGGTGCGGGTGCGGGGGGTGGGGCGAGTGGGCATGGGGCAAGCCTGGGGCGTAGAGCCCGCCGTCTTCCACCTGCGCGGCGCAACTCGGGACGCCGGTCCGGTCCCATCGTGTCTGACCTGCGAGAACGGCGTCCCTTCGGGACGGGATGTGGGACGCCGTTCCCCCGGGTCAGTCCCACCGGAAGGACCAGGCGGGCTCGCCGATCAGCTCCTCGGCGTAGGCGCGCAGGGCGTCCGGGCCGTTCCGGGTGATGGGGTCGGGGCAGAACGCGAAGTGCTCCGCCGCCACCGCCTCGGCCTCCGCGAGGGTGGCCGGCGGGGCCGCGACCGACACGACAAGGGTGTCGAAGCCGAGCGCGACCACCCGTATGCCGAAGCGGTCCTCCCAGGAGCGCAGGACGGCGCAGAGGCGGGCCACGTCGTTCTCGTGGTTCAGGGGGCCGGTCCAGCCGATCGCAGCCGGGATGTCGGCGGACCGGCGGGCCGCGACCAGGGCGAGGTGCGGCTCCTTGAGCCAGGTCCGGGTGCCGTCCGTCAGCGAGTCGGCGATTGCGGCCGCGCGGGCGTCCGGGGTGGCGGTGGGGGAGGTTGCGGGCGCGAGGCCGGGCCAGTCGGAGCCGAAGGGCTCGGTGCCCTCGGCGAGCTCCCCCTCGGCGAGTTCCCCCTCGGCGAGTTCCTCCTCGGCGTTGTCCTCCCAGTACTCCGCGAGGACGTCGTCGGCGTCGTGGTCCCCGGGGTAGGACATCTCGTCGGGCATCAACTCCCAGTCCGTGGGGCCGCCCTGAGGGTCGCCCACGTCCACGAGGACCGGGAGCAGACCCGCGCGGGCGGCCTGCGCGCCGATGGCCTTCCAGGTGCCGGGCGAGGCGGCCTTCTCCGCATGCCACAGCAACGGCTCGTGCCACGGCCCGTCGTCGGTCGTGTCGATCAGTCTCCCGGGCGGGAGTTGCAGCCCCAGGGAACGGCCGCTCGGGTCGGTGGCCAGCCTGGGCAGCGGGTTGGGAAGAGTCGCCATGGAGGTGACTGTAGGGGCAGCCACTGACATTGCCGTGGGCGGGCGGGCGGCGACGGCCGAGGCCCGGCGGCCCCTTCGCGGGGGCGGCCGGGCCTCGGTGGGAGTGGGAGCGGGTCGCCGGCGTCAGCCGAAGGCCTTGACCGTGTTCCAGTCCACCGCCAGGACGGTTTTCACCGGGGCGTTGGTGTTCGTCCGCGAAGCACGTCCGTGCTGACAGCGCCGCATCGTTCGCTGGTCCTTCGTCGGTTCGCCGAATGGGTGGCGGACGGAGCGATGGACGAACCGGGCGAGCCGCCGCTGAGCCCAGAGGCCCGCCGCTGGCTCGACAGCCACTAGCGCCACTGTCACTAGCGCCACTGTCACCAGCGCCACTGTCACCAGCGCCACTGTCACCAGCGCCCCACTGTCACTGGGGTCATGGTCGGCCGGTCACACCGGCCTCATCGGTCAATCCCGCCCCGCTGGGTGTCATCCAGCGGGGCGGGCGAGCCAAATCTGGAGAGCCTGGCCGGCCCTTCTCTTGTCAGGCCTTGTTCACCGGTTCCTGGAGTTCGGTGACCCACTCGTCGTGGTTGTCGGGGCATTCCAGGTTGATTTCTCGGGGGTAGCCGACCGAGCGGTAGCCGTTGGCGTCGATCCAGCGGCCGAGGGTCTGGACGGTGGGCAGAACGGTCTCCATCGAGCCGCGGTGCATGACGGTCGCCGCCTGCTCGACGGGCGGCAGGTCCACGATCTGCAGCCCGTCGTCCTCACTGAGGGGCGCGCAGACCTCGACACCCGCGTGGATGAGGATCCCGCCGTCCGGCGCGTCCTCGTAGTAGGCGACCCCGGGCCCGGATGGGGCGATACCTGCCGCCTCCAGACGCCGGAACAGCTCGTCGTAAAGCGGCTGGACAACCGGGCCGATGGTGTCGAAGTCCGGTGCCACTGCGGTCAGTTCGGCCAGCCGCACGCTCGGCAGGCTCTTCAGTACGACATCGTTGCTGGGCATCTGCCCCTCGCTCTCGATCGAGCGGAGTCTCGCCTCGACTTGGGTCAGTCGGCCCGCCGCGGCCGTCATCGCCGCCTCCAGCTCGGCGCGCCGCAGCCGGAGCATGGCGCGCAGCTCCTCGGTGGTCACCTTCTCGTCCAGGATCGCCTGGACCTGCTGGAGGGTGAAGCCGAGGTCCTTGAGCGCGATGACGCGGTTGAGGCGGGCCAGCTGGGCGGCCGTGTAGTGGCGGTAGCCGGTGGCAGGGTCGACGTGGGCCGGGCGCAGCAGGCCGGTCGCATCGTAATGACGCAGCATCCGGACCGAGACGCGACCGTGCCGGGCGAAGTCTCCGATGGTGAACATGATGTCTCCGAGTTGACCGCCTGACACGGTGTGAGGGTCAAGAACACTGCGCGTTCTTCTTCGAACCGGTTGATGGGAAGCCGTCACGCGCGGCCTTCGTCGCCCCGCCGGTACGCTCCCGCACGCGCTGCCGCCACTGCGGCCTCGGCGGCTCGGTCTGCGGCGGCTTCGTCGAGGCGGTCGCTGCTTGTCAGCAGGCGGTAGTAGAGGGGGGCGGAGACAGCACGGATCACCTCGTGGACATCGGTGTCCTCGGGCACTTCACCCCGGTCGATGGCCTGTTGGACGCAGGGTGCCCACTCCTTGACGCGGATGTCGTAGAAGCGGTGCAGGGCCTCGGCTGTCTTCGCCTCGCAGGTGGCGGCGGCGATCACTGCCTTGAACAGCGCTCCTTGCCGCGGGTCGGTCAGAGTGCGCTGCACGAGCCGGGCGTTGGCCTTGAGATCACCGAGCAGCGAGCCGGTCTCGGTACGTGGCAGTGACTGATCGGCCATGTCCAGCAGCAGATCGGCCACCAGGCCGGTCACTGTTCCCCAGCGGCGGTAGACGGTGGTCTTGCCCACCTCGGCGCGGCGTGCGATGTCGGTGAGGTCCAGGTGGGCAAAGCCGTGCTCCGCCAAGGCGTCCCCAGCTGCCTTCAGCACCGCCGACCGCACCCGCGCCGTGCGCCCACCTGGACGGACGGTCCCCGGATCCGCACCCTCAAACCCCATAACGGGACTCCAGTTTCATTAATTACTCGCACCTGCTACGTTGAGGATCACATTAACGGAACTGCAGAACCATTAGCTAGTCGGGCGACGAGAGGAACAGTCATGGAATACCGGCGGCTGGGCGCATCCGGCCTCAAGGTCCCCGCGCTGAGCTTCGGCGCCGGCACCTTCGGCGGCCAAGGGCCGCTGTTCGGCGCCTGGGGCAACACCGATGCGCAAGAAGCCCGCCGTCTCGTGGACATCTGCCTCGACGCCGGGATCACGATGTTCGACACCGCCGACGTCTATTCCAGCGGGGCCTCCGAGGAGGTGCTGGGCGAAGCGATCAAAGGCCGCAGGGACCGGGTGCTCGTGTCCACCAAGACCGGCCTGCCGATGGGCGACGGCCCGGGCGATGCGGGCTCCTCTCGTTCGCGCCTGATCACCGCCTGTGAGGACGCCCTGCGCCGGCTCGGCACCGACTACATCGACCTGTTCCAACTGCACGCCTTTGACGCCGGCGCGCCCATCGAGGAAGTCCTGTCCACCCTCGACGATCTCGTACGAGCAGGGAAGGTCCGCTACCTCGGAATCTCCAACTTCTCCGGCTGGCAGGCGATGAAGTCCCTCGCGAGCGCGGAGAGATACGGCCACCCGCGCTATGTCGCACATCAGGTCTACTACTCACTCATCGGCCGCGACTACGAATGGGAACTGATGCCACTCGGGCTCGATCAGGGCCTCGGGGCCCTCGTCTGGAGCCCGCTCGGCTGGGGACGGCTCACCGGCAAAGTCCGCCGCGGCCGGCCGCTGCCGGCCAACAGCCGACTGCACCACACCGCGGACTACGGCCCGCCGGTCGAGGACGAACACCTCTACCGCGTGGTCGACGCCCTCGATGAGATCGCGCAGGAGACCGGCAAAAGCATTCCGCAGATCGCCATCAACTGGCTGCTGCAGCGACCGACCGTCTCCTCCGTCATCATCGGTGCCCGCGACGAGAACCAGCTTCGCCAGAATCTCGGCGCCGTCGGTTGGACGCTCACGCCCGACCAGACGGCGAAACTCGATGCGGCGAGCGGCAGGACGGCGCCCTACCCGTACTTCCCCTACCAGCGTCAGGAAGGCTTCGCCCGCCTCAACCCACCAGTTGTCGCACCTCCGCCTGCAACATGACACCGGCGTCACTCAATAAGTGCCCTCAGGTGTGCGTCCCTCAGGTGTGCGTCGGCGGTGTCGCAGACTCGGCCGCTGCCGGGGCCGCGGGGGCGGCGGTGCGGTGGGAGGTCATCGCGGCGGCGGCGATCGCGGTCGCGGCCAGGATCGCCACGGCGGTGGCCAGGGCCGCCTGCGCGGCGGCGTGCGGCGCGTCTGCGCCGGCAAGGTAGATGCCGCCGGCGACCGCGACGCCGAGCGTGCCGCCGAGTTGCTGGACGGCGTTGAGGAGCCCCGCGGCGGAGCCGGTCTCCTGCGGTCCGACGCCGTCCAGCGCGGTGGTGAAGAACGGTGGCGTGAACAGGCCGGCGCCCAGGCCCGCGACGGCGAGCGCGAACGGCAGGGCCGAGGGGTACGCGTCGGGGGCCGCTATCGCCGCCTGTACGCGCAGGCGGGCCTGCGGGTGGTCGCGCTGCCCGCGCCGCGCAGCTCCGGCACCCACCAGTGGTTCGTGCGGCTGACCGCCGCGACGCGTACCGCGCACGACATCGCAGTCGCGCTCGCGCGCCGCCCAGACACTTCGTGGGTGCGGCTGACCTCCGGCGGCACCGAAATCGTGGCGATCATCCACACCACGCCCGCGGGCCCGGACGCCCACGCGCTGCTGCTGCGCGACATCCCGCGCACCGCGGGGATCACCGCGGTCTCCGCGCACTACTTGCTGCACACCTACCTCGGAGGGCCGACCGCGTGGCGCGGCCGTGTCGACTCCCTCGACGCCGCACAGCAGGCGCGGCTGCGCGCCGAGAGCGGCACAGGCCCCGGACCGGACACCGCCCGCGCGCACACCACCGCGGCGGCCCACGGCGAGCCGGCGGCAGGAGCCGGGCCGGAACCAGGCACGCCCGGGTACCTGCTCACTGACGCCGATCGGCTGCTGCTGGACGCGCTGCGCGACGACGCCCGCATCAGCTATGCCGACCTTGCCGCCGCGACCGGCTCGACCGCGTCCACGGTGGCCCGCAGGCTTGCCGAACTGCGTGTGCGCGGCGCGTTGTTCTTCGACGTGGACGTCGACCCGGCGCTGCTGGGTGTCACCGTCTCAGCGTTACTGTGGATGCAGGTAGCGCCCGCGCACCTGGACGACGTCGCCACCGCGCTGGCCGGGCACGAGGAACTGGCGGTGGTCGCGGCGACGACCGGTCCGACGAACCTGGTCGCGCACGCGCTGTGCCGGGACGCCGAGGAACTGCACCACTACCTGACCCGGAAGGTGGCGTTGGGCGCGATCGCGCGGATCGAGACCGCGCCGGTGCTGCGCACCTACAAGGCCGCCGCGACGCTGCGGACCGGCTGAGCAGGGTGGGCCGCCAAGTCCGGCTTCAGAGCCCGCCTGCCCTGCTCGATCGACGCGAGGGGGGTGCGGGAACGCGAGCTCGGGAAGGTGGTGTGGTGCGAGTTCGCGGGACCGCTCCAGGAACTGGTACCGGACGTTAGGCCGGCGGTCAGCGGGGCTTTCTTGTGCGCAGGCGATGCGTCAGCCAGATGCCCAGGCCGATCAGCGGCAGCACGACGGCGGCCGGGATGAGCACGCCCGCCCCGCCGATCAGCAGGAAGCCGATCAGCGCCTCACCGACCGACGGGTCGTCCTGGCCGCCCAACTGGCCCTCCCTGCGCCCGTGTTCCTGATGCCGGCATCTCGGGGGACGCGTGCGTGCCAGGAGTCGGTTCCGACGTGGCCCGGTCCACCATGGCCTGGAAGCATTCCCTCTTGCCGCCCGTCGCAGGGAGGAAGCAGGCCCGGATGACCGTTCCCGCGCGGGTCGTCGCCATGAGGGTGTGGACGTAGGTGTCCGCCTCGATGCGGTTCCTCACCCGGGCTAGGTGGCCGCGTAGTTCGACCTCGTCGCCGATTCGCGTGCCCCACATCCGTACCCATGTGGCCCCGCACATCTCGCTGTACCGCAGTTGTACCGAGGCTCCGGTGGCGGTGACGTGCTCGGCCAGGGTCTGGGGCGCGGGGCCGCACTGCATGACCAGCGGGTCCTTGCCCTCGCAGCCGGTGTCCCGGCAGCGTGGGCCGGTCGCGGACGGGGACGCCGACGGCGATGCCGACGGTCGTGCCCCCTCACTCCCGTGCGGGAGGAGAAGAAGGGTCAGTACGACCGCCCCGAACACCAGGGCGGACACCGACACCAGGACCGCCACGGCCGTCGCTCCCCGGTGACCGGCGGCGTCCGTGGTGCCTCCGGGAGCTGGAGTCGGGGTCGGCGTCGGGGACGGGGAGGGTTTGGTTGTCGTGGTCGTCGGCGTCGGCTCCTTCGGGGCGTCGCTCCACTCCGACTGCGCGAGGTCCCGCAGCGCCAGGTAGCGGCCGGGCGGTTCACCGGCCAACCTGCACAGCTCCTGGACCGCCGGTCGCGGCGGCAGCGTCCTGCCGTTGAGGTAGCGCTCCCAGGACGACTTGCTGAACGTGGTCTTCGCCGCGAGCCCGGCCAGGCTCAGACCCGTGCGTTCCTTCAACTCCCTCAGTCCGGCGGCCAGCCGGGCGCTCTCCGGTGACGGTTCGGGCCTGGTCATCCGCGGAGCGCCTTCCAGGTGAGCGGCCCGACGATGCCGTCGCCCTCCAGACCCGACCGCTTCTGCATGGCCTTGACCGCTCGCCGGGTCAGCGGACCGAACATGCCGTCGATGCCCCCCGGCGAGATGCCCGCCCGGCGCAGCAGGCACTGCGCCTCGGCCACCTCGGGACCGCTGTTGCCGGTGGCGATCTCGGCGTCCTGGGTGCGGCTGATGCCCGCGTACCAGAGCCCGCCGACCCGCTCGATGCGGCAGTTGTACGCGGGAGTCGACGACGACGCCCCGGCGGTGGACGGGCCCGGAGGAGCGACCGCGTGGTCGCCGCCGTGGTCGAGCCGCATGATCAGGAGGACCGCGGTGGAGACGGCCAGGACCAGGGCCACCACTCCCGCGACGAGCGCGATGTGCAGCGAACGCCCGGGAACGAGCGCGCTTGCGGCCCCCTCCTCCGTACCCACAGCCCGCACCGCCGAAGCCGCCGAAGCCGCCGAAGCCGCCTGCGCCGCCGAAGCCGCATGCGACGCCGGCGTCGACGTGGTCGTCCCCTGTGCGGCGCTCCACGTCTCGGCCGCGACCTCGTGCAACGCGAGCAGCCGCACGGGGTCGACGCCGCCGATCCGGGCCAGTTTCTCCACGGCGTCCCGGGGCGGCAGCGACCGGCCGCCCAGATACCGCTCCCACGACTTCTGGCTGTACCCCGTCTTGGCCGCCAGTTGGCGCATGCTCAGCTCGCCGCGATCCGTCAGCCCGCGTAACTCCGTCACCAACTGCCGCACACGCGGATCGAGTTCGGCGGACAGCGCTTTGCGACGCGCCATGTTCCCTCCCCCAGATGCGGTCATGGACCGTGGTCAGCGGCCCCCCGCTGCGTCGCATTCTGCATGAGCGGCTCACCGTCTGCACATGGTCTGCCACAGCCGTCCCGCCGCAGCGTCCCGACGGATGGCATCCACGCAGGTCAGCGGGTGGGACGTCCCAAGAAGCCGTCACTTCCGCGGCGGCCGTGGCGGCCCCTGCTCCCCGCCCCCAGTCTTGTTTGCGAGCCGGCCGGTGCGGTCGGCCCGCTCATGTCTCCAAGGGGGTAACAGCATGCGTATGACCAGGAAGTTCGCCGCCATGACCAGCGGCATCGTGCTGACCGGTGGTCTGCTCGCCAGCAGCGCGGGCATCGCCAGCGCCGGTCAGGCCGCGCCGCGGGCGGCGTCCGACTGCCCGTCGGGCTGGTTCTGCGTCTGGTCCGGAGCGAACTACACCGGCCACATGCAGAAGGTCGAGGGGTCCAACGACGACCTGACCCAGTACTCGGTCTTCCAGGACTTCCAGTCCTGGTACAACCACGGCCGGTCCTGCGACTTCAAGTGGTACTCGGAGAAGAACCACCACGGATCCAGCGGCATCTTCAAGAAGGGCGACAAGGACACCAACTACGGGCGCTACTACATCAAGTCCAACACGTGGGTGAACTGCAGCTGACCCGTCGCCCCACCGGCACACCACGGCGGCGCCCCTCGGGGGAGGGGCGCCGCCCTGCCGCATGCGTCCCGGAGCGTCTCAGAGCCGCTCGGGCGTCCGGATGCCCAGCAGCGCCATGCCCCGGTGCAGGGTGCGGGCCGTCAGGTCCACCAGGAACAGCCGGTTCTCCGTCTGCTCCATGGTGTCGGCCTTCAGCACCGGACACTGGTCGTAGAACGTCGTCAGGTGCGAGGCCAGCTGGTAGAGGTATGCCGCCAGCTTGTGCGGCGCGTACTCCGCCGCGACCTCCGCCAGCAGCTCGCCGAACTGGTCCAGATGCAGGCCCAACGCCCGCTCCGCCGGGGCCAGTTCGAGCTCCGGGTGGGCGGCCGGGCGGGCCTCGCCCGCCTTGCGCAGGATCGACTGGATACGGGCGTACGCGTACTGGAGGTACACGGACGTGTCGCCGTTCAGCGAGACCATCTGGTCCAGGTCGAACTTGTAGTCGCGGACCGCGGACGTCGACAGGTCGGCGTACTTCACCGCTCCGATGCCCACATACCGGCCGTTCTCGACGACCTCCTCGTCCGTCAGCCCGACCTTCTCGCGCTTCTCGCCGACGACGGCCGTCGCCCGGTCCACCGCCTCGTCGAGGAGGTCGACCAGCTTCACCGTCTCGCCCTCACGGGTCTTGAACGGCTTGCCGTCCTTGCCCAGGACCGTGCCGAACGCCAACTGGTGCGCCTTGACGTCCTCGTTCAGCCAGCCCGCTCTGCGCGCCGTCTCGAAGACCATTCTGAAGTGCAGCGACTGACGGGCGTCCACGACATAGAGCAGCGTGTCCGCCTTGATGTTGAAGACACGGTCACGGATCGCCGACAGGTCCGTCGCCGCGTAGCCGTAGCCGCCGTCCGACTTCTGCACGATCAGCGGGACCGGGTTGCCGTCCGGGCCCTTGACGTCCTCGAAGAAGACGCAGAGCGCGCCCTCCGAGCGGACCGCCACGCCCGACTCCTCCAGGAGCCGGCAGGTCTCCGCCAGCATGTCGTTGTAACCCGACTCGCCGACGATGTCCGGGTCCCGGACCGCCATGTCCAGCTTCTCGAAGACCGAGAAGAAGTAGATCTTCGACTCGTCGACGAACTTCTGCCAGATCGCGAGCGTGTGCGGGTCGCCCGCCTGGAGGTCGACCACCCGGCGACGGGCCCGCGTCTTGAACTCCTCGTCGGAGTCGAACAGCTTGCGGGCCGTCTTGTAGAGGCGGTCGAGGTTCGACATCGCCTCCTCACCGCTGACCTGGGACTCCTTGTGGTCCAGCTCGTGCGGGTGCTCGTCCAGGTACTGGATGAGCATGCCGAACTGGGTGCCCCAGTCGCCGATGTGGTGACGGCGCACGACCGTCTCGCCCGTGAACTCCAGGATCTGCACCACCGCGTCGCCGATGACCGCCGACCGCAGGTGACCGACGTGCATCTCCTTCGCCACGTTCGGCTGGGCGTAGTCGATGACGGTGGTGCCGGGGTGCTCGGCCTGCGGGACGCCCAGGCGGTCCGCGTCCGCGTACCGCGCCGACAGGTTCTCGGTGATCGCCCGGTCGGTGATCGTCACGTTCAGGAAGCCGGGGCCCGAGACCTCGATCTCCTTGATCACGTCACCGGTCACGACCTGCGCGACCACCTGCGTCGCCAGCTCCCGCGGGTTGGCCTTCGCCTTCTTCGCGAGGGCCAGGATGCCGTTGGCCTGGAAGTCCGCCCTGTCGCTTCGTCGCAGCAGCGGGTCCGCGGTGCCGGCCTCCGGCAGGGCTGCCGTAAGGGCCGTCGCGAGACGCTGGTGGACCGAAGCGGTGAGAGACGTGACCGGGGCCATGGGAGTGGGTGCCGTTCTCCTGGTGGGGATGGATAGACACGGCCAGTATCCCATGGGGGGTAAAGCGGTTTTCCCGGGCGCGGGGCCGTCTGGGAGAATGAGTCCGTCAGCAAGCCTTCCGAGCAACTCAGAACAAGAGGACGTGCCGATCGTGGCTCAGAGCACCGAGACCACCGACTGGGTCTCCCGTTTCGCGGATGAGGTCATCGAGGAGTCGGAACGCCGAGCCCCCGGCACAGTGACATCAGTCGCTACCGCTCCGGTCGTCGTCGTAGCCTCCGGGCTCTCCCCCTCCGGGCCGATCCACCTGGGCAACCTGCGTGAGGTGATGACCCCGCACCTCGTCGCCGACGAGATCCGCCGCCGCGGGTACCAGGTCCGCCACCTGATCTCCTGGGACGACTACGACCGCTACCGGAAGGTCCCGGCCGGCATCGCGGGCGTCGACGAGTCGTGGGCCGAGCACATCGGCAAGCCGCTGACCTCCGTCCCGGCCCCCGCCGGCTCGACGTACCCGAACTGGGCCGAGCACTTCAAGGCCGCCATGACCGAGGCGCTCGCCGAGCTCGGCGTGGAGTTCGACGGGATCAGCCAGACCGCCCAGTACACCGCCGGCGTCTACCGCGAGCAGATCCTGCACGCCATCAGGCACCGCGCCGAGATCGACGCGATCCTCGACCAGTACCGCACCAAGAAGGCCCCGGCGAAGCAGAAGCAGCAAAAGCCCGTCGACGAGGCCGAGCTGGAGGCCGCCGAGGGGTCCGGCGCGGCCGCCGAGGACGACGGCTCGTCCGGGGCCGGGTCCGTGGGGTACTTCCCGTACAAGCCGTACTGCGGCAACTGCGACAAGGACCTCACCACGGTCACCTCCTACGACGACGACACGACCGAGCTCACGTACTCCTGCACCGCGTGCGGCTTCTCCGAGACCGTCCGGCTCAACGAGTTCAACCGCGGCAAGCTGGTCTGGAAGGTCGACTGGCCCATGCGCTGGGCCTACGAGGGCGTCGTGTTCGAGCCCTCCGGCGTCGACCACTCGTCCCCCGGCTCCTCGTTCCAGGTCGGCGGGCAGATCGTCGGGATCTTCGGCGGCAAGCAGCCCATCGGACCCATGTACGCCTTCGTGGGGATCAGCGGCATGGCGAAGATGTCGTCCTCCCGCGGTGGCGTGCCCACCCCCGGCGACGCCCTGAAGATCATGGAGCCGCAGCTTCTGCGCTGGCTGTACGCCCGCCGCCGCCCCAACCAGTCCTTCAAGATCGCCTTCGACCAGGAGATCCAGCGCCTCTACGACGAGTGGGACAAGCTTGACGGCAAGGTCGCCGACGGCTCCGCCCTGCCGGCCGACGTCGCCGCGCACTCGCGTGCGGTGCGCACGGCCGGCGGCGACCTGCCGCGCACGGCGCGACCGCTGCCGTACCGGACACTGGCCTCCGTCGCCGACATCACCGCCGGGCACCAGGACCAGGCGCTGCGGATCCTCAGCGAGCTCGACCCCGAGAACCCGATCGGCTCGCTCGACGAGGCCCGGCCGCGGTACGACAAGGCCGAGGCGTGGATCAACAACCACGTCCCCGCCGACCAGCGCACCATCGTGCGCGAGGAGCCGGACGCCGAACTGCTGAAGTCCCTCGACGAGGCCTCCCAGCAGTCGCTGCGGCTGCTGCTCGACGGCCTCGCCGAGAACTGGTCGCTGGACGGCCTCACCCACCTCGTCTACGGCGTGCCCAAGGTGCAGGCCGGGTTCCCCGCCGACGCCACCCCCAAGGAACTCCCGCCGGAGATCAAGACCGCCCAGCGGACGTTCTTCGCGCTGCTCTACCACCTGCTGGTGGGGCGTGACACGGGACCGCGGCTGCCCACGCTGCTGCTCGCGGTCGGACAGGAGCGGGTGCGGGCCCTGCTCGGGGAGTAAGCGGCAACGGAGAAGGGGCCCTCGGACCGAGGGCCCCTTCTTCCTGTCTCAGGCTGTCTCAGGGATCTTCCCTGTCTCAGGCGATGTGGTCTTCCTGCAGCTCCGCCGTGTGGCGGTTGGTGAAGCGGTTGACCATACGGTCGGCCTCACGCTGGGGAATCGTTACGCCGAACGTCGCTTCCACGTCGTCCCGCAGCTGACCCGACGTGGGGTAGCTGCCGTCGATCGACTTCTTGAAGACCATGTAGTAGTCCTCCTCGGTCGGCTCCGGAGAACCGCCGCCCTCACCGAGCTCCCGGCTGCGGCCCGGCACCACCGGGATGGGGAACGAACCCGTCTCCTCCGGAGAGGGCTCCTGAGCCGGGGGCTCCTCCTGGTACTGGTCCGTGTACTGCTCGGCCTGCTGCTGCTCCGCGTACCACTGGGCGTACTGCTCCGAGGGGTCGTACGTGGGGTCGTAGCCGCCCTGGTACTGCACCTCGTGCGGCGACTGGAACCAGGGACTCTGGTCCTCCTCCGGCGGCACGGGCGGCTGTGCCTGCGGCTGGGGCTGCGGTTGTTGTTGCTGCGCCGGGGCCGCCGCCAGCTCCTGCGGCCCTGGCAGCCCCGGCAGCCCCTGCTGGGATGCCAGTGCCTGCGTCTGGGGCTGGGCTGCCTGCGTCTGCGCCGGCATCGGGGGCAGCAGGACCGGTTCTATGCCTGCCGCCGCCAGGCCCGCCGGGGCCGTCTCCGCCAGCGGGACGCCGTAACGGGCCAGCCGCAGAGGCATCAGGGACTCCACCGGAGCCTTACGACGCCACGCCCGGCCGAAACGGGAATGCAGCCGCGCCCGATAGACGAGACGTTCCTGCTCCAGCTTGATCACCTGGTCGTAGGACCGCAGCTCCCACAGCTTCATCCGCCGCCACAGGAGGAACGTCGGCACCGGGGAGAGCAGCCAGCGCGTGATGCGCACGCCCTCCATGTGCTTGTCCGCCGTGATGTCCGCGATCCGGCCGATCGCATGCCGCGCCGCCTCCACCGCCACCACGAACAGGATCGGGATCACCGCGTGCATGCCCGTGCCCAGCGGGTCCGGCCACGCGGCGGCACCGTTGAACGCGATCGTCGCCGCCGTCAGCAGCCACGCCGTCTGGCGCAGCAGCGGGAAGGGAATGCGGATCCACGTCAGCAGCAGGTCCAGGGCCAGCAGGACGCAGATGCCCGCGTCGATGCCGATCGGGAACACATAGGAGAAGTTCCCGAAGCCCTTCTTCAGAGCCAGCTCACGGACCGCCGCGTACGAACCGGCGAAGCCGATGCCGGCGATGATCACGGCGCCGGTCACCACCACGCCGATGAGAACGCGGTGCATCCGGGTCAGCTGTATTGGCGCGGACACCCGTACTCCCCTCCCCTTGCGTGTTCTTGCGCGCAACAGGGTGGCACATGTGTGCGGCGCACGCGTCGCCGGACCGTCAGCTCTTCGCCGAAGCGGACGCCTTCGGAGCCGCCGCGGCGGCCTTCGACGCCGCCGCCGACGCCGACGTGGACGCAGTCGCGGACGGCGAGGCCTTCCCCGTCGGAGAGGCCGCCTTCGAACCCGAAGCGGAGGGGGACGGGGCGGCCGGGCCCGACGGCGACGCGCCCGAACTCCCGCCACTGCCCTCGCCGTTGGCCGACTGCACCGCGGCCACCGCCTCCTTCACCGCCTTCTCCGCCGACTTCGTCAACGTGTCCGCGCTCGGCGTCTTGTCACCCGCCAGACCGGCCCCGTTGTAGTCCAGCGTGACGACGACGTTCTCCACGCGCGCCACAACCGTCTGCTGCTTGAAAGCGCCTTCCGACTTCTTCAGGTCGTAGCGCACCAGCGTCGCCTCGTCGCCCGTGCCGGCCACCGGCGTCGCCTTCGTGTTCTTCGCGCCCGACACCACCTGCGCGTCCTTGACCTGCTTCGCGTAGTACGTCTTCGCCTGCGACGCGCCGTCGCCGGTCGTCGCATCCGACTCGAAACGCAACAGGGACACGTTCAGCCAGCGGAACTGCGAACCCTTCACACCGTTGTTGGCCAGACTCGACCAGGAACAGCTCGCCCGCGCACCCGTGTCGCTGGACGTCCCCTCCTTGCCCTTGGCCGCCCCCTTCGGCACCAGCTCCGTCAGCGTCTTCTTCGACAGCACCGCACACGCCTGCGGCAGCGTCTTGTACGCCGCCGCCTGCACGGTCGGCGCGGCACTCGCCGCCGAGTCACCCGAACCGGAGCCGGTCGTGGCGCTCGTGTCCTGCGCGTCCTTGCCGGAGTCGGAGCCGGAGTCCGAGGAGCAGCCCGCGGCGATCAGCATCACCGGGACGGCCACCGCGGCGGCCAGGAGGCGGTTCAGCCCTCCGGCACGCACCACGCGCTCGTCACGCTGCTCACACTGGTCAAACTGGCCGTCACGCTGGGCTCGTCGCTGCATGGTTCCTTCACTCATGACGCTCGTGGTTCCTGCGGTCGGATCGGGTCCGAGGGGCCACGGTACGCGGTGAGGACTCTGTGCGGTTCCGCTTCAAAGCCTTTGCGGGGGCGGGGCGGACAGGGCCGAAGTGGCCTCAACCGGCCAGGGAGTCGGACAGCTGTGCGGCCAGTTTCCGGGCCTTGTCCTGCATTTCCTTGCTGTCCGGGACCACGCCCACGGTCGCCGGCTGCTCCTCGTACTCGATCGTCACGATGACGTTCGACGTGCGGAACGCCACAGTCACCGTGCGCTGCTTGGCCGTCGAACCGGAACTGTTGAGCACGTCGTCGACGAACGCCTCGTCGCCCAGATCGTCCAGGAGCCGGGGCTGGACGTCGACGGCCGCGACGGTGGAGGAGGGGGAGGCGGAGCCGGTGGAGGAGAGCGAGGCGGAGAGCGAAGGGGAGGGGGAAGCGGAGAGGGAGGCAGCGGCAGAGGTAGAAGGGGAGGGGGAGAGGGGGGCCGTCGCGGAGGGGCTCGCGCTCGTGGAGGGGAGGGGCGCCGGCAGGTCGGCGGCGGTCACCTGCTTCGCGAACAGGGCCTCCGCCTGGCTGTCGTCGCTGACGGCGTTGTCGTAGGAGACGACGCGCTCGAAGTCGACGAAGAGATGGTCGGTGGCGTCCGAGGCCTCCACCTTCCAGCGGCAGCCCACCTTGCGGTCCGTGTCGTACGTCAGCGTCGCCTCGCCCGCGTAGGCCGCCGTGCGCCGGGTCTCGTCGGTGAGCTGCTTGATGCCGGGGAGAAGAGAGTCGAGCGTGTTCCGGCTGACGACGCCGCAGGCCTCCGGAAGCGTGGCGTACTTGCCCGGCTGGGCGGCGGCGGCGGACGTGCCGACCTGGCCCGGGTTGGAGTTGTCCGTCGAGCCGCCCTCGTCCGAGCCGCCGGTGCAGCCTGCCAGCAGCGCCGCGAGGAGCACGACGACGCCGGGTACGTAGGCCTTCCGCTGCACGGTCGGCTCCTCTCGACGGTGATGAACGCTGATGAACGGCGGTGAGGGGTGGCTCCGAGGGGTGGGTGCCCCCGTGTCCCCGCTGGTTAATCGCTTGCCGGGCGGGGGTGGCCCCTGCAGACAATGTGTATCGCACGCAACGCCGTGGATGCCGGTCCGTCGTCCCTTTTCAATGACCTTGGCTCTGGTTTTGCGGTCTATGACTTCTGCACTGTTTCCGGGGGAATGAGGACGAAATGTCGTACGTGGAAATGCCGGGCGCGAAGGTACCCATCCGCATGTGGACCGACCCGACGTCGGTCGAGGAGGGCGCACTGCAGCAGCTCCGCAACGTCGCCACCCTCCCGTGGATCAAGGGCCTGGCGGTCATGCCGGACGTCCACTACGGCAAGGGCGCGACGGTCGGCTCGGTCATCGCGATGCAGGGTGCCGTGTGCCCTGCGGCGGTGGGGGTGGACATCGGCTGCGGAATGTCGGCGGTCAAGACGTCACTGACGGCGAACGACCTGCCCGGAGACCTGTCCCGGCTGCGCTCGAAGATCGAGCAGGCCATTCCGGTCGGGCGGGGGATGCACGACAGTCCCGTCGAGCCGGGGCGGTTCCATGGGATGGCCACTGCGGGGTGGGACGAATTCTGGGGGCGGTTCGAGGGAGTCGCCGAAGCGGTCAAATTCCGTCACGAGCGCGCCATGAAGCAGATGGGAACGCTCGGATCCGGAAATCACTTCGCAGAAGTTTGCATAAGTGGTGACGGATCGGTCTGGCTCATGCTCCACTCCGGCTCCCGGAACATTGGCAAGGAACTGGCCGAGCATCACATTGGCGTGGCTCAGAAGCTTCCGCACAACCAAGGGCTCATCGATCGCGATCTTGCTGTGTTCGTCGCGGACACTCCGCAGATGGCGGCCTACCAGAACGATCTCTACTGGGCTCAGGAGTACGCGAAGTACAACCGATCGATCATGATGGGTCTGTTCAAGGACGTTCTCCGCAGGGAGTTCAAGAAGGCCCGGGTGACCTTCGAGCCCGAGGTGAGCTGTCATCACAACTACGTGAGCCGAGAGCGTTACGACGGCATGGACCTGCTCGTCACACGTAAGGGGGCGATCAGCGCCAGGGCCGGCGAGTACGGCATCATCCCGGGCTCGATGGGCACGGGCTCGTACATCGTGAAGGGTCTCGGCAACGAGAAGGCCTTCAACTCGGCGTCGCACGGTGCCGGTCGGCGGATGAGCCGCAACGCGGCGAAGCGTCGCTTCACGACGACGGACCTGGAGGAGCAGACACGGGGCGTGGAGTGCCGTAAGGACTCCGGCGTCGTGGACGAGATCCCGGGTGCGTACAAGCCGATCGAGCAGGTCATCGATCAGCAGCGGGACCTGGTGCAGGTCGTGGCGAAGCTGAAGCAGGTCGTGTGCGTGAAGGGTTGAAATGAGCGAGAGGCCCAAGCCGTTACGGCTCGGGCCTCTTTGCTCACTGCTCGCTTGCCGGCATCGGGACTTGGCCAGTCCGCAACCGCCAGAGACGCAAGCTGCAACTCTGGACGGTTCTGCTCAATGCTTCAGCAGCCGACTCGGCGTTGTTGTGTTTCAGCAGCACTCGGTCTTCTTCCACCTTCCAACGGCGGTGGGTCATCACCTTCATGCCTGCCGGGCGGGCCCAGGGCGAGGGCCGTTTTGTTGACGTTTCTGGCGTGAGCCCAGGTCGCCAGTTCGTCCGCCGGTCGGGTGATCGACGACGTTCACTCGTGTGGGTTCAGGTGAGTCGTTTCTCCATCAAATGGGGGAGTGGGAACCGGGGCGGGGGCGAGTGTTGTCCTGAAAGTAGTAGTCGTACAGGAGTGCGGGGATACGGGGGCTCTTCGATGGGGCGTTGTCAGCGGATACGTGCGTCGGTCTGGGTTGCGGGGCTGGTGTTGGTGGGTGTGGGGGCTCTCGCCGGCTGTTCGCAGGAGTACAACGACGAGCGGGGCAAGGGGGACGCCCCGGTGAAGGGGCGTGCGGGGGACGACACTCCCGCCGAGGTGTTCAACATGCCCGACGGGTTCGGGAACCTGGCCACGAAGTGTGTGGGGCACGGGTTCCGGGCGTATGTGACCACCAACGCCACGGGGCCGTCCAACGTGCAGATCGTCGAGGACAAGACGTGCGGCGGCTGACGGCCGTCGGCACCGCCCTTGTGCTCGCCCTGTTGCTCGGCGGGTGTTCGCAGGAGTACTACGACGAGCGGGGGAAGGCCGACGCCCCGGTGGCGGGGAAGGCGGGGGAGGACTCTCCCGCCGAGGTCTACAACTTCCCGGACGGCTTCGGGAACCTCGCCACGAAGTGCGTGGGGAAGGGGAAGCGGGGTTACGCGACGACGCGGGACATCCATGTGGAGGGCGAGGACGAGAGCGACGCCGAGATCGTGATCATCCCGGCGAACGCCGTCGTCGTCGACGACCCCGACTGCCTTGGTCGTCCGTAGCCCCTGGGAGTCCCTGGGGCTACTTCGCGTGGCGGACCGCGTAGATCATCACGAAGGCGATGACGTGGATGCCGAAGAGGAAGTACGCCAGGAAGACCCACATGTGACGCTCGTTCTTCGTTTCCTGGATCAGGCGGGCCTGTTCGAGCGACTTCGCCCGCTCGTCCGCCCCGTCCGCCCCGTCGGCCCCGTCCGCTCCGTCGGCCTCGTTCTTCTCGTCCTGGTCGGGCATCACAGCTCCCGGTGGACCTTCGTGTTCGACGCCTGGGCGCGTGGGCGCAGGACGAGGAGGTCGACGTTGACATGGCTGGGACGGGTCACCGCCCAGGTGATCGTGTCCGCCACGTCGTCGGCCGTCAGGGGTTCGGCCACGCCCTCGTACACCTTCGTCGCCTTCTCGGTGTCGCCGCCGAAGCGGGTGAGGGCGAACTCGTCGGTCTTGACCATGCCGGGGGCGATCTCGATGACGCGGACCGGCTGGCCGACGATCTCCAGGCGGAGGGTCTCGGCGAGGACGTGCGCGCCGTGCTTGGCGGCCACGTAGCCAGCGCCGCCCTCGTAGGTGCCGTGGCCGGCGGTCGAGGAGATGACGACGACCGTGCCGTCGCCGCTCGCCACCAGCTTCGGGAGCAGGGCCTGGGTGACGTTGAGGGTGCCGAGGACGTTCGTCTCGTACATCGTGCGCCAGTCGGCCGGGTCGCCGGTGGCCACCGGGTCGGCCCCGAGCGCGCCGCCCGCGTTGTTGACCAGCACGCCGATGGTCTTGAAGGCCGTCGCGAACTCGTCGACCGCGTCACGGTCCGTCACGTCCAGCTGGTACGCGGTCGCCGAGTGGCCCGCCGCGTCGATCTCCTCCGCGAGTGCCTCGATGCGGTCCTTGCGGCGGGCGGTGAGGACGACCCGGTAGCCGGCCGCGGCGAGCCGGCGGGCGGTGGCGGCGCCGATTCCGCTGCTCGCACCGGTGACGACGGCGATGCGGGACGCGGCGGACGGTACGGCGGTGGCCATGAGGTGCTCCTCGGGACGCGGCGGACGGCTGGCTGCTGCCAAGCGTAGGTGACGTCAGAAGGTGAGCCGCCTGCCTTTTCGATGGGCGGACGGTTTCGCGGGGTGGGACGATGAGAGGGGTGATCCTCCTGCTCTGCGGAGGTCGATCATGGGACAGGCACGAGAGGTCATGGACCGGCTCACCGAGGCGGTCACCACCCACGCGGAACCCCAGCGCATCGCCGAGCTGTACGCGCAGGACGCGGTCGCCTTCACCCCGGACGCGGGGGAGATCCACGGGCGCGACAACATCGCCGAGTACTGGCGGCAGATGACGGAGATGGTTCCCGACGGCAGGTTCGAGTCGGTGCACGCCTACGAGATCGGCAACACGGCCATCGACGAAGGGTTCTTCAGCGGCCGTAACACGGGGCCGATCCAGCTGCCCACCGGGGAGTCGCTGCCGGCGACGCAGAAGGAGGTCAGGATTCGGGGGGTGGATCTCGCCACCGTCGACGCGGACGGACGGATCGTCGACTACCGGCTCTACTTCGACGAGATGGAGTTCATGGGGCAGCTGGGGCTGCTGCCCGACGAGCCCTCCCCCAAGCCCTGAGCCCACGAGCCCTGAGCCCACGAGCCCTGAGCCCACGAGCCCTGAGCCCACGAGCCCTGAGCCCCCAAGCCCTGAGCCCACGAGCCCGAAGCTCCCGCCGTTCGCCGTCAGGTCCCGTCAGCCGCCGTTTCTCGGCGTCCACATGATCACGGCCATGCCGGCGAGGCAGATCAGTGCGCCCGTCACGTCCCAGCGGTCGGGGCGGTAGCCGTCGGCGACGACGCCCCACAGCAGTGAGCCGGCGACGAAGACGCCGCCGTACGCGGCGAGGATGCGGCCGAAGTGGGCGTCGGGCTGGAAGGTGGCGACGAAGCCGTACGCGCCGAGGGCCAGGACGCCCCCGGTCGCCCACAGCCAGCCGCGGTGTTCGCGCACGCCCTGCCAGACCAGCCACGCGCCGCCGATCTCGAAGAACGCGGCGACGACGAAGAGGGCGGCCGAGCGGAGGATGAGCATGGCCGCAGCTTCGCACGGCGGTCCGCTGTCACCTGTTGGAGGGCGCCTGCGGGGCGCCCCGCGTGGGATATATCCGGGCATACGTCGCTTGCGGCACGGTGCGTGAGGAGTGGTGGCATGGGCATGCGCAGGATGCGGGGTCTCGTGGTGTGGGGTGCCGTGCTGGCGGTGGGGGCGGGAATCTCGCCCGCGCGGGCCGCGGGGGCCGCGGGGGCTGCGGGCGGTGCGATCGCGGGCGATGCGGCGACCGAGGCGGATCTGTCGTATCACGGCTTCGCGGTGATGGACGGCCCTCGGGTCGACGTACGGCTGACGCCGCACAACCACGGTCCTGGGGACGTCGCCGACGCGACGGTGCGGTTGCGCTGGTCGGTGCCGTTGGCGGCGGGGGAGCAGCGGTTGTCGGCGGGGTGTGCGCGGACGGGTCGGCAGGAGGTGGTGTGCCGGACGGGGGCGTTGGCCGCGGACGGGCCGGGGGAGCAGATCGTGTTGCGGGTTTGGCTGCGGGGGCGGCCGAGGGAGGTGACGATGGCCGTCGACACGCTGTGGGGTGGTGGGGCGGTGGACCGTAACCGGTCCAATGACCGGCAGCAGGTGCTGGTGCTGGACACGGGGGACGCCTACTTCTTCTGATGTCCTTGGTGTCCCTGAGTACGATCTCGGCACACGGCGCCGGCGAAGGGGTGGGCGATGTCCCAGAACGTGCGGTCGAGGCTGCTGGACGAGCTGTCCACGGTCTCCCGCCGGTACGTGGCGTCGTACGCCTTGTTCGATCAGGCGCTCGCCGACCGGCTCGGGCTGCACCCGACCGATCTGCAGTGTCTGAACCTGTTGACGCTGGAGCGGGAGCCGGTGACGACGGGCCGGGTGGCCGAGCTGACGGGGCTGACCACGGGGTCGGCGACGCGGCTGGTGGACCGGCTGGAGAGGGCGGGGTACGTGGTCCGGGAGCGGGACGTGGCCGACCGGCGGCGGGTGCTGGTGGCGCCGGTGCCGGAGCGGATCGCCGAGTTCGGGCGGATGTGGGAGCGGCTGGGCGGGGACCGCTCGCCCTTGTTCGAGGACTTGGCGGACGCCGAACTCGCGGTGATCGTGCGGCATATGAGGCGAACGGTGGAGTTCCACGGGGAGCGGATCACGCGGTTGCGGGAAGGTCAGGTGTAGGGGCGGGATGCAGGAGACGGAGATAAGGGTGCGGCCGGCGGCGGCGGTGGCGGTCGAGGGGGCGCAGGGTGTCGGGGGTGGGCGGGGGCTGCCTCGGCACTGGCCGCTGTTGCTGCTGGGGGCGGCCGTGGTGCCGGGGGCGGTGCTGGTGGTCGTCGGGCGGTCGTTGGACGACCCGGCGGTGCAGGCGTGGCGGACGGTGTGTCTGGCCGTGACCGTGCAGGCGCTGCCGTTCCTGCTGTTGGGGACGGCGCTGTCGGGGGCGATCAACGCGTTCGTGCCGACGCGGGTGTTCGAGCGGCTCCTGCCGAAGCGGGCGGCGCTGGCCGTGCCGGTGGCGGGGATGGCCGGGGTGGTGCTGCCGGGGTGCGAGTGCGCGTCGGTGCCGGTGGCGAACAGTCTGATCGGGCGGGGGGTGACTCCGGCGGCGGCGTTCGCGTTCCTGCTGTCGGCACCGGCCGTGAACCCGGTCGTGCTGACCGCGACGGCCGTCGCTTTCCCGGGCAGTCCGGAGATGGTGCTGGCCCGGTTGCTCGCGTCGCTGGTCACGGCCGCGGTGATGGGTTGGCTGTGGCTCTGGCTGGGGCGGGAGGAGTGGCTGAAGCCGAGGGTGCGGCACACGGGGCACGTCCCGGGGCGCAGTCGGTTCACGGAGTTCCGGCGCGGTTTCCAGCACGACTTCCTGCACGCGGGGGGTTTCCTCGTCGTGGGGGCGATGGCGGCGGCGACCTTCAATGTGGCGGTGCCGCGTTCGGTGCTGGACGCGTTCGCCGGTTCGCCGTGGCTGTCGGTGCTGTTCCTGGCGGCGCTGGCGATCGTGCTGGCGGTGTGCAGTGAGGCGGACGCGTTCGTGGCGGCGTCGCTCAGCGGTTTCTCTCCGGTGGCGCGGCTGGCGTTCATGGTGGTGGGGCCGATGGTCGACCTGAAGCTGATCGCTCTGCAGGCGGGGACGTTCGGGCGGGCGTTCGCGGTGCGGTTCTCGGCGGCCACGGCCGTGGTCGCGGTGGTGTGCAGCGCGGTGATCGGAGGGGTGCTGCTGTGAAGCGGTTCGTGCAGGTGGGGCTGCTGGTGCTCGGGGGACTGGGGTTGTTGCACACCTCGCTCTTCACGGACGAGTACCTGCGGTTCGTGAAGGAGGGGATGCGGCCGCTGCTGGTCGCGTCGGGGGTGCTGCTGATCGCGCTGGGGGTGGCGGAGGCGTGGGCTTCGCCGCCGAAGGAGGTGCACGGAGACGGGCCCGACGCGGGGCATGACGCGCACGGCCATGAGCACAATGACGGCCACGGCCACGGCCACGGCGACGGGGGCGGTGACGGGGGCGGTGACGGCCACGGCGACCGGGATGGCCACGGTCACGATCACTCCCGTGTGCCGCGTGTCGCCTGGTTGCTGTTCCTGCCGGTGTTGAGCCTGCTGTTCTACGCGCCGCCCGCCCTCGGGTCGTACACCGCCTCCCGGGAGCCCGCCAAGGTCGTCGCGGTGCAGGAGGACGACTTCGATCCGCTGCCCGCGACCTCGCCGCTTCCGATCACGCTCACCGAGTTCACCCAGCGGGTGCAGCAGGACCGTTCGCGGGCGGTCAAGGGGCGCCCGGTCCGGATGACGGGGTTCGTGACGCCCGCCGACGGGGACGGCTGGTATCTCACCCGGATCATCATCAGCTGCTGTGCGGCGGACTCGACGACGCTGAAGGTGCGGGTGTACGGGGTGACCGCGCCGAAGGTCGACACGTGGGTGACCGTCGACGGGGTCTGGCACGAGGGCGGGACGCTGGGTACGTCGTCGGCGGCGGTCGCGGTGGACGCGCGCACGGTGGAGAAGGTGCGGAAGCCGACCAACTCGTACATGGACGCCTTGCCGTTCGACTGACGACGACTGACGACGGCGGGGCAGCGGGGACGGCGGGGGCAGCGGGGACGGCGGGGCAGCGGGGACGGCAGGGACGGCAGGGACGGCCATAAGGGGCGGGAAGCGGACTGAAGGAGCCGGAATAGAAATCGTGAGGGGGTCGTTCCACGGGTATAGTTGAACCGTCAACAACTTTGGAGGGTGAGCGACCATGCAGTTCGGGATCTTCTCGGTGGGCGATGTCACGCCGGACCCGACGACGGGCCGTACGCCGACCGAGCGTGAGCGGATCAAGGCCATGGTCGCCATCGCGCTCAAGGCCGAGGAAGTCGGGCTCGACGTGTTCGCCACCGGTGAGCACCACAACCCGCCGTTCGTGCCCTCGTCCCCGACGACGATGCTCGGGTACATAGCCGCGCGGACGGAGAAGCTGATCCTCTCCACCTCCACCACGCTGATCACCACCAACGACCCGGTGAAGATCGCCGAGGACTTCGCGATGCTCCAGCATCTGGCCGACGGGCGCGTCGACCTGATGATGGGGCGCGGCAACACCGGTCCGGTATACCCCTGGTTCGGGCAGGACATCCGGCAGGGCATCAACCTCGCCATCGAGAACTACGCGCTGCTGCGCCGGCTGTGGCGCGAGGACGTCGTCAACTGGGAGGGGAAGTTCCGCACCGCCCTGCAGGGGTTCACGTCGACGCCGAGGCCGCTGGACGACGTACCGCCGTTCGTCTGGCACGGCTCCATCCGCTCGCCCGAGATCGCCGAGCAGGCCGCGTTCTACGGTGACGGCTTCTTCCACAACAACATCTTCTGGCCGGCCGACCACACCAAGCAGATGGTCGAGCTGTACCGCACCCGGTACGCCCACTACGGGCACGGCACGCCCGAGCAGGCCATCGTCGGGCTCGGCGGGCAGGTGTTCATGCGGAAGAACTCGCAGGACGCGGTGCGCGAGTTCCGGCCGTACTTCGACAACGCGCCGGTCTACGGGCACGGGCCCTCCCTGGAGGACTTCACCGACCAGACCCCGCTGACCGTCGGCACGCCCGAGCAGGTCATCGAGAAGACGCTCAAGTTCCGTGAGTACGCGGGCGACTACCAGCGTCAGCTGTTCCTCGTGGACCACGCGGGGCTGCCGCTGAAGACCGTGCTGGAGCAGCTCGACATGCTCGGCGAGGAGGTCGTGCCGGTGCTGCGCAAGGAGTTCGCCGTCGGGCGGCCGGCCGACGTGCCGGACGCGCCGACCCACCGGTCGCTGCTGGCGGAGAAGGAAGCGAAGGAGGTCGTGGCATGAAGCTCGTCGTCGTGTCGGCGGGGCTGAGCGTCCCGTCGTCGACCCGGCTGCTGGCGGACCGGCTGGCCGCCGCGACCGCCGGGCGGACCGCGGCGGAAGTCGAGGTCGTGGAGCTGCGCGACCTCGCCGTCGAGATCGCGCACAACTTCACCAACGGCTTCCCCGGGCGGAAGCTGGCGGCCGCGCTGGAGGCGGTGTCGGCGGCCGACGGTCTGATCGTCGTCACGCCGGTGTTCTCCGCCTCCTACAGCGGGCTGTTCAAGTCGTTCTTCGACGTGCTCGACCCGGACGCGCTGGCGGGCAAGCCGGTGCTGATCGCCGCGACGGGCGGTTCGGCGCGGCACTCGCTGGTGCTGGAGCACGCCCTGCGGCCGCTCTTCGCCTACCTGCGGGCGGTCGTCGTCCCGACCGCCGTCTACGCGGCCTCGGAGGACTGGGGTGCGCAGGGGCTGCCCGAGCGGATCGAGCGGGCGGCGGGCGAGCTGGCCGCGCTGATGACGGGACTGTCGGCGGCCCGCCCGGCGAAACCGGCGAAGGACGAGTTCGAGGTCGTCCCCTTCGCCGAGCAGTTGGCGGCCCTGCGGCCCGCAGGCTGAGAACCGTCGGCCGGTTGCCTGCGGCAGAGTGAGAGGCCAGTAAGAAGGCCTACCGAAGGAAGATCATCAGGTCGTCCCGGTCGGAAAGCTTGGCAAACTGGACCGGTGCCTCCCACCCTGCTGCTCGCCGAAGACGACCGTGCCATCCGCCACGCCCTGGAACGCGCCCTGGCCCTGGAGGGCTACCAGGTCACCGCGGTCGCCGACGGCGTCGAGGCGCTGGCACACGCCCACAAGAACCCGCCGGACGTGCTCGTCCTCGACGTCATGATGCCCGGGATCGACGGCCTCCAGGTCTGCCGGGTGCTGCGCGCCGAGGGCGACCGCACGCCCATCCTGATGCTGACCGCGCTGGTGGAGACCGCCGACCGGATCGCCGGGCTGGACGCGGGCGCCGACGACTACGTCGTCAAGCCGTTCGACGTCGAGGAGGTCTTCGCCCGGCTGCGGGCGCTGCTGCGCCGGACCAACCCCGACGCCGCCGCCCCCGTCCCGGAAGCCCCGAAGCAGGTGTCGGAGCGGTATGTGGACGGGGCCGGGCTGCGCATGGACCCGCAGGCGCGGCGCGCGTGGCGGGGCGGGCGGGAGCTGGAGCTGACCCGCACCGAGTTCGAACTGCTGGAACTGCTGGTGCGCAACGCGGGGATCGTCCTGGACCACTCCACGATCTACGACCGGATCTGGGGCTACGACTTCGGGCCCGGTTCCAAGAACCTCGCCGTCTACGTCGGCTACCTGCGCCGTAAGCTCGACCAGCCGGGTTCCCCGCAGCTGATCCACACCGTGCGCGGGGTCGGGTACGTGCTGCGCGAGGACTGAGGGACGAGGACGGGAGTGGGACGCGGTGAGGCGAGGATGAGGCGACGGTGAGCCTGCTGCGTCGGCTGCGGCGGCTGCTGTCGACGCCGCGGCCGAAGCTGGTGTCGCTGCGGACGACGTTCGCCGTGTCCTTCGCGGCCGTGACCGCCGCCGTCACCGTCCTCGTCGGCGTCCTGTCGTACTCGGCGGCCGCCCGGCTGGTCCGGGTCGACCAGGAGTCGGTGTTCGACGAGGTCGTGCAGGACCTGCGGGACGAGGTGCGCGACCACCCGATGACCCCGGAGGACTTCTCCTCGGCCGAGCCGGGCCACGACATCGTGCGGCCGGCCCGGACGGACGTGCAGGTGCTGGGCCCGGACGGGGCGGTGGTCGACGGCGGCAGCCCCGGACTGCCGGTCGTGTCCGTCGACCGTACGATCGCGGTCGCCGTGACGGCCGGGCGGATGGCCGAGCACAAGGACGTGGACGTCGGCAGCGACGTCTACCGCATCGCGACGGTGTCCCTGGGCGGCGGGCGGGGCGCGGTGCAGGTGGCGCAGGAGTTCAGCGACACCGAGGATCTGCTGCGGGCGCTCCAGCAGCGCACCCTGATCCTGATGATCGCGGTCGTGACGGCCGCGGGCCTGTTCGGCTGGTGGCTGGCCAGGCGCATCACCCACCGGCTGGTCATCCTCACCACGGCAGCCGAGGACGTCGCCCGCACGCGCCGGCTCGGCGTGCAGGTGCCGGTCACCGGTTACGACGAGGTGGGTCGGCTCGGCCGCGCCTTCGACCGGATGCTGGGCCGGCTCGCCCAGTCGGAGGAGGACCAGCGGCGGCTCGTCCAGGACGCGGGACACGAGCTGCGGACGCCGCTGACATCGTTGCGGACGAACATCTCGCTGCTGCGCCGCATCGACGAGCTGCCGCCGGACACCCGTGACGAACTGGTGGCGGACCTGACCCAGGAGGCCCGTGAGCTGACTGACCTGGTCAACGAGCTCGTCGACCTCGCGGCCGGCCAGTCCGACAGCGAGCCGCCGCGGAGGGTGGACCTCGCCGACATCGCCGAGGAGGTCGCGGGTCTCGCCCGGCGGCGCACCGGGCGGCAGATCCTGATCCGGGCGAGCGGCGAGACCAGCACCTACGGGCGGCCGGGCATGCTCCAGCGGGCGCTGTCCAACCTCGTGGAGAACGCGACCAAGTTCGACCGCGAGGGCACCGCGCCGGTCGAGATCGCCGTCACCGGGCCCGCCCGGCCGGGTGTCGTCCGCGTCGAGGTCCTCGACCGCGGTCCCGGCATCGCCGAGGCCGACCTGACCCGCGTCTTCGACCGCTTCTACCGCGCCGCCGAAGCCCGCTCCCTGCCCGGATCCGGTCTCGGTCTGTCGATCGTGCGCGAGGTGGCCCTGGCGCACGGCGGCGCCCCCTTCGCCTTCCACCGCGCGGGCGGCGGCTCGGTGATCGGCTTCACGGCGGGCGGTGGACTACCGGACGGCGGCCGGAGCGACGAACGGGCGCGCATGCGGGGGCCCGGCTGAGCACACCTGCCTCCGAGCGACACCGGCAGCGGCAGCGACACCGGCAGCGACACCGGCACCGGCAGCGACACCGGCACCGGCAGTGGAAGCGGAGGCAGCGGCAGCGGTGTCGCGGCGAGTCGGCCTGTGGTGTGGATCACAGGCCGGGGGTTGAGTGGGGTGGTGGGTGGAAATCCGTACCCCGTACGACGACCGGTGTCCGGATGCGAGGATGAGGCGCCATGACCGCTGGGTGGTGTTCTCGCACGTTACGGGCCGCGCTGTTCGCGGCCGTCTGCGTGCTGCTCGCCGCCCTGGGCCACGTGCTGATGTCCGGGTCCGAAGTGCCCGCGTGGGCGCTGGCCCTGGGCGCGGCCGTCACCGGGATCGCCGGCTGGTCCCTCGCGGGCAGGGAGCGCGGACTGCCGTTGATCGTGACGGTCGTCGTCGCCGCGCAGACGGCCCTGCACTCGGCGTTCTCACTGACCGGCTCGGAGCCGACGGCTGCCGGCATGGCGGCCATGGACATGGGCTCGATGCGCATGGGCTCCATGGGCTCCATGGGCATGAGCCGCATGGATCACATGAGCCGCATGGATCACATGGATCACATGGATCACGTGGGCCACTTGGGGCGAGGCGCCGGTGACGGTGGCTCGTTCTCGTTCGGGATGCTCGCCGCCCACCTACTCGCCGCGCTGCTGTGCGGGCTGTGGCTGGCCTACGGCGAGAAGGCCGCGTTCCGGATTCTGCGTGCGGTCGCCGGATGGCTGGCCGCGCCGCTGCGGCTGCTGCTCGCTCTGCCCGCCGTCCCGGACCGTCCGCGCGTCCGGATCGGCCGCCGCCGCTCGGACCGAGCGCCGCGGCTTCTCCTTCTCACCCATGCGATCACCACGAGGGGCCCGCCCCTGAGGGCCGCTGTCGCCGTCTGACCTGACCGGCCGACAGCAGGCGATCCGACCCGAGGCTGCTCACCCGCGCCTCGGGCCGTCTCTCCTTCATGCCCTCATGCCCCATGCCCTTTTGCCCTCATGGATGATCCGAGAAGGACACCAGGTGATCACGTCTGCCCAAAGGGCGCCCCAGGTGCCCCAGGCGCCCCAGATTTCCCAGGCTGCGCTCGACGAGTCGATAACCGCGTGGGCGCTCGCCGCCCGGGCCGGTGACGCGGACGCGGTCGAGCGATTCGTCCGCGCTCTGCACCGCGACGTCGTGCGCTACGTCGCCCATCTGTGCGCCGATCCCCAGGCGGTCGACGACCTCGCGCAGGACACCTTCCTGCGCGCCCTCGGCAGCCTGCACCGGTTCGAGGGCCGTTCCTCGGCGCGGTCCTGGCTGCTGTCCATCGCCCGGCGGGCGGTGGTCGACAGCTACCGGTACGCCGCCGCCCGGCCCCGGCTGTCCGACGTACCGGACTGGCAGCTCGCCGCGGAGCGCGCCCAGCCGCGCGACCTGCCCGGCTTCGACGACGGCGTCGTCCTGCTGGACCTGCTGGCCTCGCTCCCGGCCGAGCGGCGGGAGGCGTTCGTCCTCACGCAACTGGCGGGCCTGCCCTACGCGGAGGCGGCTCGGGTGAGCGACTGTCCGGTCGGCACGGTCCGCTCGCGTGTGGCGCGGGCGCGGGCCGCGCTGGTGGACCTGCTGGAGGAGGAGTCGGCCGAACCCACCACCCTCGCCGGTCCCACCGCCCTCGCCGGTCCCACGGCCCTCGTCGCCTGAGTCACCGTGTTCTGCTGAAGGCGGTGGCCCGTGCGACCGCCTTCAGCAGGGCCTGCCAGGGCCAGAAGAGGAACGGCCGTGTCGGCAGGCCGACCTCACGGAGTTTCAGCACTTCGCCGACCGGGAGGGGGGTGCAGTTCAGGGCCAGCAGCCGCAGCCCCTGCTGATCGTCGCGCTCCCGGCACGCCTTGATGAACCGCTCCAGTACGTCGAGGGGAGCATGGTTGCCGATGGCGGTCATCAGGTGGTCGGTGTGCAGGGGGAACAGGCCCACGTGCCGGGTCCCGAGGAACGTTCTCGTGCGCCACAGGCGGTAGAGCGTGATCCCGTTGCAGCACTGTGCCGCCTCGACGAGCAGCCGTTCGGCGTCGAGGCGTCGATGGCCCGCGCGAAACGCCTGCCAGAGCACGGGCAGCAGGTCGGGCTCCGCTTCGCAGATGTCGCTCAGCACCTGGTCCGCCTCGTGGTCGCGGTCCTCGTCGCGCAGTCGCTCCACCGCCGCGACGACCTTCAGGACGCCGACCCTCACCTCCGCCGACGTCGACGGGACCGCACCATCCGCACTCCCCTCCGCACCCCTCTTCGTGCCTTCCGCCCCTTCCTGCACTTCCACCCCGTCCCTCGCGTCCCTCGCGTTCGGCGTGTTCGGGGCGTCCGTGGCGTTCGCCGGCGTCTCCGGGGAGGGCGTCTTCAGGACCGGGCTGTCGTAGCGCGCGATCTCCTGCGCGGTCTCCTGCGCCATGGCCCGCAGGTGCCGGGCCTCCTTCTCGTGCAGGCGTAACAGTGCCTCGTGCTGGCGGATTTGGTCCTCCAGCTCGGCGATCCGCCCCCGGGCCACATACCGCTCGGCGGTGGTCTCACCGATCTCCCGGGCGTGGTCGTCGGCGGCCGCGATCAGCACGGTCAGCTGGTCCTCGGCCTGCCGGCGCAGGGCCCGTTCCCGGTCCAACTCGTCGCGCAGTACGCCGAGTTCGGTGGCGGTCCGCACCCGGACCCGTTCCAGTTGCTCCCGCAGTTCCTCGAGGTCGAACTCCCGTGCCCGTAACGGCTTCGTGGTGCGCTCGGCGTCGAGCACCGCGTACAGCAGGCGGCGGGTCTCCTGGACCGCGTCCGGGTCGCGGTCGGTCCCGGCGGCGGCCTCGCACACCCGGTGCAATGCCGTGACCTGTGCGCGGCTGGGCACTTCGTGGCCGCTGAGGAAGTCCGACAACCGCGAGGCGGTGAGGGCGACGCCCCGCTGTTCGAGCCGTTGCACCAGCTCCGGGACGGTCAGGCCGGACGCCTCCCGCAGCGCGCGCAGCTGCGCGACCAGTGCGCGGCGCGGTCCGTCGGGTATCCGGTCCAGCACGGCGAGCTCGTCGGAGCCCTTTCCCGTTCCCGCCTGCCCCGCGTCCAGCTCACGGCCCACCGCCACCCCCGGGTTCCTCGCCACGCACCGTCACCTTCGGCTACTGAGGTCGGAACTGTACTCAACGGCCCGAGAAGACCGGGGTGAAACCTGTCAACCCGCCACCCGACCGAGCAAATGTTGTGCACTTTATTGACGGCGGTCAGGGGTAGGCCTAACTTCGCGGTGTCCTTCCCCCCGCTCAAGGGAGATCGCGATGTCCCCGTCCCCCATCGCATCACCGTCCCCGTCCCCGTCCTCCTCCCCGCCCCCGTCCGCGAACGCCGAACGCACCCGGCAGCTGCGTGTCGTCGCCGCCTCCGGGCTGCTCGGCACCGCCGTGGAGTTCTACGACTTCCTCGTCTACGGAACCGTCGCCGCCCTCGTCTTCGGCGAGCTGTTCTTCCCCGGCGCCGATCCGGCCGTCGGCACCATCGCCGCGTTCGGCACCTTCGCCGCCGGCTATGTCGCCCGTCCGCTCGGCGGCATCCTCTTCGGGCACTTCGGCGACCGGCTCGGCCGCAAGTCGATGCTGCTGCTCACCATGGGGCTGATGGGCGGCGCGAGCTTCCTCGTCGGTCTGCTGCCCACCTACGACACGATCGGCGTGTGGGCGCCGGTGCTGCTGATCGCCCTGCGCGTCGTGCAGGGCGTCGCCATCGGCGGCGAGTGGGGCGGCGCGACCCTGATGGTCGTCGAGCACGCGGGAGAGCGGCGGCGCGGACTGTGGTCCAGCTTCACCCAGATGGGCGCCCCGCTCGGCTCCCTGCTCTCCACCGCCGTCGTCACACTCGTCGTCACCCTCCCCAAGGACGAGTTCGCGGCCTGGGGCTGGCGGGTGCCGTTCCTGCTGAGCGTGGTGCTGCTGGGCGTCGGGCTCTTCGTCCGTCTGAAGGTCGTCGAGAGCCCGCTGTTCGCCGAGGTGAAGAAGGAGCGCGCCGAGTCACGGCTGCCGATCCTCGACGTGCTGCGCCGCCCCCGCCCCGTCCTGCTGGCCTGCTGCGTCGGCATCGGCGCGTTCACCGCCCAGTCGCTGCTGACCAGCTATCTGATCGCCTACGCCACGGGCATCGGCTACGCCCGCCCGCAGGTGCTCACCGCGCTCACGGTGTCCGCCTCCGTCGCCCTCGTCGTGCTGCCCTGCGCCTCCACGCTCTCCGACCGTGTCGGCCGCCGCCCGGTCGTCCTCGTCGGCGCCCTCGCCTCGGCCGCGCTCGCCTTCCCGGTGATGGCGCTGGTCGACTCGAAGTCGCCAGGACTGCTGATCCTCGCCGTCGTCCTCGGCCACGGCATCGCCCAGTCCACGATGTACGGCCCGCTGGGCGCCCTGCTCACCGAGATGTTCGGCACCAAGGTCCGCTACACCGGCGCCTCCCTCGGCTACCAGGGCGCCACCCTCATCGGCGCCGGCTTCTCCCCGATGATCGCCGGAAGCCTGGTGGCGGGCAGCGGCGACAGCACCCCCGTCGCCCTGCTGCTGTGCGGCGGCGCGGCGATCACCGCCGTGACCGTCCTGTTCGTCCGCGAGACCAGCCGGGAGTCCCTCACGGGCGCCGCCGAGGACTCCGAGGTCCCCCACACCCAGGAGATCTCCGCATGACGACGCCCACCCGCACCCGTACTGCCTCGACGGCCGCCCTGTCGCTCGCCCACCCCGCCGACCACCAGTGATGCCGTACGACCGCCCACCGCACCCGCCGACGGGCGGTCGTACCCTTTCCCCCGTGGAGGACGACGACATCTCGGACACGGACAGCATCGACGGCGCCCCGCAACTGCGGCCGCAGTCGCTCATGCTCGCCTTCTTCGGCAACCACGTCCTGGAGGAAGGCGAGTTGTGCGTCTACTCGGGCAGCATCATCGACGTCCTCGGCCGCGTCGGCGTCGGTGAGCAGGCCGTACGCTCCACGCTGACCCGGATGGTCAGCCGGGGTCTGCTGCGGCGGCAGCGGGAGGGCCGCAGGATGTACTTCGGCCTGACCGAGCAGGCGACGCGCGTCCTGCAGGACGGCCGGGTCCGCATCTGGCGCGAGGGCGCGGTCAACGACGACTGGGACGGCGACTGGACGCTGCTGGGCTTCTCCCTCCCGGAGTCCCGTCAGCGCGAACGCCACGACCTGCGCTCCCGGCTCATCTGGTCGGGGTTCGGCGCGCTGTACAGCGGGCTGTGGATCGCGCCGGGGAGGGTGGACGTGGCCGCCGTCGTCGCCGAACTCGGTCTGACCGCGCACGTCAAGATCTTCCACGCGTCGGCCGACGCGGCCACCGACATCGGCCTCATGATCCGCGAGACCTGGGACCTGGAGAGCGTCGCCGCGCGCTACGTCTCCTTCGACAAGCGCTGGACGGCCCATCTGAACGCCGGGCCCGGCGACGATCCGATCGGGGCCCGGCTGCGGCTGGTCAGCGAATGGCTCTGGACGATCCGCACGGACCCCCGCCTCCCGGCCCGCCATCTGCCCCCGGACTGGCCGGCCCGGCCCGCCCAGGAGACCTTCCGCAAGGTCGCGGACCAGACCACGGCCCCCGCGCGGCGCCTGGCCCACGAGCTCCTGGACACGATGCCGCTGCGGTGAGCCGTTCCCCGGCCAGAACCGTTCCCCGGCCGGAACCGTTCGCCGGACAGAGCAGTTCGTCGGGCAGAGCAGTTCGCCGGCGCGAACCGCCGGCCGGACCTCAGCCGTCCTTGCGGGCGACTCCGCCGTAGATGCCGATCGGCGGGGCGTCCTGCGGCAGGGGCTCGTCGGGGCGCCAGTGCGGGACCAGGACCAGACCCGGGTCGGCGAGGGTGAGGCCGCCGAAGAACTCCAGGACGCGGGCGTGGTCACGGGGGTTCATGGTGGCGGTGGCGTTGTTGTAGACCTTCACCGCGTCCTCGCGGTCGTTGTCGTGGATGTCGACCGTCGCGTGGGACAGGACGAGGTAGGAGCCGGCCGGCAGCGCGTCGAGGAAGGCGGCGACGATGGCGTCCGGGTCCTCCTCCTCGGTGATGAAGTGCAGGATGGCCACCAGCAGCAGCGCCACCGGCTCGTCGAAGTCGATGACCCTGCGCACGTCGGGGTGGTCGAGGATGGCCCGGGGGTCGCGCAGGTCGGCCAGGACGACTGAGGTGTGGTCGTCGTCGTCCAGCAGGGTCCGTGAGTGGGCGCTGACGATCGGGTCGTTGTCGACGTAGGCCACGCGGGTCTCGGGGGCGATGGCGCGCGCGATCTGGTGCACGTTGGGCTCGGTCGGCAGGCCCGTGCCGATGTCGAGGATCTGCCGGATGCCGCCCTCGGCGACGACGTGCCGCACGGCGCGGTGCATGAAGGTCCGGTTCGCCCGGACGGCCAGCCGGACCTCCGGCGCCGCCTTGATGAACCGCTCGGCGGCTTCCTGGTCGACCTCGTAGTTGTCCTTGCCGCCGAGGAAGTAGTCGTACATCCGGGCCGGGTGGGGCTTGCTCGTGTCGATCTTCAGGGAGACGCCGTCGCCGCTGCTGTTGCCGTCGCCGCTGAGGGGAGAGGCCATCTGCCTGGCTCCGTCCTGGACTTCGTGTCCTGCCGCCGGATGAACCGTGATGAGTGACTGTCGGATCATCATCCTGGCATGTCTTCGGCGTCGGCCAACCACGGCCTGCTCCAGGGCAGTTGTCAGGGCGGCGGAGCCCGGCCCGGCTCAGCCGAGCAGCCTGCGCTTCTGTTCCGCGAACTCGGCTTCGGTGAGCACCCCTTGCTTCTTGAGCTCGCCGAGCTCCTTGAGCTGGTCGAGCTTGCTGTTCATGTCGTCGGCCTGCGGCGGCGCGGCGCGCTGCGGCTGCTCGTAGGACTGCTGCTGGGGTTCCCGGTAGCCCTCCTGGGCCGCCCAGCGCCCCTGCTGACGGCGCGACACACGGTTGGAGACGGCGGTCGCCGTACCCGCGACGACCGCGGTGCGGGCGACTCCGCGAAGAAGACCTGGCATGGCCCATCCCCTCTCGTCCGTAGGCAATTCCATTGGACCACCGAGCGAGGGCGGCCGCGATTCCTCCGAAGGTCGTGCCGGCGGGCATCGGCCTGGTCGGCGTGACACCCAGAGGGAGAGATCGGGCGACCGCCATCGCCCTCGGCCGGGTGGGCACCGGCGAGGGCTTCGGCGTCCGCGCGCCCGCGCACGAGGCGGACGTCTCCCGGGAGGGATTCAGCCGACCGGTCCTGCCCCGGGTGCCGGGGGTCGCAGGTCACGGCAGGCTGGATCGAAGAGGCCTCAGGTTTCCCGCTGATCCCGCTGATCCCGCTGACTTCCCGCACAGACGAGGACTCGTCGCCATGATCCGTCGTAGCCGGGCCGGCCGCTGGGCCGGAGCCGTCGCTGTGCTGCTCGCCGTCGCGGGCTGTGCAGAGCAATCCGCCATGGGCACGATCGAGTACACCACCGCGGCGAAGCGGGTGGTGAAGCTTCAGAGCCCGCCCGACGACGGCTGCCATCTCCTGCCGGGCGGCGCCCACAACGTGTGGAACTACACGGTCGACGACATCCGGCTCTACGCCAACGCGGACTGCGTGCTGACCCAGGCCGGCGACGACCAGAGCGGCCGGGTCGGCGGAGAGAGCTTCTATCTCGGGACGCAGATGTCCGTGCAGTACACACCGGGCCAGTCCCCGTGGCTGAGCTACTCCGTCGTCGGCGGAGGCGGCTGAGCGCGCGGCCATCGGCCGCCCGCCTCCGGGCCGTCCCTGCCCGCCTCCGGGCCGTCCCCGTCCCCGGCCGTCCCCGCCGTCTCTGCACGTCCCCGGGCCGTCCGCGCCCGTCCCCGGGCCGTCCGCGCCCGTCCCCGGGCCGTTCCTGCCCGTCCGCGCCCGTCCGCGCCCGTCCCCGGGCCGTCCCGGGCCGTCCGCGCCCGCCTCCGGGCCGTCCCGGGCCGTCCGCGCCCGCCTCCGGGCCGTTCCTGCCCGTCCGCGCCCGGCCCCGGGCGAGTCCCTGCCCGTCCCCGGCCGTCCACGCCGTCCGCGCCGTCCCCGCCCGTTCCTGCTCGTCCCCGGCCGAGGCCGTCGCCTCAGGAGGCGGCCTCGGCCGCTTCCAGCGAGGCGAGGATCGCCTGCACGGGCAGCCGTCCGGAGGCGACCAGCTGGCCGCCGCCGCGCCGCAGGGCGGCCGCGAAAGGCGCGGCCCACACGTTCTCGTAGATCAGCAGCCCCGCGGAGTTGCCCGGCTCGACGGCCGCGGCGGCCTCCTCCAGGTCGTCCTGGCCGAGCAGACCGGAATGGGCGCCTTCGAAGACGGCGAGGTCGAGCTTGCCGTCACCGGTGAGATCAGCGATCTCCAGGGCGGTCACCGAGCCGTCCTCCTCCTTCCTGATGAACATCAGGTCCAGGATCCGGATGAGGCCGCGGTCCACCAGATCGACCAGCAGCGGGAAGCCCTCGCCCGTCATCCGGTTGCCGGCGAACTCCACCACCAGGTAGTCGACGGGGCCCATCTCCTCGAGTTGCTCGCTCTGCTCGCTCTGTTCGCTCACGGTTTCACCTCTGGTGCTCGAGCGGCGGCCCCCTGACTGCCATTGCATCACCCGGTATGGGCCGTCGCACCCGGTGCGCGTTCACCTGACCGGATCCTCCCGGCTCGCCGGACCGCCCTGTCGGCGATCTCCTCGAAGGCATGACTGGCAGCGATACGCCCCCGGCACGGCCCGGGGGCCCCTCCGGGGGCTCCGCAGAGGAACGCCGACGCGCCCAGAAGGACCGGGAGCTGGACGAACTGCATCGCCGCCTGAGCGAGTTGGAGCGCGCCCGGCACGAACCGAAACACCGGCTGCGGGCGCTGGGATCGGTCCTGCTGATCATCCTGGCGTCGCTGCTGGCGCTGCTCGCCGTGGTCGCGGTCTGGGCGAACAGCATTGTCCGCGACACCGACCGCTACGTCGCCACCGTGGCGCCGCTGGCCTCCGACCCTGACGTCCAGCAGGCCGTCACCACCCGCGTCACCAACGTCGTACTCCAGCAGATCGACGTGGACGCCCTGGTCGCGGAGCTGAGCCGGGCCGCGTCGCAGAAGGGCGTGCCGCCGAAGGCCGCGAGCCTCATCGGCAACCTGAGCGGCCCCATCAACAGCGGTCTGAAGGAACTGGTGAGCAGCACCGTGATGAGGGTCGTCTCCAGCTCTGCCTTCGAGACGGCCTGGACGAACGCCAACCGCCGGGCCCACAGTGCCGTCGACAAGGCGCTGACCGGCTCGGGCGGCGGTGCGGTACAGGTGAAGAACAACCAGGTCGCCATCGACGTCGCGCCCATCGTGGCCCAGGTGAAGCAGCGGCTCGTCGATGCGGGACTCGCGGTGGCGGCGAAGATCCCCGACGTGCACACGGACTTCGTCGTCGTCGAGGGCAAGGACATCGGCAAGATCAAGTCGTATCTGAGGGTGCTCCAGATCGTCGGCACCTGGCTGCCGATCACCGCGGTGCTGATCGCCGCCGGGGGCGTGTTCCTGGCCACCCACCGGCGGCGGGCGCTGATCGGGGCCGCGATCGGGGTGTTCCTCGCCATGGTGCTCCTGGGCGTGGTGCTCGCCGTGTTCCGCGCCGTGTATCTGGACCACCTGCCACCGGGGACGAACTCGGACGCCGCGGGCTCCGTCTACGACGCGCTGGTGCGCTTTCTGCGCTCCGGCATCCGGGCGGTCGGGGCGCTGGCCGTGGTCACGGCCCTCGGCGCGTTCCTTGTCGGCCCCTCCCGGCCCGCCGTGTTCACCCGGCACTTCTGCACCAAGGGCATCGGAGCGGGGCGCGAGGTGGCGACCTCGGCGGGGCTGCGCCTGGGCGCGGTGGGCGGATTCGTGCACCGCTTCAAGGGGTGGATCGGGGCGGCGATCCTGGCCGTGGCCGCGGTCGTCCTGTTCACGTGGAGCTATCCGACCATGGCGGTGGTGCTCTGGACGGCGGTGATCGTGCTGGTCGCCTTCGCGCTGCGCGAGTTCCTGGACACCGGTCCGGCGTGACCCCGGCACGGTCCGGCGCCGCCCGGGGGTCACCTGGGCGAGGCGTGCGGGCGGCAGCACCGCCGTTCTCACCCGTTCGGCCCACGTAGCCCTCCCGCCGCAGGCCGGGAGGGCGTGGTCCGGGGCACGCTGGCAGCATGCAACCTGCGGGGCAGCCCCCACTGGCCCGTCCGGCGCCCCGGTCCCGCCGGGAGCGGTGGCGTGCGCGGGGCACGGCGGTCGGGGCCCGGGCGCCCTCCTGGCGGGCGCGGCCCTGAGCGTCCTCACCTCGGTCGCGCACCTGTACGTACCGCGGGTCCTCAACCACAGCCTCGACAAGTACGGTTCGCTGGGCGCCGTCTTCCCCCTGCTGTCGTGGCTCATCGCGCTGTGCGTGGTCGTGACCCTCTGCATCACCGCCGGCGCGGTGATCGCCCGCGAACCCGCGGTGGCCCGGCGGCTGGGCGGACCCGAGTCGCCGCGCCCATCCACCGGCGATACGTTGGAAGACGGATAGCGGTCGACCATTTCCTCCGACAGGACGATCCAGCAGGACGATCCGACAGGACGATCCGACAGGACGACCCGGCATGTCCGAGGCGCGGCACCACGACGTCGTCATCATCGGCACCGTCGCGGCCGTCGCCGACGCCCTGCGCGTCGGCGACCACATCGTGGAGCGTCTGCAATGAGTGACAACAACCCCACCGGCCACGAACTGCGCCACCGCACCCCGAAGGAACGCGCAGAGCGCGGCAGGGCCGCCCGGTCCGCCGTACCCCGGTCCGCGCACGCCGAGTTCACTCCGCCGCCGAAGCGCACCGACCCGGTGGACATCATCGACGCGCAGTCGGCGAAGCGGGTCCAGGAACTCGTCCCGATCCGCTACGGGCGGATGAGCGAGTCACCGTTCCGCTTCTACCGGGGAGCCGCCGCCATCATGGCCGCGGACCTCGCCGAGACGCCCCGCACCGGCATCAGGGTCCAGTGCTGCGGCGATGCGCACATGCTGAACTTTCGGCTGCTGGCCTCCCCGGAACGCCGGCTGATGTTCGACATCAACGACTTCGACGAGACCCTGCCCGGCCCGTGGGAGTGGGACGTCAAGCGGCTCGCGGCCAGCCTGGTCATCGCAGGCCGCGCCAACGGGTTCCGCTCCAAGGAACGGGCGTCCGTGGTGCGGGCCGCCGTACGGTCGTACCGCGAACGGATGCGGGAGTTCGCGGACCGGGGCAATCTCGACGTCTGGTACACCCGCTTCGAGGCGGACGAACTGCAGCAGCAGTTCGACGTGGACCTCGACGCCAAGACCCGCGAACGCTGGGCGGAGACCCGGGAGAAGGCGCACGCGCACGACACGCTCCAGGTCTTCGACAAGCTCACCCATGTGGTCGACGGCAAGCGCAGAATCGCCAACGACCCGCCGCTCCTGATCCGGCTCGAGAACCTGCTGCCGAAGACCGAGGGCCACATGCTGGAGACCGAGATCAGCAGGCTCGTCGAGCGGTACGGCCAGTCCCTCCAGACCGACCGCCGGTTCCTGCTGGAGAGCTACCGCGTCGCCGACGTCGCCCGCAAGGTCGTCGGCGTGGGCAGCGTCGGAACCCGCTGCTGGATCATCCTGCTGCTCGGCAAGGACGACGAGGACCCGCTGTTCCTCCAGGCGAAGGAGGCCGACGAGTCGGTGCTCGCGCCCTACGTCGGCGCCGGCGGATTCCGCACCCAGGGCGAGCGGGTCGTCGCCGGACAGCGGCTGATGCAGGCCACCAGCGACATCTTCCTCGGCTGGGAGCGCGCCACGGGCATCGACGGACGCCGCCGGGACTTCTATGTCCGTCAGCTCAGGGACTGGAAGGGCATCGCTGTCGCCGAGAACATGTCGCCCAAGCGGATGTCCCTGTTCGCGCAGCTGTGCGGCGCCACGCTGGCCCGCGCCCACGCCCGGTCGGGCGACCGTATCGCCATCGCCGCCTACCTGGGCCGCGCCGATGTCTTCGACCGCGCGCTGGCGACCTTCGCCGAGCTGTACGCGGACCAGAACGAGAAGGACCACCAGGCTCTCCTCGACGCCGTCGAGGCGGGCCGGGTCCCCGCCGAAGCGGCGTGAAAGCGGTGACTCAGCCTGGTGCGCCTTCCTGTGTGTCGACGCCCGGCCGTCCCCGCGTTCAGCGGGCCGCACCCCGGGCAGCGCCTCCTACGTGGCCCCGCCCGAGTGCAGACCGCCGACGGGAAGGTGCCCGCCGCGCCCGGGCAGCCGCGCCACCACCAGCCGTCCTGATGAGGAACCCGCGGAAGCTGACGCGGCTGGACGTACCGGCCAACTCGCCAGGTGAGCCCGCCGGCGTCTACTTCGCTGCGAGGAGGGCCTCGATGGCCGGGGCGAGGCCGTCCTCGATCTCGCCGCGGGTGAGGGAGGTCACCGCCGGGAGACGCAGCAGGTAGCGGGTCAGTCCGAGGCCGAGGAGCTGGGCGGAGACCAGTCCGGCCCGGCGTCGGGCGGTTTCCGGGCCCAGGGCGGCGGCCAGCGCCGGGGCGATCTGGTGCGCGAAGATCTCGTGCATCCGCGCCGCGGCCTGCTCGTTGGTGACCGCCGAGCGGAGCAGGACCAGCAGCGCTTCGTCGGCCGGGTCGCCTTCCCAGCGGTCGAGGAAGTGCCGTACCAGCACCCGTGCCAGCTCGTCCGCCGGAACGGCGGTGAGGTCCGGCAGCCGCAGGTCGATGGCGAGTGCCGCGTCGAAGAGCTGTGCCTTGTTGCCGAAGTAGCGCATGACCATCGACGGGTCGATCCCGGCGTCGGAGGCCACGCCGCGGATGGTGGTGCGTTCGTAGCCCTGGGCCGCGAACCGCTCCCGTGCGGCGCGCAGGATCGCGGCCTTGGTGCGGTCGGAGCGCTTGTCGGCACCGGTGGTCTCGGCGCCGGCGGTCCCGGCACCGGTGGTCACGGCGCCGGTGGTCCCGGTGTCCTCGTTCATGCCAGGTCCGTCGTTCATGCCAACGACTGTAGGCCAACGAGTGTTGACTTTCCAGTGGGAGTTCGAGCATCCTGTCAACAGATGTTGGCCAACGCTTGTTGACCAACGCCTGTTGGCCTATCTCGCGCATTCCTGAACGGAAGGCTCCGCCATGGACAACGGCATGAACACCACCCCCGCACTGCCCGCCCGCACCGAAGTCGCCGTCGTCGGCGCCGGTCCGGCCGGTCTCGCGCTCGCCGTCACCCTCGCCGCCGCCGGCGTCGACTTCGTCGTCCTGGACAAGCTGGCGGAGGGCGCGAACACCTCACGCGCAGCCGTCGTGCACGCCCGCACCCTGGAGGTCCTGGACGAGCTGGGAGCCTCCGCGGAGCTGATCGCGCGCGGCATCCAGGTCACCCGGTTCGCCGTCCGCGACGGCGCCCGCCGGCTGCTGACCGTGCCGTTCGACAAGCTGCCCACGGCGCACCCGTACACGCTGATGGTTCCCCAGTACGAGACCGAGAGCGTGCTGCTGGACCGGCTGCGGGCGCTCGGCGGCGAGGTGCACCGCCCGTACGAGGTCGCTTCCGTCGTCCAGGACGAGGACGGGGTGACCCTCACCACGACCACCGGGGAGTCGCTGCGCGCCGCCTACGCGGTCGGCGCCGACGGCATGCACAGCACCGTCCGCGAAGCCGCGGGCATCGGGTTCACCGGCAGCGCCTACGGCGAGTCCTTCGTGCTCGCCGACGCGGTGATGGACTGGGCGCCGGGCCCCCGCGAGGTGTCGCTCACCTTCGGCGCCGCCGGCCTCACCGTCGTCGCACCGCTTCCCGGCGGCCACTACCGGGTCGTCGCCACCGTGGCCGACGCCCTGCCCGCCCCCGACCTCGCCTTCGTCCAGCGGCTGTTGGACGAGCGCGCCCCCGGCCGGGCGAAGGTCACCGCTCTCGCCTGGTCCTCACGGTTCCGCGTGCACCACCGGGTCGCCGACCACTACCGGGCCGGCCGCCTGCTTCTGGCCGGCGACGCCGCGCACGTGCACAGCCCGGCCGGCGGTCAGGGGATGAACACCGGCATCCAGGACGGCTACGCCCTCGGCCGGGCGTTCGCCACCGGACGGCTCGACGGCTACGAGGCACAGCGCCGTCCCGTCGCCCAGCGCGTGGTCGCCTTCACCGACCGGATGACCCGCATGGCCACCACCCACAACCCCATGGCACGCGGCGCCCGCAACATCGCGCTTTCCCTGCTCGGCCACACCACCCTGCCCAAGAAGCTCGCCACCGAGCTCGCCGAGCTCAACTACCGCTGAGCCCACAGCCGACGGGACCTCCCGAGGCCGACGGGTGGTGTGGCGGAAGATTGGCAATCTGCTGGTCTCCCGCTCTCCGTCTGCTGGGCTGTCTCTCGACCGCGGGTTCCTAGGGTCGTCGTCATCCCCCGGAGGTCCGGTTCACAGGCCTCCGAACCCGCAAGTGATTCCCCAGTGTTTGGAGACACCCCGATGCGTGCTCTGCCTCGTCGTGCCGTGCTGGCCGCTCCCGCCGCCGCGCTGATGTTCGCGCTCGTCGCCTGCGGCGGTTCCGACTCCGGCTCCGACGCCTCCAGCGCCGCGGGCACCCAGCAGTCGGCCCAGAGCGCGGGCGGCGCCCAGGCGGCCGGTGGGGCCGGCGGTGACACCGACGACAAGAAGGAGCCGCCGCTGACCGGTGACATCAAGCAGAAGGCCGAGGCCGCCGCACTGGCCGCGTACCCGGGCACCGTCCTGAAGTCCGAGGAGGACGCCGAGAAGCCCGGCATGTACGCGGTGGAGGTGAAGCAGGCGGACGGCACCTCGATCGAGGTGTACCTCGACACGTCCTTCAAGGTCACCGACACCAAGAAGGAGGGCACCGAGGAGGCCGGGGACGCGAGCTGACGGCCACCGCCCGTGCCGTGGCCCCGCCCGTGCCGTGGCCCCGCCCCTGCCGTGGCCCCGCCCCTGCCGTGGCCCCGCCCCTGCCGTGGCCCCGCCCCTGCCGTGGCCACGGCCCGTGCCGCGGCCACGGCGCCCGGACGTCCCGCCCACGCCACGGCCCACTCCCCGGCCGGCGTCGCGCGACGTCCCCGCCATCGCCGTCCGGCCGACGGCTCCCGCCCCCTTCGGCCGGACGGCTCCCGCTTGCCCACTGTCGTCCCGTACGTCTCCCTCGCCCCAGGCGGCTTCCCGTGAACTCTCCGACTGCTCAGGCACAGCTGTGCGAGCCTGGCGCCATGCGGCTGCTGCTCATCGAAGACGACGACCGAATCGCCGGCCCCCTCACCGAGGGCCTGGGACGCTACGGGTTCACCGTGGACCACGTCCGCACCGGCGCGGCCGGACTCGCCGACGCCGATGCCGCCGCCGCGCCGGACCTGGTGCTGCTCGATCTCGGCCTGCCCGACATGGACGGCCTGGACGTCTGCCGCAGCCTGCGCGCCCGCTCCGCCGTCCCCATCATCATGATCACCGCGCGGGGCGAGGAGGCCGACCGCATCGTGGGCCTCGAACTCGGCGCCGACGACTACCTCGCCAAGCCCTTCGGCGTACGGGAGTTGATCGCCCGCATCCGCGCCGTCACCCGCCGCGCGGGAGCCCCGGCCTATGCGCCGACCGGGACCGTGGACCTGCCGGAAGCACACCAACCGGCCTCCGGGGCCCAGGAGTTGGGGCCGCTGGCCGTCAACCGCCGCACCCGTGAGATCCACCTCGCGGGTCAGCACATCGCCCTGACGCCCAGAGAGTTCGACCTGCTCGCCTTCCTCGCCGACGATCCCGGGACGGTCCACTCCCGGCAGCAGATCATGGACGCCGTGTGGGACCCGCACTTCTTCGGCCCCACCAAGACCCTCGACGCCCACGTCGCCGCCCTGCGCCGCAAGCTCGGCGACCCGGGCTGGATCACCACCGCCCGCGGGGTCGGCTTCCGGCTGACCGTCCCCGGTGACCACAGCGCCTCCGAGGGGCCCGGATGACCCGGCGGCTGCTGCTGAGCTACCTCGTCCTGGCCCTGCTCGTGCTGGCCGGCCTGGAGATCCCGCTCGGTTACGTCTACGCCCGCGGCGAGACCACCCGCGCCTCGCAGAACGTCGAGCGCGACGCCGCCATGCTCGCCGAGGTCACCGAGGAGGACATCGAGAAGGGCCGGCTCGACGAACTGCCCGGCGTGGTCCGCGAGCACGCCGCCCGCACCGGCGGCCGTGTCGTCGTCACCGACAGGCAGGGCATCGTCCTCGCCGACTCCGACCCGGCCGGCCGCACCGGCATCAGCCTCGCCGGCCGGCCGGACATCGCCCGCGCCCTGACCAACCGGTCCACCGTCACCACCACGACCGACAGCGCCGGCGCTGACGTCCTGTCGGCCACCATGCCGGGCTCCTCGGGCACCACCGTCCGCGGCACCCTGCGCCTGACCTACCCGATGGACCAGGTCACCGCCCGCGTCCACCGCATCTGGGGCGCCCTCGCGCTCGCCGGCGCCTGCGTGCTGGCGGCCGTCGCGCTGGTCGCGTTCAGCATGGCCCGCTGGATCACCCGCCCCCTGCGCACCCTGGAGGCGGCGACCACCCAGCTCGCGGACGGCCACCTCGCCCACCCGCCCGACGCCACCACCGGCCCGCCCGAACTGCGCAGCCTGGCCGCCTCCTTCACCCGCACCGCCACCCGGCTGCAACAACTCCTCAAGGGCCAGCAGGCGTTCGCCTCCGAAGCCTCCCACCAGCTGAAGACCCCGCTGACCGCGCTGCGGCTGCGCCTGGAGAACTTCGAGCCCTACCTGGACCCGCGCGCCCACGGCAGCCTGGAAGAAGCCGTCGGGGAGGTGCAACGCCTCGGCCGCATGGTGCAGGGGCTGCTCGCCCTGGCCCGTCTGGAGAACACCGCCACCACCCCCGAACCCGTCGACCTGGACGCCGCGCTCGCCGACCGGGTCGCGATGTGGGAGCCGCTGGCCGCCGAGCAGTACGTCGCCATCGACGTCACCGGTCCGCCCGCCGGACGGGTGTGGGCGATCCCCGGGGCGCTGGAACAGATCATCGACAACCTGGTCGCCAACGCCCTGCGCGTCTCGCCGCCCAGCACCACCATCACCCTCCACCGTGGCCCGGGCGGCGAGCTCCACGTCGTCGACCAGGGGCCCGGTATGAGCGAGACCGACCGGGAGCGGGCCTTCGACCGCTTCTGGCGCGCCTCCGACTCCCACCACGACGGCACCGGACTGGGCCTGCCCATCGTCCGCCACCTCGTCGACGCCTCCGGCGGCGCCATCACCCTCCACCCCGCCCCCGGCACCGGCCTCGACGCCCGCATCCGGCTACAGACGGCGGGCAGGCGCTGACTTCACGAAAGGCGCGGGGGGTGTCAGTCCGTGATGACGGCGTCGCCGTGGATCCACTCGGGGCTGTGGGCCGCCTTGTACATGAAGTCGGCGACGTCCGCGCGGCTGATCGACGGGTTGCCCTTCATCGGGAGACGGTCGCCGACGAGGTAGGCGCCCTTGGCGGGGCCCTTCGTGAGCACGGTCGGGTAGACCAGCGTCCAGTCCAGGCCGCTGGAGCGGATCGCCCGCTCGGAGAGTTCCTTGTTCGCGTAGATGTTCCGCAGGAAGGTCCAGGGCCGAGACGACGACGTCCTGCCCGACCATGGCCGACGTGACCTAAGCGGACATGTGTCCGCCTCGGTGAAGACCGTACCGGGCAGCTATCCGGTTAGCGAGGGCTGACCAGCGTGGCCCCGTGGGGGAGGAGGCCGGCGGTCGGCCGGGATCACCTGTCCCGGGTGATCCCGGCCGACGCGGATCGGGCTTTGCTGATGGTCAAGACCGTCACAGCACCGTCGGAAGGAGCCACGAGATGGCTGAGTACATGGCAGGAGCAGGCGGCGTCGGCGCCCTCGCGCAGGCGGACGCCCCGGTGTTCGAAACAATCGTCCAGATGACGCTCGACACGTTCGAGCGCTCTGGCCTGGACCCGGAGTCGTACTTGTTGGTGCGCATCGCCGCACTGGTCGCCATGGACGCCGCCCCCGCTTCCTACCTGCTCAACATCAGCACCGCAGACGATCTCGGCGTACCGCTGGAGAAGATCCAGGGCACGCTGGTGGCGGTGGCCCCGGTGGTCGGAAGCGCCCGCGTCGTGTCCGCTGCGCGCAGCATCGGCGAGGCTTTCGGACTGCAACTGAGCCACGAGGAGTAGCCCTCGGGGAAACCCGGTCGCGGCACCCCACCGGGCGGCGCGACCGGGCCCACGGCCACACCGGGACCCCGACGGGGGACACCGGGGGGACAGCGACGGGAGAAAACAATGGGTGGCAATCTGAACCTCGCCTACGACTACCCGGTCCTCGGGGCCTTCTGGACCGTCATGTGGATCTTCCTGTGGATCCTCTGGTTCACCCTGCTCTTCCGGGTCGTCGCGGACATCTTCCGCGACGACAGCCTGAGCGGATGGGGCAAGACCGGTTGGCTCGTCTTCGCGATCGTGCTCCCCTTCCTCGGAGTCTTCGTCTACGTCATCGCCCGGGGCAAGGACATGGGCAAGCGCGAACAGCGGCACGCCCAGGCACGGAAGCAGGCCACGGACGCCTACATTCGCGAGACCGCTGGACGCCCCAGTGAGGTGGACGAACTCGCCAAGCTCTCCGAAGTCCGCGCCAGGGGCGACATCTCGGACGAGGAATTCCGCCAGGCCAAGGAGAAGATCCTCCACTGACGGCGTCGCCCTTACCCTGCACGCACCCGAAGTTGGGGCGGCCTTGGCGGTAGCCACTGCGGTAGTAGCCATGAGTCACCCGGTCTCTCAGTGCAAGCACCGCAAACCCCAGGAACTGGTCGACCACCGCCGCGAACAGCGCTTCCTTGTTCGGGTACAGGCGGTGGAGATACGGCTGAGAGATGCCGACCCAGTCTGCGATCTCGTGCGTCGTCGTACCGTAGAAACCCTTTTGCGCGAAGCAGTCGACCGCGCCGGCCATGATGGTCCGACGTCGTTCGTCGCTCTTCGTGCTGGTGCCGGGGGCGGGCATGGGCGTGCGCTGTTCTGCAGGACTCGCGTTCGACCGGCCGGACTCACGCCTGGATCCGTTTCAGCAGCCAGGAGGTGACAGCGCGGGCGGCGCCGGAGACGTTGATCCTGCGTATCCCATCAGCTGCTTGGTGATGGGCATCGTCCTGCCCTCGGGCTCTGCCGGCACGTGGCTGCCGGACCCACCGCAGGGGAGGGGCACCGTCCGCGACTTGTGTGACCGGCGCGGGCGATGCCCCTCCCCTTGCCGCCCGGTCAGCTGCGGCGGTGTCCGAAGGGCTGGGCGGTGCTGGCCGCCTGGGCGTTCTCGGCGGTGGCGTCCGGGTTGCCGTGCTGTGCCACGTCGGCGGTCCGCGCCGCGCCGGTGCTGGTCTGCTGCTTGGGGCGGCGCAGCAGGACGACCGCGCAAGCCGCGGCTATCAGGGCCAGGATGGCTGCCACGATGAGGCACAGGCGCATGCCGTCGAGGAGGGAGTCGCCCAAGGCGCCGTAGACCTGGTTGGCCGTGGAGCCGAAGTTCATTCCGGCGACCGCGCCCAGGCCGCCCTCCTTCGCCATGGCGACGATGGTGTGGGCCTGGGTTCCGGTCACGCCGGCGTCGGCGAGATGGCCGGGCAGGCTGTCCACGGCGCGGGTGGACAGCAGGGCGCCGAGGACGGCCGGGCCGAGCGCGCCGCCGACCTGGCGGAAGGCGTTGTTGGCGGCCGAGGCCATACCCGCCAGATGGTGCGGCACGGCGGCGACGGCGGTGGCCGTCATCGGCGTGGTGACCAGGCCGAGGCCGACGCCCAGCACGATCAGCCGCCAGGCGATCGAACCGTAGGAGGTGTCGGTGTCGAGGTTGGTCATGGCCAGCAGCGACCCGGCGATCAGGAGCAGACCGACGCTGATCATCCAGCGGGTCGGGACACGGTGCATGAGCCGTCCGGCCGGGGCTCCGGCCACGATCGCGGCGACCGGGACCAGCAGCAGCCGCGCGCCCGCCTCCAGGGTGCCGAGCTGCTGCACCATGCCGAAGTACAGGCTGAGGACGAAGAAGAAGCCGATCAGCCCGAGGAAGGTGATCAGGGCGACCAGGGCGGTGGCGGTGAAGGCCGCGCTGCGGAAGACCGCCAGGTCCAGCATCGGGCTGTCGCTGCGCTTCTCCGACACGACGAACGCGATCAGCGCGAGGACGCCCAGCACCAGGGCGGCGATCACCTTGGTGGCGGTGAAGGAGTCGGCGCCGCCCTCGATCACGCCGTAGACCAGGGCGGTGACGGCGACGGCGGCGGTGATCTGGCCGGGCCAGTCGAGCTTGCGACCGTGCGGGGCGCGCGAGTCGGTCAGCAGCGGGGCGGCGACGGCCATCGCGACCAGCGAGAGGGGGACGGACAGCAGGTAGATCCAGCGCCAGGAGAAGTGGTCGAGGATCACGCCGGCGATGACCGGGCCGACGGCCAGGGCCGCGAGCATGGCCATGGCCCACATGCCGATGAACTTGCCGCGCTCGCGGAAGTCGGGCACCGCGTGGCTGATCAGCGCCAGCGTGGTGGGCAGCAGCGCGGCCGAGCCCAGACCGGCCAGGGCCTGCCCGGCCCACAGGGTCTGGATGTTGTGTGCACACAGGGCGACTGCCGCCCCGGCGGCACAGCAGAACAGGCCCGCCTGGAAGACCTTCTTGCGGCCGTGGACGTCACCGAAGACGCCCGCGGTCATGATGAACGCGGCCATGGGCAGGACGAACGCGTCCTGGACCCAGGAGAGTTGGGCGGTCGAGGTGCTCAGTGCCCGCTGGATCGCGGGCAGACTGACGGCGACCGTGGTGATCGGCAGATAGGCGACGAACACGCCGAGGCAGGCCATGACGATGGTGGCCGCCCGCCGGTCGGTCGACCTGATCGCCGTTGTGGTGGCGTTCACGGAAATTCCGCTTTCTCCCGTGCGGCGTGGTGTGCCGCGGTCGGTTGGGTGGGGCAGACGTTGGTGCACGGGGGCTGCCGTGCCGGAGGCGGGCAGCCCTGACCCGCGGATGTTGCCGGTGGCGTCCCGCAGGCGCCGGTGGGTGGGGTTCTCCGCGGCTTACGCGGCCGGTCCGGACCCTGCCCGGTACGCGGCCAGGTGGGCGTGGAGCTCGGCGCGCGAACGGACGCGTTTGAAGGGGGCCTTGGCGACGGTGGCCCGGATGCGCTTGACCGGGTCGCCGGGATTACCCCAGACGACGTCGACCTGCGTGCCGATCTCGGCTTCGGCGACGTTCAGCACGGCCAGGGAGAGCATCTTGCGGAAGTAGTAGCTGTAGCCGCGCGAGGTGGCCGTGCCGACGAGGACACTGTCGCACTCCACTCGATCCATCCACAGGTGGCCGCGCAGGTCGCGGGGCATGTCCATGAAGGTGGGGTGCGGGCCGTCGCCGTACAGCACGCCGGGACCGCGGAAGCGGGTCTGCGGCAGGAACGACCAGTCACCGATGTAGCAGGTCTGCTTCCACGACAGGCTCTCGTCGAGCCAATCGGTGTGCTCCGGCTGCCCGAAGAGTTTGGCGAGGATGTCGAACGGGGGTGTCGAGCGGAAGGCGTCGACGGTGAAGTGCACGGGGACGGATGCCTCTCTGATGATCAGGCGCTGCTCGTGTGTCGTGGTGCGGTCGGCTCGTCGGCACAGCGCCGCTTCATGGCCCGGAGCACCCGGGGGATGCGAGGAGGACACTCCGGCCGGGCCGGTCAGGGAGCGGCAGCGACACCCCGCCGGACAGCCGACCGGCAGACGCCCGTAAGCACAGCCGCCGGCACCGGAGCCACGTCACCGACAACGCGCTGGATGCGGGAGGCACCGGTGCGCGACGCCGCCTGGTGGGGTCGTCCCACACCCGCCGTGGTCAGGTGCATCAGCAGGACGAACGTGCCGAGGCAGACCACCGCCGGTGCCAACCGCGTGCTCATGGGAGTCACGTCCTTTCCTTACGGACACGCCCCAGCATCCGCCTCGCCGCCTCCGACCATGAACTTTGCAGCCCGAGATGAACAAAAGCCTCCACCATGGTCCCGCTCGATGGCAGACTCCCCCTGTGAACGACGATGTGGACAGGAAAATCCTCCACGCACTCCAATGCGCACCCCGCGCCCCGTTCCGGCGCATCGGCGAGGTGACGGGCGTGTCGGAGCAGACCGCCGCCCGCCGCTACCACGCCCTGCGCCGCAGCGGGGTGATGCGGGTGATCGGCCAGGTCAACCCTGCGGTGTACGGGCAGGCCCATTGGGTGGCCCGCATCCGTTCCCGCCCCGACCGGGTCGGCCCCCTGGCGGACTCCCTGGCCAAGCGGCCGGACATCGCCTACGCCAACCTCGCCTCCGGCGGCTCGGAGATCATCTGCATGATCCGCTCCCCCGTCGAGGCCCACCGCGACGACGTCCTGCTGCGCCAGCTGCCCCGCGCGGCCTCCGTCCTTGACGTCAGCATCGACCTGCTTCTGCACCCCTTCGGCGAGACCGGCACCAGTGAATGGACCGGTTACGGCGCCGGCCTCACCCCCGACCAGGTACGGCAGCTCACCGGTGACCGGCCCCCCACCCCCGCGGGGCCGCCGCGGCCCCCTACGGTCGAGGACACCCCGCTGCTGGACGCCCTCGCCGAGGACGGCCGCGCCACCCACACCCGCCTCGCCGAGCTCACCGGCTGGTCCAACGCGCGCGTCGCCCGTCGCCTGGAAGCCCTGGAGACGTCCGGCACGCTCTTCTACGACGTGGAACTATTGCCCGAGCGCCTGGGCCACACCCTCAACGCCACCCTCTGGCTGCGCGTCGCCCCCGCCCGCCTCAAACAGGCCGGCGAGGAACTCGCCCGGCACGCCGAGGTCGCCTTCGCCGGCGCCATCAGCGGCCGGCACAACCTGATGGTCAGCGTCATCTGCCGCGACGCCGAGGACTTCTACCGCTACCTCACCACCCGCGTCGCTGCCATAGACGGCATCGACGCCTACGAGGTCAGCATCCGCGTCCGCCGCCTGAAACAGGCCGCCTCACTCATCTACCACGGCCGCCTCGTACATCCGGCGCCCGTGTAGGAGCCGACTGTTCCCGCTCACCGGGCACGGCCACGCCGGACCAACGGCCGCTCACCGGCGTTCGGCGGAACTGCGGGCAGTATCGAGGTCGAAGGGCCGGCAAGGGTGAGGCAGGACCAGGGAGGGCCAGTGCGTGAAGCTTCCCCTTGATCGTGGACACCTGGAGACTGGGATCTTGAGGTTCCAGAGGAAGTAGCACCAGGTGGGAAGCAAGTACACAAAGCGGTACACCGAGGAGTTCAAGCGGGACGCGATGGCCGACCACCACCGCGCCGAACTCGTCGTCGATGCACTCGACATGGCCCACGGCCGGGGCTGACTAGAGCCCGGCTGCGTGATCCACAGCGATCGCGGCAACGAATATACGTCGACCCAGTTCCGGGAACGGATAGGGAAGTTGGGACTGCGGCAGAGCTGCGGACGCACCGGATCATGCTTCGACAACGCCGCCGCGGAAAGCTTCTGGGCCCTGTTCAAAGCAGAGATCGGCACCCGCACCTGACCCGACCGGGCCACCGCCCGCGCGGAGGTGCGCTCTCCGAACACCTCGGGCACTCGGACCCGGGCTTCACGCTGCGGACGTACACGCACCTGCTGCCGTCCAGCGAGACCCGCACCCGCAAGGCGATCGACGACGCCCTCACGGAAGCGGAAGACGACGCTGACCCGCCCGACACCCAGGGCACATCAGTGCCCCCAGGGAAACCAATGTGCCCTGGCCGCCTGACGGCCTCTCTCCGGCACTGAAAAGGGCGAGGCCCGAAGACCCCGCCCGCCACCAGTGAAACCCCAGGTCAGGGCCACACCAAGCAATAGGGCTGATGCCCCGCCTCATGCAGCCGGTGGCTGAAGTCCTGCCATTCGTGCAGCAGTTGGTAGACGTTGAACGCGTCGCGGGGGCCGCCGCGGTCCGGGACCGTCGACCAGATGAACGCTGCCGCGCCCACCGCTTCCTCGCCGATGTCGCGCAGGGGGTCCACGACCGTCATGGGGAGCTTCACGACGGCGTAGTCGGGGTGGAGGACGACCAGTTCCAGCGGGGGCACCTTGTGGAGGGGGACGCCTTCGATGCCGGTGAGGACCATCGCGGCCATCGTCTCCGGCTTGATCTTGGTGAACATGCCGTTCATGCCGAGCTCGTCGCCGCCGAGCTCCTCGGGGCGCATCGAGATCGGGACGCGGGCCGCCGTCGCGCCGTCCGGCGCGCCGAAGTACTTGTACGTCACCCCCACCCGACCACCATTCCTGCTCTCCGCCTGGAGACGATCGACCCGCTGGTCGACTCGACGGTCGAATCGGCCGTCGAATCGGCCGTCGACCCGCTCGGGCTCATTCGGTACACCCTGGTTCATACCTTGGTTCATGCCTTGGTTCAGGCCCTGGTTCTGGCGTGCTTCGTCGGCTTCCTCCGCGTCGCGCCGGTGCCTTCCCCGATGGGCACGTCGAGGACCCAGGTCGTCAGTCCCCTCGCCCAGCCCGCCACCGCGATGCATATCTCCACCCGACTGCTTTTCTAGGACGCGTGGCCCCCGCCGCGCAACCCGATCATCGTGTCAGTGACCTCCCCCACGGCCGCACGCCGAAACGTGCGTTGAAACACCTGTCCGCAGGATCTTCGCAGCCCCTCGACACCTGGTCGTTGTGAGCTACGTCTATCAGGCTCAGTCCGTTTCAGTTTCGCAGATGACGAAGCGGTCGGGCGGGCGGGCGGCGGCCCCGGCCGAGGGCGAGCACCGCTGGCCTACCCTGGGAGGTCACTGGCAACCGGAGTCCAGCAAGTCGGAGAAGGTCGGAGAAGTCGCAGGTCATGAGCGAACTGCCCTATTCATACGATGCGCCCGTCTCGCAGGCGCTTTTCGACCGTGCGTCGGCCGTCACGCCGGGCGGCGTGAACTCCCCGGTGCGTGCCTTCCGCGCCGTGGGCGGAACGCCCCGGTTCATGGTGTCCGGCACCGGCCCGTATCTGACGGACGCCGACGGGCGCGAGTACGTCGACCTCGTCTGCTCCTGGGGGCCCATGATCCTCGGGCACTCGCACCCCGAGGTCATCGCGGCCGTGCAGGACGCCGTCTCCCGCGGCACCTCCTTCGGCACGCCCGGTGAGGGCGAGGTGGCGCTCGCCGAGGAGATGGTGGCCCGCATCGAGCCCCTGGAGCAGGTGCGGCTGGTCTCCAGCGGCACCGAGGCCACCATGTCGGCCATCCGACTCGCCCGCGGCTTCACCCGCCGCACCAAGGTGATCAAGTTCGCCGGGTGTTACCACGGTCACGTCGACTCGCTGCTCGCCGCGGCCGGCAGCGGCGTGGCCACCTTCGCGCTGCCCGACACCCCGGGGGTCACCGGCGCCCAGGCCGGCGACACCATCGTCCTGCCGTACAACGACCTGGAGGCCGTGCAGGAGGCCTTCCACCGGCATCCCGGCGAGATCGCGTGCGTGATCACCGAGGCCTCGCCCGGGAACATGGGGGTCGTGCCGCCGCTGCCCGGCTTCAACCAGGGACTCAAGGACGCCTGCGCCAACAACGGCGCGCTGTTCATCTCCGACGAGGTCATGACCGGCTTCCGGACCAGCCGGGCGGGCTGGTTCGGGATCGACGGGGTGCGGCCCGACCTGATGACCTTCGGGAAGGTCATGGGTGGCGGCTTCCCCGCAGCCGCGTTCGGCGGTCGCGCCGACGTCATGGCGCACCTCGCTCCCGCCGGGCCCGTCTACCAGGCCGGCACGCTCTCCGGGAACCCGGTCGCCACCGCCGCGGGGCTCGCCCAACTGCGGCTCCTCGACGACGACGCCTACACCAGGATCAACGCCGTGTCCGGGCAGATCCAGGCGCTCGTCTCCGAGGCGCTCACCAAGGAGGGCGTCGCGCACACGCTGCAGAGCGCCTCCAGCATGTTCTCCGTCTTCTTCACGGACCGGCCCGTCCGTGACTACGAGGACGCCAAGGCGCAGGAGTCGTTCCGCTTCACCGCGTTCTTCCACTCGCTGCTGGCGAACGGCGTCTACCTGCCGCCGTCGTCCTTCGAGTCCTGGTTCGTGTCCACGGCCCACGACGACGCGGCCGTCCAGAGAATCGCCGACGCCCTCCCGGCGGCGGCCCGAGCGGCTGCGGAGGCCACCGCGTGAGCACCCACGGCAACAGCGGCAAGGACCTCACCGTCGTCCATCTCATGCGGCACGGCGAGGTCGCCAACCCCGACGGTGTGCTCTACGGCCGTCTCGACGGCTACCACCTCTCCGAGTTGGGCCGGCAGATGGCCGACCGGGTCGCCGAGCACCTCGCCCCGCGTGATGTGACGTACGTCGTCGCCTCGCCGCTGGAGCGGGCGCAGGAGACGGCCACGCCGATCGCGAAGGCGCACGGTCTGGATCTGGCCACCGACGCGCGGCTCATCGAGGCCGACAACGTCTTCCAGGGCAAGACGTTCGGGGTGGGGGACGGGGCGCTGCGCCGGCCCGAGAACTGGAAGCACCTCGTCAACCCGTTCAAGCCGTCCTGGGGCGAGCCGTACGTCGACCAGGTGGTGCGGATGATGGGCGCTCTGGACGCGGCGAAGGACGCGGCCCGCGGGTACGAAGCCGTGCTCGTCAGCCACCAGTTGCCGATCTGGATCGTGCGGTCCTACGTCGAGCGGCGGCGGCTGTGGCACGACCCGCGCAAGCGGCAGTGCACGCTCGCCTCGCTGACGAGCTTCACGTACCAGGGCGACAGGATCGTGTCCGTCGGCTACAGCGAGCCCGCCATCGACCTCGTGCCGGCCCATCTCCGGGCCGGCGCCAAGCCGGTGAAGGGGAAGGACAAGGCCTTCGGCGCGTAGCCGCCGCCCGCGCGCACCCGTCGAATCCGCTTCTCCTGCCCACGTCGAAGCCGTTACCCCCTGCCCACGCCGAAACCGCTGGCTGAATCAGTTCCCCTGTTACCGAATCCGGAACTATGGGGGGAACCCCCTCGTTCGTCATGTCCTCTGATTAAGTGACCACTGACGAGGACCTGACGAACGAGGACGCCATGCGCACGATCACCCGAAGGGGAGCACTCGGACTCGGTGCCGGGGCCGCCGCCGTCGCCGGACTGTCCGGCTGCGGCAGCCTCACCGGTTCCGGCGACCCGAAGCCCGCGGGGTCGGGCAAGGACGGTTCCAACGGCAGCCCTTCCGGCAGTCCGAAGCCCTCGGCCCGCCCCATCGGCGACGGCTCGACCTCCTTCACCGGCAAGCAGCCCCACCAGCCGGCCAAGCCGGTCCCGCTGGAGCCCGGCCAGGAGCCGCCGCAGTTCGTCGTCTTCTCCTGGGACGGCGCCGGCGAGGTCGGCAACGGACTCTTCCCGCGCTTCCTCGACCTCGCCAAGGAGCACGGCGCGAGCATGACCTTCTTCCTCTCCGGGCTGTATCTGCTGCCCGAGTCGAAGAAGCGCCTCTACGACCCGCCGAACAACCCGCGCGGCGCCTCCGACATCGGCTACCTCACCGACGACCACGTCAAGGCGACGCTCACCAACGTGCGCCGGGCCTGGCTCGAAGGCCACGAGATAGGCACCCACTTCAACGGGCACTTCTGCTCCGGCCACGGCACCGTCGGCAACTGGACGGCCAAGCAGTGGCGCAGCGAGATAGACCAGGCCAAGTCGTTCGTGAAGAACTGGCGGACCAACACCGGCTGGACGGACCTGCCCGCGCTGCCCTTCGACTACGACAAGGAACTCGTCGGCGGCCGCACCCCCTGCCTCCTCGGCCAGGACAACCTGCTGCCGACCGCCAAGGAACTCGGCTGGCGCTACGACGCCTCCTCGCCGGGCGGCCGTCAGGTGTGGCCGAAGAAGCGGGGCGGCCTGTGGGACCTGCCGCTGCAGCAGGTGCCCTTCCCGGGCCACAGCTTCGAGGTCCTGTCGATGGACTACAACATGCTCGCCAACCAGTCGAAAAACTCGACCAAGGCGCCCAGCTACAACTACCCGGGCTGGCGCAAGCAGTCCGCGCAGGCCTACATCCAGGGCTTCCAGCGGGCGTACGAGTCCAACCGCGCTCCGTTCTTCATCGGCAACCACTTCGAGAAGTGGAACGGCGGCATCTACATGGACTCCGTCGAGGAGGCCTTCAAGCACATCGCGCGGGAGAAGGAGAAGGGCGCGGACGTACGGCTGGTCTCCTTCCGGCAGTTCGTGGACTGGATCGACGTCCAGAAGCCCGAGGTCCTCGAGAAGCTGCGCACCCTCGACGTCGGCCAGCAGCCGGCCGGCGGCTGGAAGACGTTCCTCGCGGCGGCCCCGAAGACTCCCACCACCCCGAAGAGCCCGAAGACGTCGGCCGGGGCGTCCGCGACGGGGTCCGCATCCGCCGCCTGATATGCGGTTTTCTCCCCGCAAGGGGGGCGCGCAAGATCCCCGGAACGGGCATGCGAAACTTTTCACATGAGTGCCGCCAGCCGCGCCCCCCTGTCTGTCGTCGTCGCCGTAGCCGCGGCGTCACTGCTGTCCGCGTGCACCTCAGGAGGCGCAGCCGGCGGAGGCGGTGACACCAACTTCGTGATGGGCAAGGACGGCATCTCCACCGTGGAGAAGGGGAAACGGGTCGCCGCGCCCGACCTGTCCGGCAAGACCATCGACGGCAAGCAGCTGGACGTGGCCGCTTACAAGGGCAAGGTCGTCGTCCTCAACGTGTGGGGCTCCTGGTGCTCCCCGTGCCGTGCCGAGGCGCCCGGCTTCCAGAAGGTCTACCAGGACCTCCAGGCCGACGGCGTGCAGTTCGTCGGCCTCAACACCCGGGACACCAAGGCCCGCAACGCCGTCGCCTTCGACGAGCAGTACGGCATCGCCTACCCCAGCCTGTACGACCCGACGGGCAAGCTGATGCTCCGCTTCAAGAAGGGCACCCTCAACCCGCAGGCCATCCCCTCCACGCTGGTCATCGACCGGGAGGGGAAGATCGCCGCCCGCTCGCTGGCCGCGCTCAGCGAGGACAAGCTGCGCAAGATGATCTCCCCGGTCGTCGCGGAGAAGTGACGTGAGCGCAGTCAGCACGCTCGCCGCGACGGGCTACAACGACACGGTGCTCAACGGCGCCCTGCTCGTCGCCCTGCCCATCGCCCTGCTGGGCGGTCTCGTCTCCTTCTTCTCGCCCTGTGTCCTGCCGCTCGTCCCCGGCTATCTGTCGTACGTCACCGGCGTCGCCGGCACCGACCTGGCCGAGGCCCGCCGCGGCCGGATGGTCGCCGGCGCCTCCCTCTTCGTCCTCGGCTTCACCGCCGTGTTCGTCTCCAGCGGCGCCCTGTTCGGCTACTTCGGCCAGAACCTCCAGGACAGCCAGGGCGTCCTGTCCAAGGTGCTGGGCGTGCTCATGATCATCATGGGCGTCTTCTTCATGGGGCTGATGCCCTGGATGACCCAGCGGGAGTTCCGCTTCCACAAGCGGCCCGTCGCCGGACTGGCCGGCGCCCCGCTGCTCGGCGCGCTGTTCGGCATCGGCTGGACCCCGTGCATCGGCCCCACCCTCGCCTCCGTGATCGCCCTCTCCTCCCAGCAGGGAAGCGCGGGCCGCGGTGCCATACTGACCGTCGCCTACTGCCTCGGCCTCGGTGTGCCGTTCGTGCTCGCCGCGGTCGCCTTCCGCAAGGCGCTCGGCGCCTTCGGCTGGGTCAAGCGTCACTACGTCTGGGTGATGCGGATCGGCGGCACGATGATGATCGTGACCGGTCTGCTGCTGCTGACCGGTGCGTGGGACCGCCTCGTGCAGGACATCCAGTCCTGGTCCGCCGGCTTCACTGTGGGGATCTGATTCATGAGCAAGACCACGACACCCGGCAAAAGCCCGACAACCGGCGCGAGCCCGACCGGCACGACCTCGACGACCGGTGAGACCTCGACGACCGGCACGGCCTCGGCGACCGGTGAGGCGACCCCCGTCGCCCCCGACGACCAGGACCTCGGCGCCGCCGGCTCCCAGCTGTCCACCGCGCCCGTGGACTCCCTGGCCAGTGGCCCCGGCCTGGGGCTCGTCGGCTGGGCCCGCTGGTTCTGGCGTCAGCTCACCTCCATGCGGGTCGCGCTGCTGCTCCTGCTGCTGCTGGCGCTCGGCGCGATCCCCGGCTCGCTGATCCCGCAGTCCGGCACCGACGAGACGAAGGTCGCCGACTTCCGCCAGGCGCACCGGACGCTCGCGCCGGTCTACGACAGGCTCGGCCTCTTCCACGTCTACAGCTCGGTGTGGTTCTCCGCGGTCTACATCCTGCTGTTCGTCTCCCTCATCGGCTGCATCGTGCCCCGCACCTGGCAGTTCGTGGGCCAGCTGCGCGGCCGTCCGCCGGGCGCACCCAAGCGGCTGACCCGGCTGCCCGCCTACACCACCTGGCGTACCGAGGCCGAGCCGGAGCAGGTCCGCGAGGCCGCGCTCGCCCTGCTGAAGAAGCGCCGCTTCCGCGCCCACCTCGCCGGAGACGCCGTCGCCGCCGAGAAGGGCTATCTCCGGGAGGTCGGCAACCTCGCCTTCCACGTCGCGCTGATCGTGATGCTGGTCGCCTTCGCCTGGGGCCAGCTGTACAAGTCCGAGGGCAACAAGCTGGTCGTCGAGGGCGACGGCGGTTTCTCCAACACCCTCACCCAGTACGACGACTTCAAGTCCGGCACCCTCTTCAACACCGACGACCTCACGCCGTTCAGCTTCAGCCTGGACAAGTTCACCGGCACGTACGAGACGAGCGGCCCCAACAAGGGGACCCCGCGCACCTACCAGGCCGCCCTCACCTACAGCGTGGGCGCGTACGGGAAGGGCAAGAAGGACCTCGTCAAGGTCAACCACCCGCTGGAGATCGGCGACTCCAAGGTCTACCTCACCGCCCACGGCTACGCCCCCGTCGTCACCGTCCGGGACGGCAAGGGCGACGTCGTCTACAGCGACGCCGTACCGCTGCTGCCGCTGGACTCCAACGTCACCTCCTCCGGGGTGGTCAAGGTCTACGACGGCTACAAGAACGCCAAGGGCGTCTCCGAGCAGCTCGCCTTCCAGGCGTTCTTCCTGCCGTCGTACGTCAAGGGCATGGAGACGGCCTCCAGCTTCCCCGCGCTGCTCAACCCCGTGCTGAACCTCGTCCCGTACCACGGGGACCTCGGCGTCAACTCGGGCATCCCGCAGAGCGTGTACCAGCTCGAGAAGACCCATATGAAGGACTTCAAGGACGCCAAGGGCGCACAGGTGCGGGAGAACCTGCAGCCCGGCGAGACCCTGACCCTCCCGGGCGGCGCCGGCTCGATCACCTACGAGGGCACCAAGCAGTGGGCGAACTTCCAGATCACCCAGCAGCCGGGGAGCGGCTGGGCGCTGGGCGGCGCGCTCGCCGCGATCTTCGGCCTGGCCGCCTCCCTGTTCATCCAGCGCCGCCGGGTGTGGGTGCGTGCGGTGAAGGACGCCGACGGTGTCACGGTCGTCGAGATGGCCGGCCTCGGCCGCAGCGAGTCCGCCAAGGTGCCCGAGGAACTCGGCGACCTCGCCGGAACCCTGTACGACCAGGCTCCCGGAGCCCCGGAACCTGACCCCACCGATTCCCCCGAACCCGAAGTCGTACCTGCCGAAGGGCCTGCGAAGTGACTCTCGCCGCCGCAACCGATCTGGCCGCCGCCTCCAACGAGAATCTCGCGAACATCAGCAACACGCTGATCTACTCCTCGATGGCCGTCTACACGCTGGCCTTCTTCGCATACATCGCCGAATGGCTCCTCGGCGGCCGCAGCAAGGTCGGCCGCACCGCCGCCGCGCTGACCGCCGAGGCGCAGGCCGCGGCGAAGGGCCCGGCCGTCACCGTCAAGAAGAACGGCGGCACGGCCGTCCTGGAGCGTCCGCAGGTCGTGGTGCGCTCCGCGGCCGGCGCGCGCGACGTGCCCGACGGGCCGGGCGCGCACGGCGGTGACGAGCAGGGCGACATGTACGGCCGGATCGCCGTCTCCCTCACGGTGCTCGCCTTCCTGGTCGAGCTGGCCGGCGTCGTGGCCCGCGCGGCCTCGGTGGAACGCGCGCCGTGGGGCAACATGTACGAGTTCAACATCACCTTCTCCACCGTGGCCGTCGGCGTGTACCTCGGGCTGCTGGCGCTGAAGAAGAACGTGCGCTGGCTCGGCCTGTTCCTGATCACCACGGTCCTGCTGGACCTGGGCCTCGCGGTCACCGTCCTCTACACGGCGAGCGACCAGCTCGTCCCGGCCCTGCACTCGTACTGGCTGTACATCCACGTCTCCACCGCCATCTTCTGCGGCGCGGTGTTCTACGTCGGCGCGGTCGCCACGATCCTGTACCTGTTCAAGGACTCCTACGAGAACAAGCTCGCGACCGGCGGCAAGCCCGGCAAGTTCGCGAACTCGGTCCTGGACCGCCTCCCGGCGTCGGCCTCGCTCGACAAGTTCGCCTACCGCGTGAACGCCGCCGTCTTCCCCCTCTGGACGTTCACGATCATCGCGGGCGCGATCTGGGCCGGCGACGCCTGGGGCCGCTACTGGGGCTGGGACCCCAAGGAGACCTGGTCGTTCATCACCTGGGTCGCCTACGCCTGCTACCTGCACGCCCGCGCCACCGCCGGCTGGAAGGGCCGCAAGGCCGCCTACCTGGCGATGATCGCCTTCGGCTGCTGGCTGTTCAACTACTACGGCGTCAACATCTTCGTCTCCGGCAAGCACTCGTACGCGGGCGTCTGAGCCGTAGGCCGCTCACGGCAGAGGCCGGTTTCTGTGACCTGGGTCACGGGAACCGGCCTTCGTCGTACGGACAGGTAAGGGGACGTGGATACGACTCCGAGCACGATCAGAACGCTGAGGAAACGCATCCGCGCGGGGGACCACGACGCCTTCGGTGAGCTCTTCGACGCCTACGCACGCTCCGTCTACAACCACGCCTTCCGGCTCACGGGGGAGTGGACGGTCGCCGAGGACGTCGTCTCGCTGACCTTCCTGGACGCCTGGCGGCTGCGCGAGAAGCTCGACGAGGACGGCGGTTCGCTGCGCCCGTGGCTGCTGGGCATCGCCACCAACGTCACGCGCAACACCCGCCGCGCGGCCCGAAGACACGCGGCGGCCGTCGCCCGGCTCCCGCGCGGCGAGGCGCTGGACGACTTCGCCGACGAGGTCGCCGGGCGCCTGGACGACGCGGACCGGCTCGCCCTGGTGCGCGCCGCCTTCGCGAAGCTGCGGCGGGCCGAGCGGGAGGTGCTGGCACTGTGCGTGTGGGGCGGGCTGGACTACGCGGCGGCGGCCGAGGCGCTGGGGGTGCCGGTCGGGACGGTGCGGTCGCGGTTGTCGAGGGCGCGGACGAAACTCGCTAAATATACGGAACTCCCGCAAACCTACGGACAGATGAGAGGTGACCGCATCACCGCGGTCGGCCCCCTGAGGGAGGGAAACCGATGAACCAGCTTCCAGAACTGCCTGAGAAAGACCTCCCGCCGGGCCGTCACCAACTCCTCAAGGAGCATCTGATGACCGAGATCCGGCAAGAAGAACAGGCCCCCGTCCGCAAGCCCGTCCGCAAGCGGAACCCGTGGCTGCGCCCCGCGCTCACGGCGGCGGCCGTGGCGACCGTCGCCGCCGTCACCTTCACGCTGCTGCCGTCGTCCGGCGATTCCGGCTCCGGACCGCGCGTCACCACGGCAGCCGCCGTGCTGGAGGACGCGGCGCTGGTCGCCGGCCACCAGAACGGGTACGGCAAGATCCGTGACGACCAGTTCACGTACGTCGAGACCAAGGTGACCTCCACCAGGATCGGGAAGGACGGGAAGCCAGTCGTCAAACCCCTGCATCGCAGGGAGGTCTGGGTGTCTGTGGACGGCCGCAGCGAAGGCGTGATCCGGGACGCGACCTTCTCGGGTGATGTGAGCTACCCCCGCTACGAGCCGGAGAACTACACCCGGCAGGGGTACGCCGGATACGCCTACCTCGAGTCCCTGCCCACCGACCCGGACGCGATGCACGACTGGCTGGCCGCTCACTCTGTGCTCGGGATCGAATTGATCGACGGCGCGCGGCCCATCGTTTTCAACAGGGACCAGATGCTGTTCTTGACGGTGGGCGACATGATGACGGACGGCATCGTGCCACCCGCCCAGGCCGCCGCGCTCTACCGGGTCGCCGCCCGCATCCCCGGGGTGACCGTGCGGGAGGACGCCGTGGACGTCCTCGGACGGCACGGGGTGGCGGTCGTTTACGAAGACGCGAAGCTGCCGTTGCGGGTGGAATGGATCTTCGACAAGAAGACGCACCAGATGCTCGGACAGCGGACGACCTTCACCCGGGACTACGGGAAGTTCAAGAAGGGGACCGTGTTCAGCGACTCCGCGACGGTGCGCCGAGCGGTCGTCGACAAGGTGGGGCAGCGGCCGTAACCGTGCGAAACCGGTTCCCGGGGGTCAGGCTGGTGTCATGAGCGGTTCCGTCGAACAGGGCACCAGCCAGACCCACGGGAACACGCACATCCTGCACTTCCTGGTGCGGCTCCCGGGGGTCATGGGGGCGGTCTGGCCGGCGTTGTCCACGCCGGAGGGGCTCGGCGGCTGGTGGACGGCCGTCGACGTCCTCGAACCCCGGCTCGGCGGCACGGTCGCCCTGCGCGGTCTGGGCGCGGGGCAGGTCACCGCGTGGGACGTGGACCGGGTCGCCGAGTACACGGTGGCGGCCGGCGGCCGGATCCGCTTCCATCTGGAGCGGGACGGGGACGAGGGCACGGTCCTGCGCTTCACCCACGAGTTCCAGGCTGAAGGTGAGGGTAAAGACGGGGGCGAGGGGGAGAGCGAGTGGGAGTGGCGGGCTCGATTCGAACGCCTGATCGAGCAGCTCGGCGGGGGTCAGGGCACGTAGCGGCTCAGGACGGCGGCAGGCATTCCCCCGCCGGCGGCTTCCCCTCCGGCCAGGCGATGCGCACGAAGCGCGAGCCGCCGTCGGCGTGGAGTTCCACGATCGGCACGGCCTTGTCGTACGGGTTGCCGTGCACGTCCAGACAGATCCAGCCGCTCGCCCCGTTCACCCGCAGCGAGCCCTTGACCTGCGGCCACTGCAGTCCGACGTCGGCGAGGGGCGGCACGGCGGCGCCGTCGGGGGTGGCCTCGCGGATGCCGTGGACGGCCAGCGTGATCGCGTCGTAGGCGATGATCAGCTGGCCGTCGTCCAGGGCGGCCGGGCCGATCGGGCCGATGGGCTCGCGGACGGCGCGGGCGAGGAGGTCGGTGAGGACCTTCGCGTCCCCCGCCGAGCCGCCCCGCCCCGGCGGGGACTGCGTCCAGGCGTCCGGGTGGGCCAGAGCGGTGTAGCGGACGGACAGGTTGTGGGTGAGCGCCGTGCGGTCCAGCTTCTTGTCGCCGGACAGATACGAGCCCTCGTCGCCGGTCAGCACCGTGAACCTGCGGTTCTGGCAGCCTCGGGTGCCGAGCGCGTTGATGAACTGGCGCAACTGCGTGTGGCGGCCGGCGAACAGGATCGTGTCGGTCTCCGGCGAGGTGTCGCACACCAGGTGGGTGATCTGCCGGAAGGTGTTCGCCGTCGTCCCCTCCTGGGTGCGGTCGGCTGGCGGGGTGAACGGCTGCGGCTCGTAGGGCGAGCCCTTGAGCAGCGCGGTGAACGACGTCTGGAGCGTCCGGGTGTACGGGTCGCCCGGCTTGTCGTACACCAGCAGCGCCCGGCCCGCGTTGACCTTGGCGAACGAGGCCAGGGCGCGCGCCTCGTCGGTGTTGGTGGGGGCGACCCGGGCCAGCCCCGGCAGCGGGTCCTTGCCGCGCCGGCCGTTGGCGAGGTCGTCGGCGGTGATGGACGCGCCGACCACCGGGATGCCCCGCTTGGTCAGTTCCTCCACGGCCTTCTTGTTGTTGTCGGTGCTCTGGCCGACCCCGGCGACCGCGCGCAGCCGGTCGGCGCTCTTCGTCATCCGCTCCAGCTGGTCGACCATCGTCTCCCAGTGGTCGCTGGTGGCCCCCGGGTTGGCGAGCACCAGCCGGATCGACGGGGCCTGCCCGTTGGAGGTGTGGTTGGCCTGCCACTGTGCCAAGTACGCGCCCTGTACCTCGTGTTGGATGTCGCTGAGCGTGGAGGGAGTGGACGCGGTGTACGGGAGCATCAGCGCGATGGTGACATAACTGCCCGCCTTGAGCCGGTCGTTCTCCCGGTCGATGGCCTGCACCGTGTCCCGCAGCTGGGCATGCCCGAAGTCGTACGGTCCCGTGGCCACGCCCACGCACTCGTCGCTGTCGGCCGGACGGGCCACGCCGGGCCCGCAGGCACGGTTCTCCTTGGTGACCGCCCGCACGGCGAAGACCACCCCGACCACCAGGGCCGCCGTGACCAGCAGCGCCAGATAGCGGTAGAGACGGATCTCCCAGACCTCCCGCAGCCACCGCACCAGCGGACTTCTGTCGCCGTTCCTGCCTCCGTCGGCCATCACGCCACCCCGTCCCCGTCGTCGCCGTCGTCGTCCCCGTCGTCCGGCCCGTTGCCGTCCCCGCTCCCGCTCCCGTCGTCGTCTGCGTCGCCGTCCTCGGCCGGTGTGCGCAGGGGGCGGCCGGCGAGGGCGTCCCGGGGCCAGGCCTGGGAGGCCGCGAAGAGCAGCGCGCCCCCGGCGGGCCGTAGGTCGGACAGTTGCAGCAGCTCGAACTCCAGCCGCCCGCACACCTTCGGATCCGGCAGCACCAGCGGGTCGGTGACCTGCCACATCGCGTGCAGCAGCCGCCGTATCCGCAGGTGGAGGGAGGCGTTGACGCCCTCCGGGGGCTGCTGGGCGGCGTCCGTGCGCCCCAGCGCGATCGCGGACCTGCGGTCCTCGTGGCCGTCGTCGCGGCCCTCGGCGTCGTGCGCGTGGAAGTAGGGCGCGGACGCCAGGAAGCGGAGGGTGTCCAGCCAGGTGCGGGTGCGCAGGGTGGTGAAGGTGTCACGCAGGTGTGCCACCGCGCCGGCCGTGTCGCCGAGGGAGAGCTCGTGGTAGAGGCGGAAGGCGTCGACGCCGGGATGCGGGGTCCGGAAACCGAGGCCGGTCGCGAAGTGGGCGATCAGCGTCTCGTGCACCTCGCGCCACTTGGCGTGGTCGGAGTGCCGGTGGTGCAGGCGCAGCAGCAGCAACGTCCGCACGAAGGGGTCGCCGACGAAGTGTCCCGGCGAGGCCGCGAGCCCCTCCTCGGTGAGCCGCGCCCGCAGCGACCGTACGCCCGACGAGCCGAAGTCGTCCGGGAGCTGGGCGTGCGCGAGGGCTACGGCGGAGTCGTGGCCGTGGGCGGCGGCGAGGACCGTCAGCTCGTCGAGCCGGTCCTCGGGGACCAGCCGGCCGAGCAGTTCGGCGTAGGCGGGACGGCCGTCGTCGGGCTGCCCCTCCTCCAGCTTGACCTTCGCGATGAGCAGCCGCCCCAACGAGGCCGCCTTGTCCGGATGTTGGCGGGCGGCGGTCGCCAGCAGGACGATGCCGAGCGGGTTGCCGCCAGTCAACCGGTGGATGGCGTGGGGGAGTTGGGGCGGAATCTCGACGTCGTCGCAGACCGCGCCGACCATGTGCAGGGTGTCGTCGGGGGAGAGCGGCGGCAGCGGCACCAGCAGCGCCCGCGAGGAGGGCGAGCTGCCCGGCTCCCAGTCCGTGACCCGGGCGACGTCCAAAAGCTCGCGGCGGATGGCGTCCCCCAGCGCGGGATGGTTGGCGCCGCGCACGGTCGCCGCCCACACCACCTGATCGGCGACGCCGTCGGCCCGGTCCCGCAGGACGGCGTCCAGCAGCCCCGGACCGGGCCCGCTACGCGCGTTGTCCAACAGCACGAGCGGCCGCCCGAGCCGCCTGAGGTGCGAGCCGATCCCGGAGTACGACTCGGCCAGGTCGGCGAGCAGCGCCCGCACCAGCCACCGCTCGGCGTGCTCGCGCGAGGTGCCCCCGGCGCGGAAGTTCCCGGCGAGCAGCAGCAGCCCGCGCTTGGCGTTGCCGCCCGCGTTCGGATACGAGCGGTACCAGGTGGCCGGCCGCTGCTCCTTGCGCTGCGTGACCCCCTCGGAGAGCGCCTCCAGGGTGGCTTCGATGGTGGCCGCGACGTACGGGTCCTCGCTGCTCGCCGCCGCGATCACCTTCGAGGCGACCTTGGCGGCCCAGCGCCCGGCCAGACTGAACCGCGTCGCCCGCTCGTTCAGCAGCAGGATCCGCACCAGCTCACGCCGGATGCGGTCGGAGTCGGTCCGCCCGCTCCAGTCACTGGCCCGGACGGCCACCAGCCCCGCCGTGAGCCGCGGAAAGGTGAGCTGCCCCGCCGCTTTCACCGGTTCGGTCAACTGCTCGGCGACCACCAGCAACGCCTGCCACACCGGCGACCAGGACTCGGGGCTCTCCTCGTGCGGAGGCCGCGCGAACTGCTCGTCCTCACAGTCGATCAACGCGACCGGAGTACGCCGACGGGCCTCACCCCGGCGGTTGTGCTCGGTGTACGCGTCCCACAACTCCCCGAGCACCGCGCTCTTGCCGACCCCGCGCCCGCCGGCCAGCACCAGCAGCGGCGGCCCGCCGGGATGCTCCAGCCGCTCCGCGTGCAGCTCGTACGGACGCATCCCCACGAGTCGCGGTACAAGACCGGCGGGCTCGACGTCGAACAGCGCCCCACGCCCGTACAACCGTCCGTGCACCGCGCACCTCCCCCAGGGCCGGTTCCCAACGCAAGGGTAAGGAGAGGGAGTTGCTATGTGCCAGATCGCATGGTGTCCGTTGGGTTACGAAAGTTCCGGTACGCGACTTACGAAGGCGGCCCAGGATGTGTGGGTAAGGAGGAGAACGGGGCCGTCGGGACACTTGCTGTCACGGACGGGGACGACGGAGGTGAATTCGGGGGCGACTTCGAGGCACTGCCCGGCGTCGCTGCCGCTGTAGCTGCTCTTGACCCAGGTCGCCGCGTTCAGCTGCTGCTGGTTCATGGTCGCCGTAATCCTCCATCAAGTCGCCGATCAAAGCGGCTGAATCGCGAGCCGACAGGATGTCCGCCCTGAGCACATCATAGATTCGGCTCATCTCGGCGTAGTCATTCGGATCGTTGTTGAAATAACCGCGACTCAGCGACTCCGAGTAGATCCAGCGTTCGCCGGTCGGCAACGTGATCAGTGACATCGATTGGTTGGGGCGATCGAGATCGAAGCGACCGCTCGGGACCACCTGGATGCGGATGTTGGGGCGTTGTCCCAGGGCCAACAGGTGCGCGCACTGATCCCGCATCACGGCAGGACTGCCGACGGCGTAGCGCAGGCAGCTCTCGTCCAGCACGGCGATGTACGTGGGTCCATCGTCGGCGAGGTAGCGCGGCTGACGGCTGAGCCGGGCCATGACCCGGTTTTCGAGCACTTCACCGCTGGCTCGTTGGGCGAGCAGCGCCCGGACGTAGTCCGGGGTCTGCAGCAGACCAGGCACGAGCATGGCCTGGTAGTCGTACAGCGCTACAGCCTTCGCCTCCATGTCCACCATGCGCTGGAACCAGTCCGGATGCTCCACCTGCGCATACCAGTCGATGCGCCTCCACAGCCGTTCCAGCGCCCCACCCGTGTCCAGCACTTCGTCGCACTGCTTCGCGAACAGCTCCTGTGGGACCCGAGTCGCCGTCTCCACGCGGGCCACGAATGACCGGTCGCAGGGGATCGCCCGCGCCAGCGCGTCCTGCGTCAGCAGTGCGCCCTCGCGGAAGTGGCGTAACAGCTCCCCGAACAGCATGGCGTTGGTGGTCAAAGGCGCGTCCCCTCCGTGACATGCGCGTGTGGCACGCGTCGGGCATTGATACGGACCGTGCCCGCACGCGACGCTCTACACACCCAGAGTCACGAAGTCGGTACGGAGAGGGCACGGACGGGGCATGACCGAGCACACCGAGAGCCAGTTCGAAACAGGAACGGTCGTCTATGACACCAGGTCGGACAGGGCAGGGGAGTACCAGGGCAAGACAGGCCCTTACGCGCTGCTGCGCCCCGTCGGCGGAGGACGGGAGTGGGAAACCCGGCCGGAGTTGATCCGACCCGCCACCCCCGCCGAACGGCTCACCGCAGGCGTCCGCGCCGCCAACTGCCGCTCGTTCCAGGCGCCGCACGACCCGCCCGCCCCCGCCCCCGTCCGCGACTGCGCCGCCTGCGAAGACCTGGCCGGCCTTCGCGACCAGGCCCGTACCCGCCGCGACGGCACCGCCGAGACCGACGCGAACGTACTCCTGCGACGCCACCAACGCCGCTACCACACAGCCTTCCTGGGCCTCCAGGAGTACGCACTCGTCCCGGACGCCTCGGCCGACGTGGAGTACGAGACCTCGTGCGCCGACTGCCACTCCGGTTCCGGTGCCCACCGGAACCCCTCGGACGTGGAGGAGTGGCAGTGCGGCCACGCCCAGGAGACCGGCCACACCCGCTACCGCCGCGCCATCACGGACTACGCGGTGTTCGAGCCGGGGGTGCCGGTGCCTTGAGCGCCCCGGCGCACTGTGAACGGTGTCGAGCCGACATCTCTCTACCGGGGCTGACCGTTCGCGTTGTCCTCGAACAGCTCCCGAGTACGGCGTAGCAGTGCTTCTCGTACGTCGTCCGGTGACAGGACCCGCAGGGGGGTGGCCAGGCTGAGGAGGTACTGCGCGAGGCCGTCCGCGCAGGGGCCGCCGATGTCGACGATCGTGGCGTCGGGGCCCTCCGGGCGGTGGGTGCCGACGGTCGGCGGGATCAGCCGAAGTGCCTGCTCCACGGGCAGCGGGAGGCGGATCGTCACGTAGAGCGGGTACGCCCCGGTCGCGATGGAGCGGGAGACGAGCAGTGCCGGGTCGGGCGGGTCGAGGAGTTCCACCGGTCGTCCGGTCGGCTGTATCCGGCCGACCCGGTCGGCCCGGAAGGTCCGCCACTCGTCCCGCGTCACGTCCCGCGCGACGAAGTACCAACGGCGTCCCGTGTGCACCAGGCGGTACGGGTCGACGTCCCGGACGGTGGCCGTCCCTTCCCGGTCGCGGTACGACAGCCGGCTGCGCTCGCCCCGGCGGCACGCGGCGGCCAGTTCCAGCAGCATGCCGGGCTCGATCTGCGGCTCACCCGGCCTCGGGGTGTGCACGACGGCCGCGTCCATCTCGCCCAGCCGGTCCGCGATCCGGCGGGGCAGTACCTGCCGCAGTTTCAGCAGCGCGGACAGCGCGGCCTGGTCGCCGCCGAGGACGCCGCTGAGCGCGGCCTCGCGCAGGCCGACGGCCACGGCGAGTGCCTCCTCGTCATCGAGGATCAACGGCGGCACCCGGGCCCCGGCACTGAGGCGATAACCGCCCCATGGTCCGGGGTCGGACTCGACTCCGTAGCCGAGCTCCCGGAGTCTGGCGATGTCCCGCCGTACCGTGCGCTCGTTCACCGCCATGCGCTCGGCCAGTTCGCCGCAGGTCCACGACGGCCGGGCGGACAGCAGGGAGACCAGTCGCAGCAGGCGGGCGGATGTGCTGATCACGTCCTGAAGTGTCCCGCACGACCAGGACCGAACCTGTCCTGGTCCCGCCATAGCGTCTCCCCCATGAGCGCTGAGACCGCATCCGCATCCGCACCCACGACCGCACCCGCAGCCGCGTCAGCCCCGGCCATCCGCTACGCGGCCGTCACCTTCGACTGCCCGGACCCCGCCGAACTGGCCCGTTTCTACGGCGACGCTCTCGGCCTGCCCGTGGCCTTCGCCACCGACGACTTCGTCATGCTCGGCAAGGAGGGATCCGCCGGACTCGGATTCAACCGGCTGACCGACTACCGGCGTCCCACCTGGCCGGACCCCTCCCAGGAGAAGCAGGCCCATCTCGACTTCGGCGTCGACGACCTGGACGAGGCCCAGGCCCGGCTGCTCGCCCTGGGAGCGGTCGAACCCGCCGTCCAGCCGGAACCCGACCGCTGGCGGGTCCTGCTGGACCCCGCAGGCCATCCGTTCTGCATCTCCACCTTGGTCTGAGCATGATCGGTCGATTGATGACCATGACAGCGCACCAGGGCAGGGGCGACGAACTCGCCGCCGTACTCCTGAGGGTCGCGGCGGGGCTGCACGGCTTCCCCGGTTGTGAGGTCTATCTGATCAGTCAGGACGCAGCCGATCCGGACAAGGTGCATGTCACCGAGGTCTGGCAGGACGAGGCCAGTGCTCAAGCGGCCCTCACCGCTCCGCCGTCCACGAACGGCCCCGCCCCTGCGGACGTCCTCGCCCTGCTGTCGTCCCCACCGCACCGGACGGACCTCACCGTGCTCGGCGGAGTGGGCCTCTCCGGGGACGACGGCCGGCTCGGACAATGAGCCCGCCGGTCCTTCGCCGTGGGTTGAGCCCACCAGCGCGTACGTGGTCCCTGCCCCTTCCCTGACGCGGCTACGACGAGGGACGGCCAGTCGGCCACCGAAGAACGCCTCCAGCAGCCCTTACCGCCTCGGCGCACCCCACCATCTCCCGTGGTGGTGATGGACGCGGTTCCAGTCTTCGCCAGCGGCATCGTCGGATATCGCTGCGAGCATCGAACGCGCTTCGTCGCGCACGTGCCCGACCTGGGTTGTGGTCAGGCGCCGGCAGTTCCACAGCAGCCCCGCCATCTCGGCCGCCAATGGATTGTCGGGAGGCGGCGGCTCGGGGAGGTCGACGCCGGTGATGGCCGCCAGGTCGCCGGCCGGGATGCCGAGAGCGGTCGCGAAGCCCACCACCAGTTTCGGTGTCAGAGGAACGCGGCCTCTGCCGATGCCGCTGATCGTGGAGGCGGCCAGGTACACACGCCCTTCGGTCAGCAGGGCCAGGATCTTGGCCGCGGCGGTCGGGGACTGCAGGTTCCGGTTGCTGCACAGCAGGTTGGCGATCATCGCGCCGAAGCCCGCCTCGTGCTGGTCATGGATGAACGGCGGAGCGGACGGACGTTCTTCGCGGTCCAGCGGCATTTGCTCGATGAGCTGGTGAACGTGGACTCTCTGATCCGAAGGCAGCGCCAACGTGGCCTGGACGATGTGCGCGATTGCGGACCCAGCGGCCGGGTCCCGGGGTGTGAGGGCTTCCGGAACCGGGATGTCGGCGATCACATAGAGGTCGGCGGCGTGGAAACCGAGGGCGAGGGCGAGGCCGTCGAGCTGCGAAGCCGGCGGCGGCGCACCCGATACCACCGAGCGGAGCTCGGTCTCCGGGATGCCGGACGCCGAGGACAGCCACGCGACATCCATTCGGCGGTAATTCATCAGTCGGGTCAGGATCACACCGAAGCCTGGATGATTCGCCACGGCGTCACCTTACGTTTTGCATCGAAAAGGGATCGACGGCGGGGAGAGCGCGGCTCCTTGTTACGTGCGCGGTGTGTCGAACCGTTTGAAGCGCACTCAGCAAGAACCCCCGCTCCCGCAAAGGCACACCGACGGCGACCGGGCGACTGTTTCGCGCGGCCACGTCACCGGCCCGGTCCCGCCGACGAGTCCTGGTCGGTGAACTCGGGCCGCGCCCCCGCGTTGGCCGTGGCGAGCGCGGCGCTGCGGCTCCCTGCGCCCGCCGGATCCGGGTAGAGCAACGGGTCGTAGTGGTAGGTCATCGCACTCTCCTCGCGCCCGCATCGCTCGGGGTCAGCGCGTGCGCTTCGCCAGGCGCGGGGCGACTGCCTTGTTGTACCAGTCGTCCATGCCGCTGGGATCGCTGCTGCTGGCCGGGTTGTCGGCCGCGTACGTGTAGCCGCCCATCTGGTTGGGGTCGCCGGCCTGGAACACCGGGTCCGGGCTCAGGAAGCGTCCGGTGACGGCGTCGTAGTTGCGTGCGCCGAGCAGATTGAGGCCGGTGGTCTCGTCCAAGGGTTGGTTCAGGAATCCGCGGTTAACGCTGGCGGAGGGGTGCAGATCGGCCGTCGGCTCTTCCAGGGCACGTACGGTGAGTACGCCAACGGCTCGGTGAGCGATGTGCGCATGTACCCCACCGCCCTGCCCGCGGCGAACGCCGCGGCGACGGGTTCGCTGCCGGGGATCACACAGCTCGACTGACCGTAGAGGGGCGACCGACGGCCGCGCGGCCCACCCCCTGCCCGTTGCGCCCCGAGGCCACGGGTGTGCTGCCCGCGTACTCGGGGCGCACGGAGTTCGGTTACCGCGTCGTCGGCGACGTGCACCGGCAGGGGCTGCTGGCGTACCGGGCGCTGGTGAAGGGGTATGGGCCGGTGGTGGCGGCCCGGATCACGCGGACCGTGCACGAGGGGACGTCCCGGCCGCGCTCGCCCGCGTCTCAGCCGCCCACGCCAGCTGGACGAGGGGCGCGTCGGCCTGCGGGCCACCGGGGAGGCCCTGGAGGCGCTGGCCATGCAGCCTCCGGGAGCACCGAGGCCGCCGCGCTCCGGTCTGCGGATCGGAGACGTGGCCGGGGCTGATCGGTGTCCGGACCTCGGCGTTGCGGGTGTGGGGGCGGCCGGTCTGATCGTCCCGCCGCGCGAGTGCGGGACGCGGTACCGGGTCCACGGGCCGTCCAGGGCGGGCGCGCGGGCACTGTCTGTTCACGCAGATCCGGCTGATGCTCGCGGAGTTGGATGACGGCCCGCCCCCGCGCCATGCCGGCGGGAGCGGGCCGTGTGCCCGACCACCCGGAGATCGTCAGCGCAGCCGGGACGACGAAAGGATCGACAGCAGGTGGGCCGGGACCATCAGCCAGGTGATGACGGCGATGGCGGCGAGCGCCCAGCGGGTCGGGTCGACGGAGTCGGCGGCTGCGTCGGCGAACGCCACGACGACGAGGACCAGGGACGCCTCGATGCCGTTGGTCACCCGGTGGATCTTGAACGCGGCGGCGAGCCGGCGCACCGAGGCGACGCCCTGCGAGCGCGGCGCTGCCGCCTCGTCGTCGGCGACGGTGAGTCCGCGCCGGGCCCGGGCCACGTCCACCAGGTCGGTCGACGCCTTCAGCAGCACGACGCCGAGCGCCGTCGCGAGGCCGAGGGACACCCAGCCGTTGAAGCCCGCCCAGCCGCCGAGGCCCGACTCCGCCGCACGGAAGCCGAAGCCGATCATCAGCGCCGCGTCGGCGAGATACGCGCCGAGCCGGTCGACGTAGATGCCGGTCGCGCTGTTCTGGCCCTTCCAGCGGGCGACCTCGCCGTCCACGCAGTCGAACAGCAGGAACAACTGCATGAGGAGGGCCGCGAGGACGGCCCCGGCCAGGCCCGGGATCAGCAGCGCGGCCCCGGACAGCACCCCGCACAACACCATCGTCCAGGTCAGCTGGTCCGGGGTGACCCGGGTGCGCACCAGCTGGCGGGTGAAGCGCAGGGAGACCCGCCGCATGTACAGCCGGCCCGCCCAGTGTTCGCCGTTGCGGCTCGCCAGTTTGGCCTGCGGCTGGCAGACCTCCCGCAGCTCCTCCAGCACCGGAGCAGCAACCATGAACGTTCCTCCCACGAGCCCACGATGATCGGGCCAGGCTACAGAGCGCTCAAGTGGCTGACGCGGCGGGGCGGTTGTGGAGGTCGACCAGTGCGCGCAGGTGCGGCGACAGCCAGTCCTCGGACGGCGAGAGGTCCGGGGAGAGCGCGTTGATCACCTCGGCGGGGGTCGGCCGGTCGTCGGGGTTCTTCTGGAGGCAGCGGGTGATGACGGCCGCCAGGCGTCCCGGCAGCGACTCGAGTGCGGCGGTGAGGGTCTGGCCCTGCTTCAGGGGCATGACTCCGGCGGCATGACATAGCACCATTCCGAAGGCGTAGAGGTCCGCGGCGGGCGTGATCGCCGTTCCGTTGAGCTGCTCCGGCGCGAGATAGACGGGCGTGCCGACGACCTGGTGGGCGAGGGTGATGTGGGAGTCCTCCAGGACGCGGGCGAGACCGAAGTCGATGACGCGGGGGCCGGTGCCCGACACGACGATGTTGCCGGGCTTGAGATCACGGTGGACGATCCCGCAGGAGTGGATGCCCTCCAGTGCCTCGGCGACCCCGACGGCGAGGGTGCGCACGGTCGGCATCGGCAGTGGGCCGACGTTGGTCAGGACGTAATGCAGCGAGGGGCCGGGGACGTACTCGGTGGCCAGCCAGGGCGGGCTGCCTTCCGGGTCGGCGTCGACGACGGACGCGGTGTGGAAGCCGCCGACCTTGCGCACGGCCGAGATCTCCTTCTCGAACCGCTTGCGGAACGTCGGGTCGTCGACGTAGTCGTCCTGGATCACCTTGACCGCCACCAACCGCTCGCCCGGAGAGCGCCCGAGAAAGACCGTGCCCATGCCGCCGTGGCCGAGGCGGGCGGTGAGCCGGTAGCGGCCGAGGGCTCGGGGGTCGCCAGGGCGCAGGGGCTTGTGGGTGGACTGGAGTTCCGGGAAAAACCGCTCGGGCGGAGTGCTCCGGACCGACTCCGCGTTCCCGGCCAGGATCTCGGCCACCTCGACGTCCGACTGTGCCTTCAGCTTCGCGGCCTCCCGCTCGCCCGCGGCCTTCAGGATGGCGGCCTGACGGATGCCCTCGGCGGTGATGATCGCGGCACGCTTGTCGCGGTCGGCGCGCATCTGCTTCTCCAGCGAGTCCTGGATGGAGGTGGGCGGTTCGATCGCCTTGAGCTCGACCTTGTTGACGAGGATGCCCCACCTGCCGGTGGCTTCTTCGAGGACGCCGCGCAGGGCCGAGTTGATCTCCTCACGGGAGGTCAGGGTCCGCTCCAGGTCCATGCCGCCCATGATGTTGCGGAGCGTGGTGATGGTGAGCTGCTCCATGGCATGGATGTAGCTGGCGACCTCGTAGGTCGCGGCCTGCGCGTCGGTCACGCGGTAGTAGACGACGTAGTCGATGTTGACCACCAGGTTGTCCTGGGTGATCACCGGCTGCGGCGGGAACGGCACGACCTGTTCGCGCATGTCGATGCGGTTGCGGATGCTGTCGATGAAAGGGATCACGAAGTTGACGCCGGGTGACAGCGTCCGCGCGTAGCGGCCGTACCGCTCGACGACGGCGGTGCTGGCCTGCGGGATGACCTGGAGGCTCGCGATCGCCCAGGTGAGGCCGAGCGCTCCGAGCGCTCCGAGGACGATCGTCACGATCAAGACCGGTTGCAAGGCGACTCCCCCCTGTCCCCTCGGGTTATCCCCGACGTCGGGTCACCCTACGCAGCGTCGCCGACGCTGGCAGAGTGTTCGCATGGATCAGTCACAGGAACGCGCCTGGCTCGCCACCGCCGTCGAGGAGGCCCGCGCCGGGCTGGCCGAGGGCGGCGTCCCGATCGGGGCCGCGCTCTACGGCCCGGACGGCGTCCTGCTGGGCCGCGGGCACAACCGCCGCGTCCAGGACGGCGACCCCTCGATGCACGCGGAGACGGCCGCGTTCCGTGCGGCGGGGCGGCAGCGCACGTACCGCGGTACGACGATGGTGACGACCCTGTCCCCCTGCTGGTACTGCTCCGGACTGGTCCGCCAGTTCGGCATCTCGCGGGTCGTGATCGGCGAGGCGGTCACCTTCCACGGCGGCCACGACTGGCTGGCGGAACACGGCGTCGAGATCGTGCTCCTGGACGACCCCGGGTGCGTCGCGATGATGCGCGACTTCATCGAGACCAACCCGGCCCTGTGGAACGAGGACATCGGTGAGTGAGCCCCCGGCCCCCCAGACCCCGGCCCTCCAGACCCCCCGCCCGTCCCGCATCCCGACCGTCGACCTGCGCCCCTGGCTGGACGGCGATCTGGAGGCTCGGGCCGAGATCGCCCGCACCGTCGACGAGGCCCTGCAGACCGCCGGTTTCCTGCTGGTCACCGGGCACGGCGTCGACCCCGTCCTGCGGCAGCGCATCCGGGAGGTCGCCCGGGCGTTCTTCACCCTCCCCGTCGAGGCCAAGCAGCCGTACGCCGCGAAGGTCGGCGGACGGGGCTGGCTCGGGCCCGGCGCGGAGGCCAACGGCTACGCGGAGGGGACCGAGACGCCCCCCGACCTGAAGGAGTCCCTGACCTTCGCCACCCACGAGCCCTTCGACGACCCGGTGATCAACGCCCAGTGGTACGCGCCGAACGTCTGGCCGGCGCAGACGCCACTGCTCAGGGTGTTGTGCGAGGAGTACCTGGAGCGGATGGCCGAGTTGGAGAAGGAGCTGCTGTCCCTGCTCGGCCAGGCCCTCGGCCTCGAACCGGACTTCTTCTCCCGCCACATGGACCATCCCACCTACGGCTTCAACATCAACTGGTATCCGGGCACGGAGGTCGTCGGCGAGCCGCAGCCCGGTCAGTTCCGCATCGGCCCGCACACCGACTTCGGCACCGTCACCATCCTCGACCGGCAGGCCGGAAGGGGCGGACTCCAGGTCTGGACGGACGACGGCGGCTGGGAGGACGCGCCCTTCGACCCGGACGCCTTCACCGTCAACGTCGGTGATCTGCTGGCCCGTTGGACCGGCGACCGCTGGCGCTCCGGCCGCCACCGGGTCCTGCCGCCCCCGGCCGACGAGCCCGCCGAGGAGCTGATGTCCCTCGTCTACTTCGGCGAGTGCACACCGGGGACGCTGGTGGAGTCCGTGCCCGCGCCGGTCGGCCGGGTGGCGTACGAGCCGATCGACTCCCATGCGTACCTGCGCGAGAAGCTGGACTCGATCACCGTGAACTGAGCGCCGAGTGGTTCAGACCTTCAGCAGCAGCTTGCCGGTGCTCTTTCGGGCCCCCATCAGCCGGTGTGCCTGGGCCGCTTCTTCCAGGGCGAACTGGGCGGTGACCGGCAGGGACACCGTCCCGTCGGCTGCCTTGGCGAAGGCCCGCTCGACCAGCGTCCGCAGCTCGGCGGGGGCGGTCTGGGCCAGCGTGAGGATCGAGAAGCCGCCGACCGACAGGCCGGTGGGGTACAGCTCCGGCTGGCCCACCTGCCACGGCTCGGCGGAGCTCGCGTTGCCGAAGGAGACCAGGCGGCCGAAGACGGCGAGGGAGGCCAGGGAGGCCTTCAGCGTCTCGCCGCCCACCGGGTCCAGGGCGAGATCGACCCCGCGCTCGCCGGTCGCCGCCCGTACCGCCTTGTCGAAGTCGCCGACGAACACCTCGTCGTAGCCGTGGCCGCGGGCGTACTCGGCCTTGGCCGCCGACGACACCACGCCGTACACCGCGCCCGCGCCCGCCGCCTTCGCCAACTGGCCGGCGACGGTGCCGATTCCGCCGGCCGCGCCCTGCACCAGGACGCTCTCGCCCGGCTGCAGCCGGCCCACGGTGTGCACCAGGGCGTACGCCGTCGGCAGCACCGCCAGGAGGCTCGCGGCCGTGCGCAGGTCGACGCCCTGCGGCAGCGGGAAGACGGTCGCCGCCTCGGCCACGGCCACCTCCGCGTATGCGCCGCTCTGCGTCAGGGCCGTCACCTCCTGGCCCACGGACAGCCCGGTCACGCCGTCGCCGACCGCCCGCACCCGGCCGGAGAGCTCCAGTCCGGGCCGGAACGGCAGCGCCGGGACCCGGTAGCCCTCCGCGCGTGCCTTGAGGTCCGCGAAGTTGACCCCGGCGTAGGCCACGTCGACGCTCACCTGGCCGGGGCCGGGCTCGGGCACGTCCGCCTCCACCGCCTCCAGGACCTCGGGGCCGCCGTACTGCTGGAACTCGATCGCGCGCATGCCGGACTCCTCGCCCGTCTGTTCAATGAAAAGCGAACACTCGCGAGTGTATGGTTTCTGTCGAACACTCGGCAAGCAGCGCGAAGGAGTCGGGCGTGGCAGAGCGCAGCGTCAGTCATCGGGCCGCACCCGAGCATGCCCACCCCGACGACGTCCCGGTCCTGACCGCGCTCGCCGCGCTGGCCGACCCCGTACGACTCACCCTCGTCAGGGAGTTGGCGGGCTCGCCCGAGTGGACGCGGGCCTGCGGCAGCTTCGACGTGCCCGTCGGGAAGGCGGCCCTCAGCCACCACTTCGCCGTACTGCGCGGGGCAGGCCTCGTCGAGCAGCGCGACGAGGGGCCCAGGCGGGTCAACCGGCTGCGGCGGGAGGAGTTCGACGCCCGCTTCCCCGGACTGCTCGCCCTCGTCCTCCGTCGCGACTGACACCACCGCCCGGCCTGCCCGGCCTGCCCGGCCTGCCCGGCCTCTCCGAGCCGGCCGACCCGGCCGCCCGTGCGGGCACGGCGGTCTGCCTGCGGGCATCGGCTGCCTCGATGGGCCCATCGACGGGACGCCCCACTGGCTCGTGGACCGGCCCGCCCGCCCGCTCCTACCTTCGGCGCATGACCTCACAGAACACGGCCCCGGGGAACGCGGGCTCGGGGAACACGGCCTTGCAGAACACAGGCTCGGAGAGCAAGGGCACGGCCCAGCTCACGGCCGCGATGGTGCTCTCCGGCACCCTCGGCGTCTTCGTCGTCGAGTCGGGCGCCTCACCGTTCAACGTCGTCTTCTTCCGCGTCCTGTTCGGCGCGCTGGCGCTGGGGACGTACGTCGTGTCCCGCGGCTGGCTGCGCGACCACGGCTTCACGCCCCGCACCCTCTCACTCGCCGTGCTCGGCGGTGTGTTCATCGTCTTCAACTGGGTCTTCCTCTTCCAGTCGTACGAGAACACGTCGATCTCCGTCGCCACGGTCGTCTACCACACCCAGCCGTTCTACGTCGTGCTGCTGGGAGCCCTGCTCTTCCGCGAGCGGCTCACCGCCGCCAAGGTCGGCTGGATCGTCGTCGCCTTCGCCGGGCTGATCCTCGTCTCGGGCGTCAGGCCGTCCGACTTCACGAGCGGCGGAACGTATCTGACAGGCGTCGGCCAGGCCCTCCTCGCCGCACTCCTGTACGGCCTGTCCACCCTGGTCACCAAGCGGATCACCGGCGTACGCCCGCACCTGATCGCCCTGGTCCAGGTCCTCGTCGGCATCCCCCTCCTCCTCCCCTTCGCCGACTTCGGCGCGATGGGCGGGACCGGCGCGGACTGGGGCTGGCTGGTCGGGCTCGGCGTCGTCCACACCGGGCTGATGTACGTCCTGATGTACGCCGCCTACGCCCAGCTGCCGACCGCGAAGATCGCCGTCCTCGCCTTCACCTATCCGGCGGTCGCGATGGGCATGGACTGGCTGGTGTACGGCCACCACATCGGCCTCGTCCAGGCGCTCGGCGTCCCGCTGATCGTGACGGCGAGCCTCAGGGTCACCCTTGCTCGGCCACGAGCCGCCGCGCCTGTTCGAGGAACAGTCGGGCATGCGCCGGAAGCCGCTTCCCGGCCCGCCACGCCAACTGCGTGCGAAGCGTGAACGGCGGCTCCCAGGCCAGCCGCAGCAGCGTCCCCTCCGCGAGTTCGGCGGCGACCGTCACCTCGGGCAGCAACGAGATCCCGAGGCCGGCGGCCGCCGCGCGTTTCGTGGCCTCGATCGTGCCGAACTCCATGAACTGCACGTCGGGGTCGGCGGACTTGAGCTCGCGCTCGAACAAGTCGCGGTAGGCGCACCCCGGTTCGGTGGCGAGGAGCGGTTGCCGTACGAGGTCGGCGGTCGTCGGCTCCTTCCCCGCGAGGGCGTGTCGCGGCGAGGCGACGAGGGCGAGCGGCTCCACCGCCAGCACCTCCGTCTCCAGCCCCGCGTGCTCGGTCTCGGCCTCCATCAGGAATCCGAGGTCGTACGTCCCCTGCCGCAGCGCCTGCCGGGTCTCGTCCCCGAGGGTGGGGCGCAGCGAGAGGCGGACCTTCGGGTAGCGGTGGTGGAAGAGTTCGAGGAGCGGGGGCAGCCGGTAGGAGGTCAGCGACTCCATCGTGCCGACGGCGAGCACGCCGGAGGGCTCCTGCGGGCCGGTGACCGCGACGCGCGCCTCCTCGGCCAGCTCCCGCAGCTGCCGGGCGTAGGGCAGCAGCCGCTCACCCGCCTCGGTGAGCCGGATACGGCTGCCGAGCCGGTCGAAGAGCTCGACGCCGAGGGAGTCCTCCAGGGTGCGGATCTGGCTGGTCACGCTGGACTGGGCGTAGTTCAGCTCGGCCGCGGCCCGGGTGAAGCTCAGGACGGCGGAGACCTTCTCGAAGGTGGCCAGCAGCCGCAGTTCCATCAGTTGTCCTTGGGGTCCTCGCCGGACTCGCGGCGCTTCAGCTCCTCCTCGCGGCGGCGCAGGTCGGCCTCCCAGTCCTTGAGGAGTTTCTCGTCCTTGTTGTTCTCGTCCTTCAGGGACTTGAGGAACTCGGGGTTGTCGTCCGGCGCGACGAACTTCGCGGGGTGGTTGCGGTGCCACTCCGACGGCGTGGACCCGCCCGCCGGGGCGTGCCGCACCTTCCCGGCCACCAGCCAGGCGATCGGACCGACGAGCACCTCGCCGAAGAGCAGGATGACGATGACCCACACCACCTTCGGCAGCCCCCGCACCTCCTCCTCGGGAGTGTTCAGGCAGTCGATGAAGGCATAGATCCACAGCGCCAGGACCAGCAGGAACGGCAGATACCTGAGCATGGTGGTGGGATCTCCCGGAAGACGGCGGCGGGGCGCTGGGCAGCCCCGGTGACGGGGTCAGGGTAACCGTTGACCGATACTGGGACACATGGCTTACGACGATCTTCGTTCCCTGCTCAGGGCACTGGAACGCGAAGGCGACCTCAAGCGCGTCAAGGCCGAGGTCGATCCGTATCTGGAGGTCGGGGAGATCGTCGACCGGGTCCAGAAGTCCGGTGGCCCGGCGCTGCTCTTCGAGAACGTGAAGGGGTCGTCGATGCCCCTCGCGATGAACGTCTTCGGGACCGACCGGCGGCTGCTCAAGGCCCTCGGCCTGAAGTCGTACGAGGACATCTCCGGCAAGATCGGCGCTCTGCTGCGCCCCGAACTGCCGCAGGGGTTCGTCGGTGTGCGCGAGGCGTTCGGCAAGCTCGGCGCGATGACGCACGTGCCGCCGAAGAAGGTGAAGGCCGACGACGCGCCGGTCCAGGAGGTCGTCCTGTACGGCGACGACGTCGACCTCGACGCCCTGCCCGCCCTCTTCACCTGGCCGCAGGACGGCGGCTCCTTCTTCAACCTGGGCCTGACGCACACCAAGGACCCGGAGAGCGGGATCCGCAACCTCGGCCTGTACCGCCTCCAGCGCCACGACAAGCGCACGATCGGCATGCACTGGCAGATCCACAAGGACAGCCGCAACCACTACCAGGTCGCCGCGCGCAAGGGTGAGAAGCTCCCCGTCGCGATCGCCTTCGGCTGCCCGCCCGCCGTCACCTACGCCTCCACCGCCCCGCTCCCCGGTGACATCGACGAGTACCTCTTCGCCGGGTTCATCGCGGGCAGGCGGATCGAGATGGTCGACTGCAAGACCGTCCCGCTCCAGGTTCCGGCGCAGGCGGAGGTAGTGATCGAGGGGTGGCTGGAGCCGGGCGAGATGCTCCCGGAGGGCCCCTTCGGCGACCACACCGGCTTCTACACCCCGCAGGAGCCGTTCCCGGCCCTGAAGATCGACTGCGTGACGATGCGGAAGCGGCCGCTGCTCCAGTCGATCGTCGTCGGCCGTCCCCCGACGGAGGACGGCCCGCTGGGCCGGGCCACGGAACGTTTCTTCCTGCCGCTGCTGAAGATCATCGTCCCGGACATCGTGGACTACCACCTGCCCGAGTCCGGCGGCTTCCACAACTGCGCGATCGTCTCGATCGACAAGAAGTACCCCAAGCACGCGCAGAAGGTCATGCACGCGGTCTGGGGCGCTCACATGATGTCGCTGACCAAGCTGATCGTGGTCGTCGACTCCGACTGCGATGTCCACGACCTGCACGAGGTGGCCTGGCGGGCGCTCGGCAACACGGACTACGCCCGCGACCTGTCGATCGTCGAGGGCCCCGTCGACCACCTCGACCACGCCTCCTACCAGCAGTTCTGGGGTGGCAAGGCGGGCATCGACGCCACGAAGAAGTGGCCCGAGGAGGGCTACACCCGCGACGGCGGCTGGCCCGAGATGGTCCTGTCCGACCCGGAGACGTCCGAACGCGTGACGCGACGCTGGAAGGAATACGGACTGTGAGCGCCTCCGCCGCCGCGATTCCCCAGCCCGGCAGAGCCCGTGCGTTCCTGCGCCTGGTGATGATCGAGCACTCGATCTTCGCGCTGCCCTTCGCCTACATCGCCGCGCTGACCGCGATGTTCCAGCAGGACGGCAACATCCACTGGGGCAGGCTGCTGCTGGTCACCATCTGCATGGTGGGCCTGCGCACCTTCGCGATGGCGGTCAACCGGATCATCGACCGCGAGATCGACGCCCGCAACCCGCGCACGGCCCACCGTGAGCTGGTGACCGGTGCGATGTCGGTCAGGCACGCCTGGACGGGCGCGTTGATCGCCGTCGCGGTGTTCCTCGGCTCGGCGGCCATGCTCAACCCCCTCTGCCTGGCCCTCGCCCCCGTCGCGGTCATCCCGATGGTGGTGTACCCGTACGGCAAACGGTTCACGAACTTCCCGCAGGCCATCCTGGGCCTCGCCCAGGCCATGGGTCCGATCGGCGGCTGGCTGGCGATCACCGGCGAGTGGTCGTGGGACGCGGTGATCCTCGGCCTGGCGGTCGGCGTCTGGATCGGCGGCTTCGACCTGATCTACGCCTGCCAGGACGTCGAGACCGACCGTGAGATCGGCGTCATGTCGGTTCCGGCCCGCTTCGGCATCCCGGCGGCGATCCGGGGGGCGCGCGCCTGCCACGCGATCACGACGGCTCTGTTCGTCTGGTACGCCCTCGTCACTGACGCCGGCGCGTTCTTCTGGCTCGGACTGCTGATCGTGGCGGGCGCGTTCGTCTACGAGCACACCATCGTGCGGCCCCATGACCTGTCCCGTCTGAACAGGGCGTTCTTCAGCGTCAACGGTTTCATCGGCATTGCCCTGTTCGTGTGTGCGTTGCTGGATCTCCTGGTTCGGGGTCTGAGCGTCTGAGTACGTTGCGGCCTACCATCGAGCGCAGGAACCCAAGGAGGCCAGCGTGAGCGTCTCGGACCTTGACCGCCTGCACTCACAGCTCAGCGAGCTGGAGGACATGTTCCCCGGCTATCTGACGGAGATTGTCGAGGGCAGCATCGTGATGAGTCCGGTCAAGCCACACGACGCGGAGACCCTCCGACTGGTCTGGAACGCCCTCCGCGAGCAGGTGGCCGAGGAGTGGGGCTTCACAAGCGACGTCGCCTTCCCGTTCGACGAGGACAACGAGTTCTGCCCCGACCTGGCGATCATCCCGGCATCGGAGGTGGCGAAGAACGAGGGCGCGTACTCGCCAGATCTCGTCGAGCTGGCGGTCGAAGTCGTCTCCAAGGGCAGCATCCGCCGCGACTACGAGGTCAAGTCGCGCTGGTACGCCTCCCGAGGCATCGCCAACTATCTGATTTTCGACCCTCTCCAAGGGCATGTCGTCACGCTGTGGAACCCCGGTGCCGACGGTTATGCGGGCAGAGACACCATCCCGTACGGTCCCGAACTGATCGTCGCCTCGACTCTCGGCAAAATCACCCTCGCCACCTCCGGCCTCCCCGTCGACCCCCACGCGCCCTACCGGTCCTGAAGACCTTTCCGCCCACCGGTACGCTCAAGGTGTGAACGCAGGAGAAACGCAGCGCGTGCCTTGGATCGTGGGGGTGTCCGGGGCGTCCGGTACGCCCTATGCCGCCGCCGTCCTGCGTGCGCTGCTCGCCGCGGGGGAGAGCGTGGACCTGGTGGTCAGCCGGGCCTCGCGGCTCACGCTGCTCGACGAGACCGGGATCTCCTTCCGGGACGCGCACTGGCGGGACGACCTGCGGGAATGGCTGACGCGGGGCGCCGACGGCAAGCCGGGCACGTTCGAGGTCGACGTCGAGGTCGACGTCGAGGCCGGCGTCGAGGCCGTGCGGTACTGGAGCGCGGGGGACCTTGCGGCGGGGCCGTCGTCGGGGTCGTATCCCGCGAAGGGGATGCTGATCGTGCCCGCCTCCACCGCCTGCGTCGCCGGTGTCGCCCTCGGCCTGTCGAAGGACCTCCTCCAGCGTGCGGCGAGCGTCACGCTCAAGGAGCGCCGGGCGCTCGTCGTCGCCGTACGGGAGACCCCGTTGAACGGGCAGACGCTGCGGCATCTGGTCGCTCTCGACGACGCCGGCGCGAGCGTCGTACCGGCCTCGCCCGCCTTCTACGCGGGGGCCACCCACATCCAGGACCTGGTCGACTTCGTCGCCGGGCGGGTCCTCGACGCGGCGGGGGTCGCGCACGGACTGTACCGCCGGTGGGACGGCGAGCTGGGCGCGGTCCGGGACACCTGAGCACACCGTACGCCGTGGCACCTCTCATCTCTTCAGGAACTTTGATCGGAAGGCTTCGATTCGCATGGACGCGGTGGACAGGCAGCTCATCCAGGCCCTGAGGGAGAACGGCCGGGCCTCCTACGCGGAGTTGGGGCGCCTCGTCGGACTGTCGGGACCCAGTGTCACCGACCGCATCAACCGGCTGGAGGCGGCCGGCGTCATCACCGGCTACCGCGCCACGGTGAACGCCGCGCAGCTCGGTCTCGGCGTCACCGCCCTCATCGGCATCTCCCTCTCCGACGCCGCCGACCACGAGGACGTGGCGAACCGGATGAAGGACCTCAGCGAGATCGAGGACTGCTGGTTCATCGCCGGCGACGACTCGTTCATGCTCAAGGTACGGGCGAACGACGTGGACGGCCTGGAGAAGATCATCCGACGGCTGTCGGGAACGAAGGGCGTCTCCCGGACCCGTACGACCATCGTGCTCTCCACGAAGTGGGAGAACCGGGTGGGAGAGCTTCCCGAAGAGGTCTAGAGAGCTGTGGGCGTACGGTTGGTCGAGTTGTCGGAGAAAGGTGTGGTCATGGACGTCGGGCTCAAGCGCGAGCTGGAGGAGAAGGTCAGGGCCGGTGAGCGGCTGACCCGTGAGGACGGCATCGCGCTGTACGAGTCGGACGACCTGGCCTGGCTGGGCGGTCTCGCGCACGAGGTACGGACGCGGAAGAACGGCGACGTCGTCCACTTCAACGTCAACCGGCACCTCAACATGACCAACGTGTGCACGGCGTCCTGCGCCTACTGCTCGTTCCAGCGCAAGCCGGGCGAGAAGGACGCGTACACGATGCGCATCGAGGAGGCGGTGAAGCTCGCCAAGGCGATGGAGGGCGAGAACCTCACCGAGCTGCACATCGTCAACGGCCTGCACCCGAACCTGCCGTGGCGCTACTACCCGCGTTCGCTGCGGGAGTTGAAGGCCGCCCTCCCGAACGTCTCGCTGAAGGCCTTCACGGCCACGGAGATCCACCACTTCGAGACGATCTCCGGTCTGTCGGCGTCGGAGATCCTCGACGAGCTCATCGACGCGGGCCTGGAGTCCCTCACCGGCGGCGGCGCGGAGATCTTCGACTGGGAGGTCAGGCAGCACATCGTCGACCACCGCACGCACTGGGAGGACTGGTCGCGGATCCACCGCCTGGCGCACGAGAAGGGTCTGAAGACCCCGTGCACCATGCTGTACGGCCACATCGAGGAACCGCGCCATCGGGTCGACCACGTCCTGCGCCTGCGTGAGCTGCAGGACGAGACGAACGGCTTCCAGGTCTTCATCCCGCTCCGCTACCAGCACGACTTCGTGGACATGAAGGACGGCAAGGTCCGCAACCGGCTCCAGGCCCGTACCCAGATGGCGACCGGCGCGGAGGCGCTGAAGACCTTCGCGGTCTCCCGTCTGCTCTTCGACAACGTCCCGCACGTCAAGGTCTTCTGGGTCATGCACGGTGTGCAGACCGCGCAGCTCGCGCTCCAGCACGGCGCGGACGACATGGACGGCTCGGTCGTCGAGTACAAGATCACGCACGACGCCGACAACTACGGCACCCCGAACAAGCTGACCCGCGAGGACCTCCTCGACCTCATCCGCGACGCGGGCTTCCGTCCGGTGGAGCGGAACACGCGCTACGAGATCATCCGCGAGTACGACGGCCCGGACCCGTCCCGCCGGGACGCCCCGCAGCCGATGCGGGTGTGACTATTCAGCCGGGGTGAGCGCGGGGTCCGAGTCCACGGCGGGTACTCGAACCCCATGGTGACCACGCGAGCGCCTGAGGACGCCTACACGGCAGGGCCCTTTGTTCCGGAGCACGGCGGTCTCACCGCGCTGCGCAAGGCGGCGGCCGGTTGCCGCGGCTGCCCGCTGCACCGGGACGCCACCCAGACGGTGTTCGGCGCGGGGGCGGCCGACGCCCGGGTGATGCTCGTCGGCGAGCAGCCCGGCGACCAGGAGGACCGCCAGGGCAGGCCTTTCGTCGGCCCCGCGGGCAAACTCCTCGACCGTGCCCTCGCAGAGGCCGGCATCGATCCCGGCGAGGCCTACGTGACCAACGCGGTCAAGCACTTCAAGTTCACGCAGGCGGAGCCCCGAAAACGCCGTATCCACAAGGCGCCGAACCTTCGTGAGATGACGGCGTGCGCCCCCTGGCTCGCGGCCGAGCTCGCCCTCGTCGAGCCCGAGCTGATCGTGGTGCTGGGCGCGACGGCCGGGAAGGCGCTGCTGGGGTCGTCGTTCCGGGTGGGGGAGGTGCGCGGGACGGTCCTGGAGGAGGAGATCCACGGCCGCCGCGAGCGGCTGGTGCCCACGGTCCACCCCTCCTCGGTGCTGCGCGCCGACGACCGCGAGGGCGCCTACCAGGGGCTGGTCCAGGATCTGAGAACGGCGGCACGCGTCTTGTCGTAAGGATTACGATCCCGGTGTGTCGCTTACCTTCACCCTCGACCCCGCCATCACCCCTGCCCTGCGCGACGGCGTCCTCGACCTGTGGACGGACGTCTCCAACGCGGGCGGAGCCGTCGGCTTCGTGCCGCCGGTCGAGCGTGAGACGGTTCGGCCGGAGCTGGTCCGCCACCTCGTGTCCATGGTCGAGGGGCGGATGCGGCTGCTCGTCGGGCGTGACGAGGCCGGTGAGGTGGCGGCGACCGCGTTCTTCTCCTTCAACGCGCACCGGCTGAAGACCCACTGGGTCTGGCTGTACACGGTGATGGTCCACCCCCGGCACCAGGGCAAGGGCTACGGACGTGACCTCCTGGCGGCCGTCGAGGACGCCGCCCGCGGCTTCGAGGGCATCGAGGCGATCCAGCTCACCTGCCGCGGCGGGCTCGGCCTGGAGCGCTTCTACGGGTCCTGCGGCTACAAGGAGGTCGGCCGGGTGCCCGGTGCCATCAGGGTCGCGCCGGGGGACGACCGGGACGACGTCACCATGCTGCTGCCGCTGACCTGAGGCCGCTCCTGTGATCCTCTGACCCCGCGGGGGCGGCTGCGAGATCGGCGGTCCGGCGTGCTTCACTGGACGCTGGCCCCTTTTGGAAACGGAAGAGTGGATTGACATGCTCCGCTACACACTGATGCGCCTCGGTGTCTTCGCCGGCTGCTTCGTGGTCGTCTGGGGTCTCGTCTACTCGGGCGTCATCCCGCGCGGCCTCGGCGACTCCAACATCATGTGGATCCTCCTGCTCTCGCTGGTGATCTCCGCGCCGATCAGCTTCGTGGTGCTGCGCAAGGAGCGCGACCGCGCCTCGGTGACGGTCGTGGAGCGCGTCGACCGCATGAAGGCCAACCTGGAGGCCAACCGCTCCCAGGAGGACGCCACGGTCGACGAGGCCACCCGCCCCCAGGGCCAGGGCCAGACGCAGGGCCAGACGCAGGGCCAGACACAGGGCCAGACGCAGACCTCCTGAGGCCGGAGCTCCAGCTCCCGGCTGCTCGTCCGGGGTCGGGTCCGGCCGGGCCCAACTACTCTGTGCTCATGGGTGCCGTGAAGACCAAGCGGATGCCGCGTGCGGTCCGTGAGCAGCAGATGCTGGACGCCGCCGTGGAGACCTTCGGCCGCCGGGGGTACATGGCCGCGTCGATGGACGAGATCGCCGAACTCGCGGGCGTGTCCAAGCCGTTGGTGTACCTGTACCTGAACTCCAAGGAAGACCTCTTCAGCGCGTGCATCCGGCGTGAGGCCAAGGCGCTCGTCGAGGCGGTCCGCACCGGTGTCCGCACCGACGTGCCCGCCGACCGCCAACTCTGGGACGGGCTGCGGGCGTTCTTCGCGCACACCGCGCAGCACCCGCACGCCTGGTCCGTCCTGCATCTCCAGGCCCGCACGCACGGCGAGCGGTTCGCGGGCGAGGTCGCGGCGATGCGCGAGGAGATCGTCGCGTTCGTGACGCAGCTGATCCTGGTCGCCGCCCGGGAGGCCCTCCCCCACCCTCGGCTCCGCTCGGGCGGGGGGACCCCCACCGACCCCGACCTGCCGGAATGCGAGGTCGCCGGCCTGGCCGAGGCCCTGGTCGGCGCCGCAGAGTCCCTGGCCGCCTGGGCCAACACCACCGACGGCACCACGGCCCGCCAGACAGCCGCGACGCTGATGAACTTCGCGTGGGCGGGCCTGGGCAACCTGATGGAAGGCCGCGCGTGGACTCCGCCGGAGGCCGCGCTCGGCGCATGACGTCTGTCATGCTCACCGCTGGATGCGAGGCACTGGGCCGCCCCTGCCCGCCACCCCTACCGTCTTCCTCATGACGAAGCCCGGCACGGGACGAGTGGGTCGACCCTGCCGCTCACATGGACCCGTCCCGCCTCTTCCGTCCCGTCTCCTCTGCCGTCTCCCGTCCCGCGCAGTTCGAACCGCGCGCCGTCCGCCACGAAGGTCACCGTGCTCGGGAGCAGTACCGGGGCCCGGAACTGTGCCCGTACGCGCACCGCCTGAGGGGTGCCGTGGGCGGCGAGGCAGCGGGCGACGGTCCACATGCCGTGGGCTATGGCGCGGCGGAAGCCGAAGAGGCGGGCGGTGAGGGCGTGCAGATGGATGGGGTTGCGGTCGCCGGAGGCGGCGCCGTAGCGCCGGCCGACGTCGGCGGCGAGCCGCCACTCGTCGAGCACGGGGAGCGGGCCGGGTTCCTCTTTCGGAGCGGGCGTGGCCTCGGATTCCCTCGGAGCGTGCCTGGCCTCGGTGCGGTGCCGGGCCAGGTACGTGCTCGTGGACTCCCACACGACCCTGCCGCCGTCGCGCAGCTCGGTGACGACGACCGCCTCCGTACCCCGCCGGTGCGGAGCCAACCGGTCGACGTACACGGTGAGTTCGTACGTTCCCGTGGCCGCCAGGGCCGTGTGGCGGGTGATCTCGATCGAGGTGTGGACGAGGCCGAGCAGCGGGAGGGGGAAGTCCCGGCGGCTCATCAGGCGCATGGCCAGGGGGAAGCCCAGGACATGGGGATAGGTCAGCGGCAGCGAGTCCTCACCGGTCGGGAAGGCGCACACCCGTTCGTACGCGGCGAGGCGGGACAGGTCGACGCGCAGGCCGGGCAGGACCAGGCGGTCGCCGAGGCCCGGGAATTCCACACCCGGCAGGGGCCGCTTGAAGGGCGAGCGCAGGGCGCCGAGGGCGAACAGCGGGCCGAGGGCGGGCAGGCGGGAGAGGGTCGTGGTCACCGCGGCCACTACGCCCCCAGAAGGCTCTGGCCGCACACCCGCACGACCTGCCCGTTCACCGCGCCGGAGGCGGGATGCGCGAGCCACGCCGTCGTCTCGGCGACGTCGACGGGTAGCCCGCCCTGCGCGAGGGAGTTCATCCGGCGGCCCGCCTCGCGGATGAACAGCGGCACCGCGGCCGTCATCTTCGTCTCGATGAACCCCGGCGCCACCGCGTTCACCGTGACCCCGTGTTCGGCGAGCGCGCGCGGTGCGAGGGAGCGGACCAGACCGGCGACGCCCGCCTTGCTCGCGCCGTAGTTCGTCTGCCCCGCGTTGCCCGCGAGCCCGGCGATGGAGGCGGTCGCCACGATCCGCCCGCCCGGCCGCAGGGCGCCCTTGGCGAGCAGCGCGTCCGTCGTGCGCAGCACGCTCGCCAGATTGACGTCCAGGACGGAACTCCACCGCTCCGCAGGCATGTTGACCAGCCGCCGGTCCCGGGTGATCCCCGCGTTGTGGATCAACACGTCCAGCCCGTCGGGGAGTTCGGCGGCGATCCGCTCGCCCGCGTCGGCGGCCGTGATGTCGAGCGCGAGAGCGGTGCCGCCCAGCCGCTCGGCGACCCGACGGGCGTCCTCCTCGGCCTGCGGCACATCCAGGACGACGACATGGGCGCCGTCCCGGGCCAGCGTCTCGGCGACCGCCTCGCCGATGCCTCGGGCCGCGCCGGTGACCAGCGCGGTACGGCCGGCGAGAGGCCGCGACCAGTCGTCGGGGCCCTCGGACCCGTCGGACTCCCCGGACCCGCCGGCCGCCACCGCGATCACCTGGCCGCTGACGTACGCCGACCTGGGGGAGAGGAGGAAGCGCAGGGTCGACTCGGCGGCGGCCGCGTCGCCGCCCAGCCGGACGAGGTTCACGGTGCGCCCGCGGCCGATCTCCTTGCCGAGCGACCGCACGAACCCCTCCAGGGCCTGCTGCACGGCCGCCTGGTGGTGGTCCTCGGGATCGAGGGGCGCGCCCAGCACAACGACCCGTCCGCTCGCCGCGACCGACCGCACCACCGGGTGCAGGGCCGCGTGCACCTCGGCGAGCGACTCGACGTCCCGCACGCCGGTCGCGTCGAGGACGACAGCGGCGGGGTCGGCGGCGAAACCGGTGGCGGCCGGGTCGATGGCGCCGGGGTCGGCGGCGGCGGGCGGCAGACCGGTGCGGGAGAGGACGGCCGCAAGATCGCCGACGGTGGACCTGCCGGCCGTAAGGTGAGCCAAGCTGCCTGTGAGAGAGGGACGTTCGGGCGAGAAGCGGCTGAGCGCCGCCGGCTGCGGGAGCCCGAGTCGCCGGGTGAGGAAACGGCCGGGTGCGGTGGCGGTGAAGCTCAGATAGCGGTCGGCCATGTGCGTCTCGTCTCCCACGGGCTCGGCACGACGGAAATATGCTTGCTCCGGAGTAAGGTTACCGGGGGTAAGTCTAGGTCACGGGTGAGGAGCAGGTCGAGAATGAGCCCCCTGGAGCTGGTGCGCGAAGACACCCCGAAGCCCCCGGTCGAGCCCCCGCGCGCCCGTCGCGTCGCGATCGTCGGCGGCGCCCGCATCCCCTTCGCCCGCTCCGACGGCCCCTACGCCACCGCCTCCAACCAGGAGATGCTGACGGCGGCCGTGAACGGGCTGGCGAACCGGTACGCGCTCGACGTCCCGGGCGTGGTGGGCGAGTTGGTCGCCGGCGCCGTCCTCAAGCACAGCCGTGACTTCAACCTGGCCCGCGAGACCGTCCTCGGCTCGAAGCTCGACGCCCGCACCCCCGCCTACGACATCCAGCAGGCCTGCGGCACCGGGCTCCAGGCCGTGATCGCCGCCGCCAACAAGATCGCCCTCGGCCAGACCGAGTCCGCGATCGCCGGCGGCGCCGACACCGCCAGCGACGCCCCCCTCGGCGTCAACGACCGCCTGCGCCGCATCCTGCTTCAGGCCCGCCGGGCGAAGTCGACGGGCGCCCGCCTCAAGGCGCTCGCGCAGATCCGCCCCTCCCACCTGATCCCCGACATCCCGCGTAACGCCGAGCCGCGCACCGGCCTGTCCATGGGCGAGCACGCGGCGGTCACCGCCCGCGCCTGGGGCATCGAGCGCGAGGCCCAGGACGAACTGGCGGCCACCAGTCACCAGCGGCTCGCCGCCGCGTACGAGCGGGGCTTCTTCGGCGATCTCGTCGTCCCGTTCCGCGACCTGGCCCGCGACCAGAACCTGCGCCCGGACTCGACGGCCGAGCAACTCGCCCGTCTGAAGCCGGTGTTCGGCACGGACGGTCCCGACCCGACCATGACGGCGGGCAACTCGACGCCGCTGACGGACGGCGCGGCCGTGGTCCTCCTCGCCTCCGAGGAGTGGGCCGAGGCGCGGGGCCTGGAGCCGCTCGCCTATCTGACCGCCTACGAGACGGCGGCCGTCGACTTCGTGCACGGCGACATCGCCGACGGCCAGGACGGGACGGGCGGGAAAGGCTCCGGTGGGAACGGCTCCGGTGGCGACGGGTTGCTGATGGCCCCCGCCTACGCAGTCCCCCGTATGCTGGCGCGCACCGGTCTGGGCATCGAGGACTTCGACCTCTTCGAGGTCCATGAGGCCTTCGCCTCCCAGGTGTTGGCGACCCTCGCGGCCTGGGAGAAGCAGGGCCTCGCGCCCGTCGACCGCGACCGGCTGAACGTCGTCGGCTCCTCCCTCGCGACCGGCCACCCCTTCGCGGCGACCGGGGCCCGTATCGTCGCCACGCTGGCCAAGCTGCTCGCCGAACGGGACGGCCCGGCACGGGGACTGATCTCGATCTGCGCGGCGGGCGGCCAGGGGGTGACCGCGATTCTGGAACGAACATGAAGATTCCTCATATAACCGCCGAGATTGCACATCCCCAGCCCCGGAACATCCCGGAACACGCACAAGCCCCACACGTGCACGTCGTACGATCCGCTACCTAACCGGTGGTAACCCCTGCCTTAAAGGGCCTTAGGACGTCTTAGGGCCTCTTAAAGTCCGTTAGGGGGCATCGCGGTTGAACGCCTCGGTGCGCGAAGCACGTACGTCATGCAGCAAGCAGTTTTTCTCGCTGCACGCTCAGGGAGCCGCCCGTGTCCACCCCGTACTCAGCCGCCGGCTCGGCATACGTCTCCGCCGACTTCGACGCTCCCCCCGCCCTCGTGGAACCCGAGACGCGACGGCTGGACGGCGCGGTACGGGAGGCCTCCGTTCCGGCGCTGGCGCGCCCGGTGACCTACGGCTCGCTCGCCGACCTGCCCTACGACAACGCGGCCGCCGCCCCCCAGGCGGTGGTCGTCAGCCGCAAGGACAAGGACGGCGACTGGACGGACATCACGGCCGAGCGCTTCGCCGCCCAGGTCCACGCGGTGGCCAGGGGGCTGATAGCGGAGGGGCTGGTGCCCGGCGACCGGCTCGCCATCATGGCCCGCACGACGTACGAGTGGACGCTGCTCGACTTCGCGGCCTGGGCGGCGGGCCTGGTCACCGTCCCCATCTACCCGACGTCGTCCGTCTTCCAGACCCGCTGGATCCTGCACGACTCCGGCGCGGTCGCCCTCGTCACCGAGACCGCCGGCCAGGCGGCCGCCCTCGGCCCCGAACTCGACCGGCTGCCCGACCTCCACCACCTCTGGGTCATGGAGAAGGGGCACGTGGACCGGCTGATCGAGGCGGGCGAGCATGTCCCGGACGCCGAGGTGGAGATCCGCCGGGGGATGCTCGTCCCCGACACCCTGTGCACCCTCATCTACACCTCCGGCACCACCGGCCGCCCCAAAGGCTGCGCGCTCACCCACGGCAACTTCTTCGCCGAGGTCGACAACGCGATCGAACTGCTCTACCCGGTCTTCAAGTCGAAGGGCGAGGACCTCTCCGTCCTCCTCTTCCTCCCCATGTCGCATGTCTTCGGCCGGATGGTCGCCATCGCCTGCATCCGCGCCCGCGTCCGCCTCGGCCACGCGCCCAGCCTCAAGTCCGACGACCTCCTGCCGGACCTGGCGGCCTTCAGACCCACCTGTCTCCTCGCCATCCCGTACATGCTGGAGAAGGTCTTCAACACCGCCCGTGCGAAGGCGGAGGCCGGCGGCCGGGTCACCTCCTTCGACCGGGCGGTCGGCGTCGCTCGCCGCTACGGCGAGGCGGTCGAGGCGCAGAAGACCGGCACCGGCCACGGCCCGGCGGCCACCCTGCGCGCCGCCCGCACCTTCTACGACCCGCTCGTCTACCGCCGCATCCGCAACGCCATGGGCGGCCGGGTCCGCCACGCCATCTGCGGCGGCTCCCCGCTCGGCCGCCGCCTGTCCTCGTTCTACCTCGGCGCGGGCATCGAGATCTACGAGGGCTACGGCCTGACGGAGACGACCGCCGCGACCACGGTGACCCCGCCGCTGAAGCCCCGCCTGGGAACCGTGGGCTGGCCGCTGCCCGGCACGAAGATCCGCATAGCGGCGGACGGCGAGATCCTCGTCGCGGGCGAGCATGTCCTGCGCGGCTACTGGGACCCGTCGGCCGGGGGAGTGGTCCCCGCCGCACCCGACGGCTGGCTCGCCACCGGAGACATCGGCGAGCTCGACGACGAGGGCTATCTGACGATCACCGGCCGCAAGAAGGAGATGATCATCACGGCGGGCGGCAAGAGCGTCGCCCCCGCGCCCCTGGAGAACTGGCTGCGCTCGCACCCCCTGATCTCCCAGGCCATGGTCCTCGGCGACGGCCGCCCCTACGTCTCCGCCCTCCTCACCCTCGACCCCGACGGTCTCACCCACTGGCGTCAGATGAACGGCAAGCACCCCGTCCCGGCAGAGCTGCTGATCGACGACGAGGAGCTGAACGCCGTCCTCCAGCGCGCGGTCGACGAGGCCAACAAGCTGGTGTCCCGCCCGGAGTCGATCCGCCGCTTCGTCATCCTCCCCACGGACTTCTCCGAGTTCGCCGGCCACCTCACCCCCTCGATGAAGCTCCGCCGCGAGACGATCATGCGGGACTTCGCGGACCAGGTGGAGGGCCTGTACGCGCAGCACTAAAGGATTCGCGGACGGCCCCCGGACCAGGGAGCATGCCGCTCGTGAACGGCATGAGCGGCGTGAGCGGCGTGAGCGGCACGGACGGCATGAGCGGCATCGAGTTCTTCCACTACCCCTGGGCCGACCACCCGACCGCCCTCGTCTGGGGCATCCGCGTCGACGGCACGGACCTGCGCGCGCTGACGGCGCGGGCGACGCGTGAGCTGTGGCGACCGGAACTGGAGGACCAGTTCGAGGAGGAGGAACAGGAGCGGGAGTCGGCCGAGCTGATCTGGCGTCAGCACGACGGTCTGGGCGTCCTCGACTTCACCGGGAACCACTTCCTGGACGCGGCCGACCGGACTCCCCTCCTCGGCTGTTCCTGCGGCCTCTGGCAGTGCTGGGCGCTGATGGCCCGTGTCGGGACGACCTCCACGACGGTCACCTGGTCCGCCTTCCAGCAGCCCGAACGCGAGGAGTGGGGCGAGCTGCCGATCGGCCCGTTCGCGTTCGAGCGGAGGGCGTACGAGACGGCGCTGAGGAACCCTCCGGTACTGCGGGAGGACCCGTTGGGCCCGCCTTCATTCTCGGGTTCTACGCGGTAGCGGTGAGCGCTTAAAGATCACGAATTGTTACTTCCGGTTAGCCGTTGACGGCCTCATGACAGGTACTTTAATGTTCATGCTCAAACCCCGATAAGGAGGCGGCCTGACCGCTCGCCTCCTTTTTTGTGCAAGGAGTTCCTCAATGAGCGACCTTGTTACTTTCGACATTCCCGAGCGCGTGACCGGCTTAGCCGAGGACATAGAACTCGGGCGGCGAATGGTTAAATCCTGGCAACGGGACGGCATCTACCAGGTGGCCATGAAACCCGCCCAGGAAACCGTCGTAGCCAACGCCTACGCGGCAAGCAGGAAGTACTTCACTCTTCCACTCGCCGAAAAATCCGAATTCGTCAGCGATCTCTCCTACAGCGGCTATGTCGCCTCCGGCGAGGAGGTGACCGACGGCGTCCAGGACGGTTCCGAGATCTTCACGGTCACCAAGGACGTCCCCCTCGACGACCCCCGGGTCGCCGAGAACTGGCCCTGCCACGGACCGGTGCCCTGGCCGAGCCAGCACTACCGGCAGGCCGTCAACGCCTACATGGACCAGTCCGGCAGCCTCGGCCACCGGATCCTCCAGCTCACGGCCCTTGGTCTGGGCCAGGACATCGACGCGCTGACCCGCCTCACCGACGACGGCTGGCACCACATGCGGGTGCTCCGCTTCCCGTCCGCGTCCGCCACGAGCGACCGGGGCATCGGCGCGCACACCGACTACGGACTCCTCGTCATCGCCACGCAGGACGAGGTCGGCCAGGCCCTGTACATCCGGCCGCCGATCGAGGGCGAGGCCCGCAACCGCAACTGGCTGCCCGAGGAGAGCGCGGCAGGCGTCTTCGAAGACGACGACCACTGGACCTACGTGAAACCGGTGCCGAGCACATTCACCGTGTTCCCCGGCGACCTGCTCCAGTTCATCACCGGAGGGGAACTCCTCTCCACCCCGCACAAGGTGAAACTCGCCGACAAGGAACGGTACGCGTTCGCGTACTTCCACGAGCCGAGTTTCCAGGCGGTGGCGCGTCCGCTGGGTTCAGCGGAATCGGGGGACGAGGAGTCCCTCCACTACGGAAGCCACTTCACCAACATGTTCCTGCGGTGTTATCCGGACCGGGTCACGACCCGGCGAATTCACGCGGAGGACAGGCTGTCGGTGCTCGCGAAACTCCGTGAGAAGGCGACCGCGTAGGAAAGGAATTCCCCCCACGGGGAAGCTGAGGAGAAGGTGAGGTGAGGGCCGGTGGGTGTCTTGGAGTCGCGGATGTGCACGGTGTGCGGGCACGCGGCGACTTCGAGGCACTCGCCGCCCCCGCCGCTGCTGTACGTCGACTTGCGCCAGGTGTAGGCGGCTTCCACACAATCGCCGCCTTCGCCGTCGCTGTAGCTGGACTTGAACCAGGCGAGGTCCTTGCTGTTCATAGCTCCTCCAGCTTCTTCTCGATCAACGTGCGGGTCTCCCTGGGCGGGAGGGCCATCGCCCGCATGATCCCATAGCGGTCGGCGATCATCCTGACCTCTTCCGGGTCGGTGATCAGTCGGGGGTATCCCTGCGCTTCTGTGTAGGCCACCTGTGAGTGCTTCTTGGGGGTCAGGAGGTTGAACGCGCTGCCTAGGCTGGGGTGTTCCTCAACCCTGGTCGGCATCACCTGGATTTCCACGTTCTGCATATGGCTGACCGTCAGCAGGCGCTGCAACTGCACCGCGTGAACTTCCCGTCCGCCGATCGGCCGGTCAAGAACGACCTCCTCGATCACGTAGCTGACAACAGGCGCGGGCCGACGGCTGAAAAGCTGCTGCCGCGAGAGCCTGTCAGCCACCCGCTTCTCGATCGTCTCCTCGTCGAGGAAGGGACGCCGTTTGGCGAACACCGCGTGGGCATGTGCCTCGGTCTGGAGCAGTCCATGCACCGCGTTGATGGAGTACTGGTGGAGCTCCACCGCCTCCGCCTCCATGGCCGCATAGCCTCGATACCACTCGGGATGCCGCGTGCGAACCTTGCTCATCGCCTCCCGGACCTCCGGGATCGCGTCCTTGAGCAAGCCGTCCGCGTCCAGAAGCCCATCCGCCTGTTCCAGGACTTCGGGTCGGATGGTCCGCACGCCCCGCTCCATGGACGAGATGGCATCGGGGCCGTAGCCCACCATCTGCCCGAACTCCTTCTGTGTCAGCCCCTTGCGCTCCCGGAGCCGTTTCATCATCTTGCCCAGGGCTGTCAGCAGCCCCGTCGTCCCGTCGGCCTCCGCCGGTGTCTCCGGCCTGCGCTCATCCGTCACTCACGCCACCGCCCTCACATCTACCTGGTCAGGACCGACGACCCGTACGCCCGCCCCACCGCAGCCGTACGGCTACACAGAGTCGCCAAGTCGCCCCTGGCCAGGGTAGATACAACCGGCCACGCTGAGTCAGGTGAACTCTGAAATCTCCACCCAGATCTCCACCCGGAACGCTCCTCGCGGTGAACTGGCCCTGCGCTTCAGCTCCACCCCGCGCGGTGCCCGCCTGGCCCGCCGGCTCACCGCGCAGCAGGTCGTCGCGGAGCTGGCCGCCAACGCCGTCACGCACGGACGTGTGCCCGGCCGGGACTTCGAGCTGAGGCTGCTGCTGCTCGCGGACGACACGCTGCGTGTCGAGGTGAGCGACACCCGCGGGGACCGGCAACTGTGGATCGTCACCGACCCGGAGGAGGAGGGCGGCCGGGGTCTGATCCTCGTCTGGGTGCTGGCGCGGACGTGGGGCGTGGCGGAGCGGCCCGTCGGCAAGACGGTGTGGGCCGAGTGCGCCATGGAAGCGCCTTGATGTATTCCCGGCTGAGCTGGGAGGAATTCGGAGAGTATTCCTGGGCCGAATGACTTACCCGGAGCCGAAAG